>DATASE010000034.1:0-27767 GCA_036269375.1 Solirubrobacteraceae bacterium
GCGGCCACCGAGCGGCGCCGGATCGAGCGGGGCCAGCCGACGCCGCAGCTGGCCGGCTGAGCGGCCTGGGCGCTCGGTCGAGGCGAGCGCAGCCGAGGCGCGCTCACCCGAGGCGCGCGAGCCGTCGTCGCGCCTCGCTCATCCCCGGCAGGCGGTCGAGGACCTCCGCGGCCAGGGCGAGGTAGTCGGCGCCGAGGTCGGGCCGGTACTCGACGATCGACACGGCGCGCTCCGCCGATTCGGCGTAGGCGATCGAGCTGCGGATCGCGGTCTCGAACAGCTTCTCGCCAAAACGCTCCCGCAGAGACTGCTTGGCCTCGCGCGAGTGCACCGTGCGCATGTCGGCGAGGTTCATCAGCACGCCCAGCAACTCGAGCTCGTCGTTGAGCGTGTCGCGGGCGATTTCGATCACCTCGAGCGCCTGCTCGACCCCTTGCAGCGCGAAGTACTGCGCCTCGGCGGTGATGAGCGCGTAGTCGGCGGCGACCAGCGCGTTGACCGTCAGCAGCCCGAGCGAGGGAGGGCAGTCCAGCAGGACGATCTCGTAGCTGTCGCGCACGTCTGAGAGCGCGCGCCGCAGCGTCATCTCCCGGCCGATCCTGCCGCCAAGCGAGAGCTCGGTCTCGGCCAGGTTCAGGCTCGCGGGGATCACGTCGCCATGGATCGCCTCGCCGGCCTTGGCCTGCCCGCCGAGCACGTCGGCGATCGTCGGGTCGCTGTCTGGGGCTACGTCGAAATAATCGGACAGGTTGCCCTGCGGATCCAGATCGACCGCCAGCGTGGCGACGTCGACCCGGCGCAGGATGTCGGCAAGCGTGCGGACGGTGGTCGTCTTGCCCGTGCCGCCCTTCTGTGAAAGCACCGCGATCGTCTGCGCCATGGCGGCCGATGGTAGGGCAAGTGCAGCTCAGAGCCTGCCGTGGACTCGTGTGGCCTCATCGGCTGCGGCCAATCGGCTGTCGCCAAATGGCCCCAAGCGGTGGCGCGAGCGCAGCGATCAGCCGACGGTATGGGCAGCCACGTCCTGCATCGGCTGTGCCAGCAGGACGCTCGCGAACGCCAGCAGGTAGCGACCGACCACTATCTCGTCGCCGTCCTGGAGCGCCCGCCACTCTACCCGCTCGCCGTTGACGAACACGCCGTTGAGGCTGCGGTCGTCGAGTACGCGAACCCCGTCGGCCTGGCGCACCACCAGCGCGTGGCGGCGCGAGACGGTCGGATCGTCGAAGCGGACGTCGGCGGCGAGGCTACGGCCGATCCGCGTCCACTCGCGCGTGAGCGGGACCGTGCGCACGTTCTCGCCGTCCAGATAGAGCAGGTACTCACCTGGTGCGGTCAACTCGTCGCGAGCCTGCGCCAACCACTCGCGTCCCTCGCCGGCCTCACCGCCGAGCTGGTCGCTCAACGGCACCGCGGCCGAGTCGAACAGCGACGCACGGACGAAGTCGTGGCCGCCGCAACCGGGGCAGTCGCGCAGGGCGTCCAGCGAGGTGAGCGTGAGCAGATACCCACATGCCTGGCAACGGAACGATCCGGTACCGGCCATCGTGCCCGAAGTCAGCGCTTTCATACTGCCGGACCTCTTCCTATCGGCACCCGTAGGACGGGAGCTTTCTGCGGTATGGAATTCCGCGGCAATCATAACGATCCTGTCAAGTGTGGTTTGAGCTGTCGTTTCAACGATTGTTGCTGGGGATCTCTCGTTCGGATGAATCGATTGGCAGGGCGCTCGGCTCACTCGAAGCGGTCGAGCCATTTCAGCCTACCCGGCCCAATTCGCAAGCAAACCAGCCCAGCCGAAGAGACTTCGAAATACCGAATAAAGACAAGTGAAGTTTCCCTGGGGCGGCGCTGTCTTTCCTTGGGAGCGTTGTCTTTTTTCCCCCCTGGGGGGTGTCTGTTGCCCGCGAGGGCGGTCTTGTGTCCGGGGGGGCCGTGTCTCGCGTCTGGGAGGGGCCGTGGGGTCCCGTCGGCGAGTGGGGCATCCGCTCGGTCCGAGCCCGCGCAGGAGTCGACCTCGCGGCGGCGAACCAAAAGTCATGGCCTCGGTAAGCGACGTCGAGCAGCTCGAGCGGTTCCTGCTGCGCCGCGGCGTTCGCCGGCTGGCCGACAGCCGCGACCGCTGCAGCGACTGCGCGCGCACGCCGCTTGTGGGCGAGCGGGTGCATCTGTACGAGCGCCTGCCCGGAATCGTCTGCGAGCTGTGCCGCCAGCTGCGCCGCGACGCCCCGGTCGCGACGGAGGTCGTGCATCACTCCGAGCTCGGCCACACCGTACGGCTGACCGCGCGCGCCGCCTGAACCGCCCGCGAGCGCCTCGCCGCGGCGGTGGATCGGCAAATAGACTCTCCGCCGTGCAGCCGCTGACCGTCTCGACCGTGATCTCCGCTCCGCGTGAGCAGGTGTTCGCCTACCTGCAGGACATCGCCAACCACGCCGAGTTCACGGATCACTACCTGGTCGACTGGCGCCTCACGCGCGAGGACTCGGTCGGGCGTGGCGCGGGCGCGCGCTTTCGCGTCAAGGCGCCAGGCAACCGCTTCAGCTGGGCCGACTCGACCTTCTCGGAGGTCTCGGCGCCGCACCGGATCGTGGAGGTCGGGCGCAGCGGCAAGGCCAACCGCATCCGCACGCTCGGCGTCTACGAGCTGTCGGCTGCTCCCGGGGGCGCGACGCGCGTGCAGTTCACGCTGCAGACCGAGACGCGTGTGCTCTCCGACCGGCTGATGGAGGCGCTCGGCGGGCGCGCGTGGCTGCGACGCAAGAGCGCAAAGGCAATGCGCCGCCTGCGCTCGATCATCGAGCGCGGCGAGGGTCGTGGACAGCGCGTCACGGTGGCCGCTGGATAGACTCCCGCCTCGCAATGTTCCAATTGCTCCGCAAGCCCCTCCTCGGCGCCCTCGCGGCGGTCGCAGCGCTCGCGCTCGGCGCCTGCTCAGACGACTCCCACACGCGGGTCACGACCGGCACCTACGCCGGCGAGTCCGGTCAAAACGCTCCCTACCTGAACGTCGGGCCGCTGATCTATGAGGTTCAGCTCTCGCGCCAGCTGAATCCCGCCGACACGGAGGACGCCTCCTACCTGAAAGCCCTCACGTCGGCGCAGCGGCACCTGGCTCCGGGCGAAGAGTGGTTCGCGGTGTTCGTGCAGGTCTACAACGAAAGCTCCGCCCCCCACCCGGCCGCGACCGAAATGACGATCAGCGACACGCAGGAAAACGTCTACCGCCCGATCGTCCCGAACAGCGAAAACGAATTTGCCTACCGCGGCGGCCTGCTGCAACCGAAAGCCCGGATACCGGCCCTGAACACGGTTGCTGCCGACGGTCCGATCCAGGGCGCGCTGCTGCTGTTCAAGATCAAGATCGTCTCGCTCGACAACCGCCCGCTGCAGTTCAAGATCGTCGACCCGCTCGATCCGGCTCAGACGGCGCAAGCCGAGCTCGACGTCTAGCGGGCTCAAAGCCGCTCAGCGCAACGCCGCTTCGATCACCTCTTTGGCGACCGGCGCCGCGGATTCGCCGCCGGCGCCGTCTTTGACCATCAGCACGCCGACGGCGATCCGCGGCGCGAGCGCCGGGGCGAAGGCGGCAAACCAGGCGTCGGTGTTCTGTGGGTTTTTGCTGCTGCACGCTTCCGAGCCGTGTTCGGCGCCCGATTCGCCGCCAGCGCCGCCTTCGCCGCTCGCGCAGTGCGCTTCGCCCAGTTCGGCGGTGCCGGTCTTGCCCGCCACCGTCACGCCTGGGATCGCCGCGGCGGTCCCGGTGCCCTCGCGAACGACGTCGATCATCAAACGGCGCACGGTGCGGGCCGTTGCGGCCGCGACCACGCGCGGGCCGGGGTGCGGGCCGGTCGGGCTCAGCGAGAAGGTTGGCGTCGGGCGGCGCCCGACGTCGGCGATCGTCGCTGCGATCGTGACCATCTGCAGCGGGCTCGCCTGCACCTGGCCCTGTCCAATCGCCGTCGAGCCGAGGTCCAGTTCCCCCTTGATCTGGCTCGCCGGCGGTAGCGTGCTCTCGATCGCTCCGGGCAGCCCGGGGGGGCGGTTGAAGCCGTAGCCTTCGGCCGTCGCCACCAGTCGCCGGGCGCCCACCTTCACGCCGAGCGGGGCGAACACCGAGTTGCAGGAGACCGCGAAGGCCAGGGCGAGACTGCCGCCGCAGGACTCGCCGTTTGCGTTTTCGAGTTTGACGCCGTCGAGCAGCGTGGAGCTTGCGTAAGGGTATTCGCTCTTCGTGCTGGCGACTTTCGCTTCCAGCGCAGCGGTCAGCGTCACCATCTTGAAGGTCGATCCGGGCGGCTGCAGGTCGTCGATGCCGAGCCCGGCGACGGCCAGCACAGCCCCGCTACGGGGTTCGATCGCCACGACCCCGCCAAGCTGCCCCCCGAGCGCGGCGGCGGCGGTTCGCTGAAGCGGCGCGGAGATCGTCGTGCGCACCGCCTCTCCTGCCCGTGTCGGCGCCCTTGCCAGCACCCGGCTGCCGGCCAGCAGCTCGCCGCCCGGGCGGCCGCGCAGGCGTGAGTCCAGCGCCAGCTCCAGCCCACTCAACCCCACGATCGCGTCGGGCGCAACGCCATCGGCTTCCAGCTGGGCGCGGCGGGGAGCCGGCGCGGTCCCGACTTCCCCGATCGCCGCGTCGGCGGCCGGGCCGAGCGGCGAGTTGCGGGCGCCGGGCGCTTCGGCGTCGCCTTCGGCCAGCGCGGTGCCGTCGCGCGCCTCGATGCTCGCGCGTGCAGGCAGCTGCGTGCGGCGACCGAGGGACTCGCCGGGCGACAGCCCCGGGAACAGCAGCGCGCGCGACCAGCGCACGTGCTCGCCGTCGGGGTCGGCGACGGCCCGCAACCGCAGCCGCTCGGCCAGCCGGCCCCACACGCGCGTGTCGACCATGGCGGCCAGCACGATCGTCCCGTCGGTCTCGGTCCTGGCTTTGCCGGCGAATCGCAGGCGCGTCTCGGTCGCCGTCCGCGCGGCGCCGCGGTAGGCGGCGGCGAACTGGTGCGGCGAAAGGCGTCTGCGCGTCGCGTCGTCCACGTCGGCGTACATCGCTGTGTAGTCCCCACGCGACCAGGCGGCGGCGAACCGCTCGGCGGCGCCGGTGGCCGCGTTGGCTCCGTGTCCGGCGCCGACGATCGCGCCGATCACGAACGCCACCGCGGCAAGCGCCGCCAGTCCCCGTGCGCGACGGCCACGCGTGCGAGGGTCGCTGCGGCTCGTGCTCACGGTCTGGGACGGTAGAACATGACGGTGTGACATGAGATGACGGGGCTCGACTGGCTCATCGTGGCGTTCGCCTGCCTGCTTGCCGTGTTTGGCTTCAGGCGCGGCTTCATCGTGGCAATGCTCTCCTTTGGCGGCTTCGCCATTGGCTCTTTCATCGGAACTCGGCTGGGTCCTCTGTTGCTGTCGCAGGGCTCCACCTCGCGGTACGCGCCGGCCTTCGGTCTGATCGGGGCGCTGCTTGCCGGGGCGATCCTCGCCACCGGCTTCGAGGGCATCGGTCTGCGCCTGCGGCGGCTGCTCGCGTTTCCCGGACTCAGCCTGCTGGACGGCGCGCTGGGCGCGATGCTGAGCGCGGCGCTCGGCCTGGCGATCGCCTGGATCCTCGCAGCGGTCGTGCTGCAGTCGCAGCCTGCGCCGCGGCTGCGCGCCGACGTCGAGCGCTCGGAGATCCTGCGCAAGCTCAACCAACTGCTGCCGCCAACGGGCCCGATCCTCGGCGTGCTGGCGAGCCTTGACCCGCTGCCGCGCGTATCGGGCCCGCTGCCGTCCGGCTCGCCGCCGTCCTCGGCGATCGCGCGCGATCCGGCGATTCGTGCGGCGTCGCGCAGCGTCGTTCGGGTGCTGGGGACGGCGTGCGGCCTGGCGATCGAGGGCTCGGGCTGGGTCGCCGCGCCCGGCGTGGTCGTGACCAATGCCCACGTCGTCGCCGGCGAGCACGACACCACGGTTGAGGTGCACGGCAGCGAACCGCAGCTGTCCGCCTACGCGATCGCCTTCGACCCGACCGACGACGTCGCCGTTCTGCACGTGCCGGGGCTCGACCTGCCCTCGCTCTCGCTCGCGGCGAGCTCGCCCGAAGGCACCCCCGGCGCCGTGCTCGGCTACCCGGAGAACGGCCCTTTGGACGCCCGGGCGGCGCGAATCGGCGCCACGCAGCGAATCCTCACCGACGACGCCTACGGCAACGGCACGGTCTCGCGTTTGCTTACCCCGCTACGTGGCCTGGTCCGGCCCGGGAACTCCGGCGGCCCGCTGGTCGATCGTGCCGGTCGGGTGCTGACCACGGTGTTCGCGTCGACCAGCGGTGGCGGCGCCGACGGCGGCTACGGCGTAGCCAACGCGACCGTCGCGCGCGTGCTGCAGGGGGCCGGCTCGATGGTGGGCACCGGCGAATGCTCGGCCGGGTGAGCCGGATGGGATCGCCCCGCTCGATCGGCGGCCCGCTACTCTGGCGCAGATGTCAAAGACCCTGGTGATCGCCGAGAAGCCGTCCGTCGGCCGCGACATGGCGCGCGTGCTGCCCGGCACGTTCGCAAAGCAAGAAGGATGGCTCGAGGCGGACGAGTACGTGATCACCTGGGCGGTCGGGCATCTCGTGCAGCTGGCCGAGCCCGACGAATACGACCCCAAGTACAAGCGCTGGCGGATGCCCGACCTGCCGATCGTCCCGAGCAAGTTCAAGCTCGTCGTGCGCGACGAGCGCTCGCGCAAGCAGATGTCGGTCGTCACGGCCCAGCTCGGACGCGAGGACGTTGCCGACGTGATCAACGCCTGTGACGCCGGCCGCGAGGGGGAGCTGATCTTCGCCTACCTGTACGAGAAGGCGAAAGCCTCCAAGCCCGTTCGGCGCCTGTGGCTCAGCTCGATGACGACGGCGGCGATCAAGGACGCCTTTGCCAGCCTGCGCCCGGGGCAGGAGATGGAGCTGCTCGAGCAGGCGGCGCGCTCGCGCTCGGAGGCCGACTGGATCGTCGGCATGAACGCCACCCGGGCGGCGACGATCCGCCTGAAATCCTCCTTTGACGGTGCCGTCTCGCTCGGCCGGGTGCAGACGCCGACGCTTGCGATCCTCGCGCGGCGCGAGGAGGAGATAAAGGCGTTCGTGCCCGAGCCCTACTGGCTCGTGGACGCCACCTTTGACGCGGGGCAGCCGAGCGAGGCTGAGGGCGGCGAAGGCGCCGGTGGGGAGGACGAAGGCGCCGGTGGGAACGACGGCGCCGGGCGCGTGTACGAAGGCCGTTTCCACCTCGGAGCCAAGCCGCGCCTGGGCAGCGAGCAGGAGGCGCTCGCGATCGTCGAGGCCTGCCAGGGCAAGCCGGGGACGATCACCAAGCTCGAGTGCAAGGAACAGCGCGAGCGGGCGCCGATGCTCTATGACCTGACCAGCCTGCAGCGCGACGCCAACACCCGCTACGGCTTTTCGGCCAGGCGCACCCTGGCCGCCGCGCAGCGGCTGTACGAGGAGCACACGGCGCTCACCTACCCCCGCACCAACTCGCGCTACCTGACCAAAGACATGGTCGAGGAGATAAAGCCGACGGCCGAGCTGCTGGGCGGCCAGAAGGAGTACGCGAAGGCCTCCGCCTACGTCACCGGGCTCGATTCGCTGCCGCTCGCGCGGGTGGTCAACGACGAGAAGGTCACCGACCACCATGCGATCATCCCGACCCGCTCCGAGCACGCGGTCGACCGCATGGGCGACGACGACAAACGCGTCTATGACATGGTCGTGCGCCGCTTCCTGGCGGTGTTTCATCCCGAGGCGGTGTTCGAGAACACGCGCGTGGAGACGACCGTCTACCCGACCGGCGAGCCGGCGGGCGGCGAAGGGGCTGGCGGCTGCGTGTTTCGCACGCGCGGCAAGCTGCTGCTGGTCCCCGGGTGGCGCGGCGTCTACGGGCAGGTGCCCAGCGAGTCCAAGACCGCGGCCGAGGAAGACGAGGGCGCCGACCAGCAGTTGCCGAAGCTGGAGCAGGGCGAGGAGGTTCAGACGCTCGAGATCGCAAGCGAGCGCAAGGAAACCAAGCCTCCGCGCCGCTATTCGGACGCCTCGCTGCTGGGGGCGATGGAGACTGCCGGCAAGCTGGTAGACGACGACGAGCTGCGCGAGGCGATGAAGGACTCCGGCATCGGCACGCCGGCGACGCGCGCCGCGATCATCGAGCGCCTGATACAGGTTGGCTACATCGAACGCGAGGGCCGCTCGCTGGTCTGTACGGAGAAGGGTCTGAGCGTCGTCCGGCTGCTTGGCGAGCACGCGCTCACCTCGCCGGAAATGACCGGCCAGTGGGAGCACCGCCTTGAGCAGATCGAGCACGGCAGCGACTCGCGACAGAAGTTCATGGCCGACATCGCCGGCTTTGCCGAGGAGACCGTCAAAGAGCTCGACGCGCGCCTGAAGGATGTCCGCATCCCCCGCGCCAACCTCGGGCCGTGCCCGGTGTGTGGGCACGACATCGTGGAGAACCGCAAGGGCTACTCGTGCTGGTCGCGCAACGACCCGGGCTGCGGCTTTGTGATCTGGAAGGGCAAGGCCGGCAAGCAGCTGTCGATCGCGGTGGCGCGCGAGCTGATCCGCTCCGGCCAGACCTCCAAGGCGGTCTCCGGCTTCAAAGGCCGCAGCGGCCGCTCCTTCCGCGCCCACCTTGCGCTCTCCCAGGACGCGGACGGCAAATGGCGCGTCGAGTTCAACGAGCCGTGGGCACGCGAGGGCGCCAAGCCGCCGGAGGGCGAGGCCGAGACCGCCGAGGGCGAGGGCACGGAGGCAGTCGCAGCGAGCGCCGCCTGAGGCGCAGCCGTTCGAGGTTCGGTGGGTGGCGCGCTGCACCGAACGCATGACCCGGGCAGCGACCAGGCGCGCGCGGTCGCCGAGCTCGCCGGCGGGCGACGGCGATGGGCGTCTCCCGGCTCGTCGGCACCGTGCGCGAGGATGGGCCGTGTGCCCATCCACCTCGTCACCGGGCCCGCCAACTCGGGCAAGGCAAGCGTGCTGCTCGGCGCGTTGCGCAGTGCCGCACAGCGCGGTGCGGAGCCGCTGCTGGTGGTGCCCACGCGTGCCGACCAGCTGCGCTACCGCCGCGAGCTGGCCGAGAGCGCCGTCACCGTGGGCGTTCACGTCGAGCGTTTCGACGGACTGCTGGCGCGCGCCTCCGAGCGTGCCGGCGTCGGCCCGGCGACGATCGGGGCGCTGGCGCGTGAGCTGCTGATCGCGCGCCTGACCGGCGCGACGCCGGCCCTCGCGGCGGCGCTGGGCGAGGTGGTGGCAGAGCTCGAGGTCCAGCGCGTCAGTCCCGCGCGTCTGCGCGGAGCCCTTCGTGCATGGGCGCAGAGCGGGCGGCGCCTCGCGCAGCTCGAGCTGTTCGGCGAGCGGCTGGACGCCGGGGCGGCCGGTGGGACGGGCGGCGGTGGGCTCGCGGGCGAGCGCTCGACGCTGGAAGCCGTCTGCGACGCCTACGAGCGCTACCGCGCGGCGCTGCAAGCGATGCGTGCGCGTGACCGCGAGCTGCAGGCATGCGCGACGCTCGACGCGTTGCGGCGCCGGCCGGCCGCTTGGGGGGAGACGCCTCTGTTCGTCTACGGCTTCGACGATCTCACCGAGCTGCAGTTCGACGCGATCGAGACACTCGGCGCCGTGGTCGACGCGCCGCTCACCGTCTCGCTCGCCTACGAGCCCGGCCGGGTGGTGTTCGCCGGCCGCGCCGCGAGCTTCCAGCGGCTCGCGCCGATCGCCGCCCAGCACACCCAGCTGCCGGCCCGCGCCGACTATTACGAGTCCCCTGCACGCGAGGCGTTGCACCACCTCGAGCGCTCGCTGTTTGCGCACGGCTCCGAGCGGGTCGCGCCCGGCGATGCCGTGTGCCTGCTCGCCGCCGCCTCGCCGCGGGCCGAGCTCGAGCTCGTCGCTGCCGAGGTCCGCTCGCTGATCGACGACGGCGTGGACGCCGGACAGATCGCGATCGTGCACCGGCAGCCGCAGGCGATCGCCGCCCTGCTCGGCGAAATGCTCGACGCGCACGGGGTGGCGCACGCGATCGACGTTCGCGTCGCCTTTGCGGACACGGCGATCGGACGCGGGCTGCTCGGTCTGCTGCGCTGCGCCCTGGGCGTCGCCCAGCTCGGCGACCTGCTCGCGTGGCTTCGCTGTCCCGGAGTGCTCGAGCAGCCGCAGCTGGCCGATCGACTGGAAGCGCGGGCGCTGCGCGCGGGAGCGCTGTCGGCCGAGCGGGCGCGAGCGCTGTGGGAGCTCGAGCGCTGGCCGCTCGAGCAGATCGATCGCGTGGCCGCCGCCGCGGGCGAGTCGCCGACGGTCCTTGCCGAGCTGCTCGCGGTCGAGCTCGAGCGGCTGTTCGCCGCGCCGCGCCGCGGGGAGGCCCGTGTGCTTGCCGAGCACGAGCTGCAGGAGGCCGGCGCGCTGTCGGCGGGTCGTCGCGCGCTCGCGGCGCTCGGCGAGCTATCGCGGCTCTCGCCGGCCGGCGCGGACGCCGCCGAGGCGCTGCAGGTGCTCGAGCGACTGAGCTTCTTCAGCGAGCCGCCCCCCGGACCCGGGCGCGTGCGCGTGCTCGACCCGCTCGGATTGCGCGCACGGCGCGTGCGGATGCTGTTCGTGTGCGGGATGCAGGAGGGTGTCTTCCCGGCCGCATCGCCGTCGACCCTGGTCGCAGACGAGGAGAGACGCGCGCTTGCGCGCACGTCGGGCTTGTCGCTGCGGGGTGCCACCGATGCCCTGGCTGCCGAGCGTTACCTGCTCTACGCGTTGGCATCGCGGCCCGAGCGGCGCCTGACGTTCAGCTGGCACACAGCCGGCGAAGACGGTGGACCGGCGGTACGCTCGCTGTTCATAGACGACGTCTGCGATGCCTTCCAGGACACGCTGAGGTTCCGGGCCCCGGCGGCCGAGCTGGTCGACTCGGGTCCGGTCGGTGCTCGCGAGCAGGCGATCCGACCGCTCGCCGACGAGCGAGTGCTCGCGGCGATGCGCGAGCGGCGGCTGTGGTCGGCCTCAGCGCTCGAACTGTGGAACGCGTGTCCGGTGCGTTGGTTTGTCGAGCGCCTGCTCGGCGGTGAGGAGCTCGGCCCCGACGCCGAGCCACTCGCGCGCGGTTCGCTTGCCCACGCGGCGCTGAAGCTGACGCTCGAGCGACTGCGCGAGCGCACCGGCTCGGCGCGGCTGACGGCCGCGTCGCTGCCGGCGGCAAGGAAGCTGCTCGCGGCGGCGCTAGATGAGCTGGGCGACGAGCACCCGCTCTCGGTTGCGCCGGAGCGCCTGCCCGGCGCTCGCGCGCGACTGCGCCACGAGCTCGAGCGCTATCTGGAGTGCGCGGCCGAGCAATCCTCGCCGCTCGAGCCAAGACACCTCGAGCTGGAGTTCGGCTTCGAGGACAGCCAGGCGCCGACGCCGCCGCTTGACCTCGGCGAGGGGGTGCTGGTGCGCGGTCGGATCGACCGCATCGACGTCGGGTCGGATGGCCAAGCGGTCGTCTACGACTACAAGGGCCGCGCCGCGCCGCCGGCCGCGCGCTGGCTGCGCGACGGCTCCTGGCAGGTTGCGCTGTACATGCGCGCGGCGCGGGACCTGCTCGGAATGCGTCCGATCGGCGGCTTTTATCAACCGCTTGCGGGCAGAGAGTTGGCGCCGCGGGGTGCGCTTAACGCAGACGCCGACCTGGAGCTCGACTGCGTGCGCACCGATCGCCTCGACCACGAGTCCTTCGAGCTGCTGATCGAGGACTGCGTCTCGGCGGCGCGCGATGCTGCGTTGCAGGCGCGCGCCGGCACGCTGCAGCCGCGTCCGGCCACCTGCGCCTACGGCGGCGGCTGCGCCCATCCGACGATCTGCAGGTGTGGGCCATGAGCGAGCCGGCGCGCGAGCTGACCGACGAGCAGGAGCGCGCCGCATCGCGACGGCAGGGTTCGCTGTTGCTGGCGGCCGGGGCGGGCAGCGGCAAGACGGCGGTGCTGGTCGAGCGCTTCGCGCGAGCGGTAGTCGAGGATCGAATCGCGCCCGGTCGGATCCTTGCGATCACCTTCACCGAGCGCGCCGCCGGCGAGCTGCGCGAGCGTCTGCGCGCGCGCCTGCTCGAGCTCGGCGAGCGCGAGCTGGCGCGTCAGGCGGAGGCGGCGTTCGTCAGCACGTTTCACGGCTTTTGCGCGCGGATGCTGCGCGCCCACCCGTTGCAGGCTGGGATCGAGCCGTCGTTTCGCGTGCTCGACGAGACGTTCGCAACTCGCCTGCAGCGCCGGGCGTTTGCATCTGCACTGGCCGGCTTTCTGGCGGGAGAACGCGAGCCCGCCGTCGAGCTTGCGGGCGCCTACGGCGCCGATCCGCTGCGCGGAATGGTGCTCGGAGCCTACGCTCAGCTGCGCAGCCAGGGCCAGATCCCCCCGCGCCTGCTGGTCGGGCCGGACCTGCCCGTGCCGGTCGGGCCGAATATGGAAGAGGCTGAGCTGGGCGACGACGTGGACGCGGCGCTCGAGCGGCAGGCGCTTGCCGTCTGCGCCTTCATCGACGAGCTGCTGGAGCGCTTCGGTCGGCAATACGAGGGACTCAAGCGCGAGCGGGCGGCGCTTGACTTCGATGACCTCGAGCTGCTGGCGCGCGAGTTGTTGGGCCGGCGCTCGCTGCGAGAGGCGTGGTCGCAGCGCTTCGAGCTGTTGATGGTCGACGAGTTCCAGGACTCAAATCAGCGTCAGCTGCAAATCCTCGCGGCGCTCGATCGCGACAACCTGTTCACCGTCGGCGACGAGCTGCAGTCGATCTACGGCTTCCGCCACGCCGACGTGCGGCTGTTTCGCGAGCGCGGCGAGCACCTCGCCGAGCGCGAGGCGGCGCTGGCGCTGACGCGCAACTTCCGCAGCCGCCCGCCGATCCTCGTCGCGGTCAAGCGGATGTTCTCCGAGCGGATGGGCAGGCGCTTCGCGGGCCTTCTCGCCACACGCGAGAACGCGCCGGCGGTCGGCCCGGCGGTCGAGCTGCTGCTCGCCGACCGCAACGGGTCCGAGCGCACCGGGCCGCGCCACGCGCCGAGCACGCTCCCCGACGCGGCGCCGTGGCGCCAGGCCGAGGCGGCGCTGCTGGCGCGCCGAATCCATGAGCTGATCGAGCAAGAGGGCGTGGCGGCGGGGGAGATCGTCGTGCTGCTGCGCGCGCTTGGCGACCTGCCGGTCTACGAGGCGGCGCTGCGCGCTCGCTCGATCGCCACCGTGGCGGCGGTGGGGGGCTTTTGGAGTCACCAGCAGGTGGCCGACATGCTGGCGTGGCTGCGGGCGCTTGCCAACCCACTCGACGAGCTTGCCCTCTACTCCGTGCTCGCCTCACCGCTGGTCGGGCTCTCGAGCGACGGGATGGCCTTGCTTGCGAGCTTTGCCCACGAGCGCGGCGCGGGGGTGTGGCAGTCCCTCGAGCGATCAGGCGATGAGCTTGGAGCTCTGCTCGCGCCAGCCGATCGGGATCGCCTGGCGCGCTTTCGTCGCACCTTCACGGCGGAGCGTCGCGAGCTCGCGCTGCGACCGATCGCCGCGCTGCTCAGGCGCGCGCTCGCCGCAAGCGACTACGAACGCCACGTGCTCGCCCTCGACTGGGGGGAGCGGCGGCTGGCCTCGGTGCACAAGCTGCTGCGCCTGGCGCGCTCCTACGAAGCGCAGGAGGGCCGCGACCTGCGCGGCTTTCTCGACCACGTCGCGCACGTCGAGGAGGCGCTCGGCGGACGCGAGCCGGACGCGCTGGCCGCAGAGCAGCCCGACGCCGTTTGCCTGATGAGCATTCACGCCGCCAAGGGCCTGGAGTTCCCGGTCGTCTGCGTGGCAGATCTCGGCCGTGAGCCGAACCTGCGCCAGGGCGACCTGCTGGTCGACGCCGACGGGCGCGTCGGTCTGCGGCTGCTCTCGCTCGAGCACCCCGAGGCCGCGGCGACACTGGCCTACGAGGAGCTGCGCGAGGAGCTTCGCCAGACCCAGGAGGAGGAGGAGGATCGCATCCTCTACGTGGCGTGCACGCGCGCCCGCGAGCGCCTGATCCTCAGCGGTGCCGTCCCGTTCGCACGCTGGCCGCAGCCCAGGGTCGGAAGCGCTCCGATCGCGTGGCTGGCTCCGGCGCTCGTCCCCGACGTCCTCGAGTTGGCGGCGGCGGCCGAGCCCGGCGAGACCGTTACGGTCGAGCTCGAGGACGGACTGGCCGTGCGCTGCGTTTTCGGCGACGACGTCGCCGACGCTCGCAACAGCGAGTCGGGTGGGTGGGAGGCTGACCGGCGAGCGGCGCCCGACGCTCTTCGAGCAAGTGGCTCCTCGCCTGGCGCAGAGCCGATCGTCGCACCCGAGCCTGTGGCGGCGCGGGCGGCGACGCCGGCGCACTTTGTTCCCGAGGCCACCGTCAGCTACACCTCGCTGGCGGAGCTCGAGCGATGTGGCTACCGCTACTACCTGGAACGGGTTCTGCATCTTGCCGAGCGGCGCGAGCTCGCGCGCGCCGACGGCGGCGGTCTGGACGCGCGCCTGCGGGGAACGATTGCGCACGCTCTGCTAGAGCGCGTCGACTTCGGCCGTCCCCGTCCACCTGGGGAGGACGACGTGCGGGCGGTGGCGCGCCGGCTCGGGGTGCGCGTGCCGCCAGCGGCCGCGCGCGAGATCGTCCAACTGCTCGCCGGTGCGCTCGCAAGCGCTCCGGCCGACCGTCTTGGTGCGGCGGGCAGCGGGCGTCGCGAGCATCCGTTCAGCTTCTCGTTGGGTCCCGAGCAGCCGCTGATCGGCGGGGTTCTCGACCTCTACGTGGAGCTTCCTGAGGGGGGCGCGCTGATCGTCGACTACAAGAGCGATCGGCTCGCCGTCGGCGAGGATTTGGAGCGGATCGTGCAGCGCGATTACGCGATCCAGCGCCTGGTGTACGCGCTGGCCGCATTGCAGGGGGGCGCTACGCACGTCGAGGTGGCGCACTGGTTTCTCGAACGACCCGAGCAATGGGTGGCGGCCAGCTTCTCGGCAGACGAGCGCGAGGGCCTGCTCGAGCAGCTGCGCGAGCGGCTGCAGGCCGCGCGCCGGCAAGGCTTTGCGGTCAGTGCCCAACCACATCGCGAGCTGTGTCTCACCTGTCCGGGTCGCGGCGGTCTCTGCTCATGGGGGGAAACCCACACGATGCGTGCGCGAGCAACCACATTGGCAATCTCCCGGTGAAGGGGTAGGCTCGATGGATAGCTTGGCCTCGCAACAGGACGCGGCAGGGGACAAAGGAGACTTCGATGGCTACGCTGACCGAGACTGCGCTCGCCGCGCAGGGCCGGATGGTTCCGGTCGAGGCGACCCAGCAGCCGCTCTCCATGCTCACCGACGCCGAGCTGTTCGAGCGCATGCACCGCGACCGCGATCAACGCGCTCGCGGGGCTTTGGTCGAGCGCTACCTGCCGCTCGCGCGGCGTCTCGTGCGCCGCTACCAGCACACCGACGAGCCGGTCGACGATCTCGTTCAGGTCGCCTCGATCGGCTTGATCAAGGCTGTCGATCGTTTCGACAGCTCGCGCGAGGTGATGTTCTCGAGCTACGCCGTTCCGACCATCCTCGGTGAGCTCAAGCGCCATTTCCGCGACCGCACATGGTCGGTGCGGGTGCCACGCGACCTGCAGGAGATGGCCCTGAAGGTCGATCAGACGGTGACGCGCCTGTCGCTCGGTCGGCGCCGCTCACCCTCGGTGGGCGAGATCGCCCGGGTCGTCGAGGCCTCCGAGGAGCAGGTCCTCGAGGCGCTCGAGGCGATGGGGGCGTATCGCGCCAGCTCGCTGGACGTGCCGCGCTCCGCGCGTGAGCAAGACGGCGAAAGCGTCTCCGAGAGCCTTGGCGCAGAGGACGATGCCTACGAGCAGGCCGAGCAGCGGGCGACGCTGCAGCCGCTGCTGGCTCGGATCGGCGATCGCGAACGCACGGTGCTCGGCCTGCGCTTCGGCGAGGACCTCACCCAGGCGGAGATCGGCGAGCGCATCGGCGTCTCGCAGATGCAGGTATCGCGCCTGATCCGCCAGGCGCTGACCCGCCTGCGTGCGGGCGCCGCCGAGAGGCGTGACGATAAGGCTTGACGATAAGGCTTGACATCGTTTGATTTGAGGGTCAACATATATCTAGATGCCAAGAGCAATGTGGATGGGCACCCTGAGCTTCGGGCTGGTGAGCGTGCCCGTAAAGCTCTACAGCGCCGTGACGCAAAAGACGGTACGCTTCCATCAGGTCCACGCCCTCGACGGAGCCCGTATCCACCAGAGGCACGTCTGCTCGCTGGATGGCGAAGAGATTCCGCTCGCCGAGATAGTCAAGGGCTACGAGATCGCGCCAGACCGCTATGTGGCGGTCGAGCCGGCTGAGTTGGCTGCGCTCGAGCCGGTCTACACCCGCACGATCGCGGTCGAGGACTTCGCCGACCTGCAGGAGATCGACCCGATCTACTTCGACCGCCCCTACCATCTCGTCCCCGGTCCTGGGGGCGCACACGCGTACTCGCTGCTGCTGCACGCGATGAACGACACCGACAAGGTTGCGATCGGGCGCATGGTGATGCGCTCCAAACAGCGGCTGGTGGCGGTGTGCCCGCGCGCGCAGGCGCTGCTGATGTGGACGATGAGCTACGGCGACGAGGTCAACCCGACGGCGGGCCTGCGCGAGCTCAGCGCCGTCGAGCAAGACGTCGACCAGCGCGAGCTCGACGTCGCACGACGACTGGTCGCCTCGGTCGCGGAGCCGTTTGACATCGACAAGTATCAGGACGACTATCGCGAGGCTGTTCTCGATCTGGTCGATCGCAAGGCCGCGGGTGAGCCGCCTCCGCTGTCGGCCGAACCGCCGCCCCCGCCGCCCGTCTCGACAGACGTGCTGGGAGCGCTCGAAGCGAGCCTCGAACAAGTGCAGCCCGACGAGCGGGAGCTCGTCGAGCTCAGCTCGGGCTAGCCGACTTGAGCGCCACCGCAAGACGGGGGCCCTCGCCACCGTCGGACTCGAGGCCGACGCTGTCCGCCAGCCGCTCGAGGACGTTGCCGACCAGAGGCAGGGTGCAGTCCGCGAGCAGTCGCTCGGCGCCGCCCGCGCCCAGATCGGATACGAACAGCTCGGCCTGATCCTCGTCGGCCTGCACGCTGAACGTCGGTAGCTCCGCCGGGGCGCAGGCCGGAGCGTGCGCGCACAGCGCGTCGCACACCAAAAGCGCCTCTTCCATTCGATCGAGTGGCCAGTCGGCGCGGGTCAGCACCATCGAGACGACCCTGCTGAGCACCGGCCGCAACAGCGCGTTGGCGACGCGCAGTCGGGTCACAACCGTGCGCTCTCGGGTCTGCTCGGGCTCGCCGACGATCGGGCCGCTCATAGGGCGACCGGCCTCACGATCCCGCGCCGTTCATGCTGGGCGGCTCGTCCTCGAGCGAGAAGGTCATCATCACCTCGGTGTGCTCCTGCTCGTCCTGGCCGAGTTGAACGGTCTCGGCCAGCGCTGCGATCAGCGACAGACCAAGTCCGAGCCCCGGGCTGTCCGGTCGCGGGCGAATGCCGTGCCCCCAGTCGCGCACGCGGACGATCAGCTCGCCGTCCTGCATGCTCGCGAGCACCTCCATCTCGCCCTCTTCGCCGTCCGGATAGGCGTGCACGACCACGTTCGCACAGGCCTCTGTGACGGCCAGTCGAATGTCCGACAGCTTGGACTCCGAGATCGCGTAGGCCTCGGCGAATGCGCCGAGAGCGTGCCGAACTATCGCGATGTTCTCAGCGCGCGCAGGAAGCGCGAGCTCCATGTCCGGCGTCATTGCCTCTCCGTGACGCTTGCCGTTCCGATGTTGCCTTGTCGTCCCCGCTCATAATGATCCCCAAGACGGATGGATTTCACACGTCCAACGGTTGTCCAGCCCCGTTTCGTCCGCCGCTGCCGTCGACTCGGCGCGCCGATCTGCACCCCCGCCGCTCGCTGCCCGGTACGGCCCGCAGGCTCTTCTTTGCGAGCCGTCGCGATGCTACGCTTCGCGTCCGCCCTCAGGTGCCGACCACTCGTGCCCGCACGGGCAGCCGCCCCCTCGGGGGACGCGCCGCTCGCAAGGGCAGCACTCTCATATGACTTCGCAATCAATGCCATCACCGGCCGCTGGACTCTACGACCCTCGCTATGAGCACGACGCGTGCGGCGTGGGGATGGTCGCGCGCCTGGACAATCGGCCCACCCACGAGGTCGTTTCGCGAGCGCTGACGGCGCTCGAGAACCTCGAGCACCGCGGAGCCTCCGGGGCCGACCCTTTGACCGGCGACGGCGCCGGGATCCTGATCCAGATGCCCGACGAACTGCTCCGCGCGGTCGTCCCTTTCGAGCTGCCCGCTCAGGGTCGGTACGGGGTTCTGATGTGCTTCCTACCGACCGACCAGGCGGCGCGCGGGCGCATCGAGGCGCTGCTCCAGAGCACGGTCACGCAGGAGGGCCAGCGCCTGCTCGGCTGGCGTGACGTCCCCGTTCGCCCCGAGCACACCGGAAGGGTGGCCGGTGCCTGTCGCCCGGAGATCCGCCAGCTGTTCGTCGGGGCGGCGGACGAGCTGGACCAGGATGCGTTCGAGCGCAAGCTCTATGTGATCCGCCGCGTCGCCGAGGAGCAGGCGGTGGCGGCCGGAGAGGACGCCGGCAAGGGGCTCTACGTGACCTCCTCCTCCTCGCGGACTCTCAACTACAAGGGCATGCTGATCTCCTACCAGCTCGGCGCCTTCTACCCCGACCTGCGCGACGAGCGCTGCAAGAGCGCGCTCGCGCTCGTGCACTCGCGCTTCTCGACCAACACCTTCCCAAGCTGGGAGCTCGCCCACCCCTACCGGGTGATCTGCCACAACGGCGAGATCAACACGGTGATGGGCAACGTCAACTGGATGCGCGCGCGCGAGTCCGAGCTGGCAAGCGCGTTGTTCGGCGAGGACCTGCAGAAGATCCTGCCGGTTGTCACCCAGGGCAACTCGGACTCGGCGACCTTCGACAACGTGCTCGAGCTGTTGATGCTCGCCGGGCGCGAGCTCCCGCACGCCGCGATGATGATGATCCCCGAGGCCCACCGGGGCCGCGACGACCTCTCCGAGCAGCTGAAGGCCTTCTACGCCTTCCACGCCTGCCTGATGGAGCCGTGGGACGGCCCGGCTTCGGTGGCTTTCACCGACGGCCGCGTGGTCGGTGCCACCCTCGACCGCAACGGTCTGCGCCCGGGTCGCTACGTCATCACAAGGGACGGGCACGTCGTGCTCGGCTCGGAGATCGGCCTGCTCGACGTCCCGGCAGAGCAGGTCGAGCGCCTCGGCCGCCTGCAGCCGGGCAAGCTGTTCCTGGTCGACCTCGAGCAGGGCCGGGTGATCGACGACTCCGAGGTCAAGCACCGCCTCTCGACGGCCAAGCCGTACGGCGAGTGGATGGCCGCCAACGCCGTGCGCTTTGCCGACCTGCCCCCCTCCGAGCAGGTGACGCTCTCAGACCAGCCGCTGCACGCGCGCCAGCGTGCCTTCGGCTACACCCAGGAGGACCTGCGCGTGCTGCTCGAGCCGATGGCGCGCGATGGGGCCGAGCCGGTCGGCTCGATGGGCAACGACCTAAGCCTGGCGGTCCTCTCCGACCAGGCGCCGCCGCTCTTCTCCTACTTCAAGCAGCTGTTCGCCCAGGTCACCAACCCGCCGATCGACCCGATCCGCGAGGAGATCGTGATGAGCCTCGCGACGAGCCTCGGCCGTGAGCGCAACCTGTTCGAGGAGACCCCCGAGCACGCCCACAAGCTGCTGCTCGACCAGCCGATCCTGCTCAACCGCGAGCTCGAGACCCTGCGCCACATCGACCACGCCGTCTTCACGAGCGACACGCTCGACGTCACCTGGCCGGTGGACGACGGCCCGGCGCCCGAGGCCATGCAGCGAGCGCTGGAGCGAGTCTGCGAGCGGGCTCACGACGCGATCTCCCAGGGCGTCAACATCATCATCCTCTCCGATCGCATGCTCGGCCCCCGCCGCGCTGCGATCCCCAGCCTGCTGGCGGTGGCGGCCGTGCACCACCACCTGGTGCGCGAGGGCACGCGCCTGCGCGTCGGGATCGTGCTCGAGTCCGGCGAGCCGCGGGAGGTGCACCATTTCGCGACGCTGATCGGCTACGGCGTCAGCGCGATCAACCCGTACGTGATGCTCGAGACGCTCGACGAGCTCGTCGCGCAGGGCCACATCGCCCGCCCGACCGCGGACGGCGACGATCCTGTCCAGCTGAGCGCCGAGGAGGCGGCCCAGAACACGGTCAAGGCGATCGGCAAGGGTCTGCTCAAGACGATCTCAAAGATGGGCATCTCCACGATCCAGTCCTACCGCGGCGCGCAGATCTTCGAGGCGGTTGGTCTGGAGCGCGAGCTGATCGACCGCCACTTCACGGGTACGGCCTCGCGGATCGGCGGCGTGGGTTTGCCGGTCCTTGCCGAGGAGTCGTTGCAGCGCCACGCGCGCGCGTATCCGCCAACCGGCCCCCACGACGATCTGCTCCCGGTGGGAGGTGTGTACGCGTGGCGGCGTGACGGCGAGCACCACATGTGGAACCCCGAGACGATCGCGTTGGTGCAGCACGCAGTGCGCTCGGCTGGCGGGTTCGGGGATGCGAGCGGAGCGAGTGTCTCCCGGTTCAGCGGCAACGTCAAGGCGGCGCTGTCCGGCGATGTGACCGCCCACGCCGAGGTCCGCGAGAGCGCGGCGTTTGCCAAGTACCGCGAGTACGCGGCCGCCGTCAACGAGGACGCGGCCCGCCGCGCGACGCTGCGCGGCTTGCTGCGGATCGGCGGCGACAGTGGCGATGGCGGTGCGGCCGGCGGCGGCGAGGCCCCCGGCGGCGGCGAGCCGAGTGCAAGACCGATCCCGCTGGAGGAGGTCGAGCCGGCCAAGGAGATCGTGCGCCGCTTCTGCACCGGCGCGATGAGCCTCGGCTCGATCTCGCGCGAGAGCCACGAGACGCTGGCGATCGCGATGAACCGGCTGGGAGGCCGCTCGAACACGGGCGAGGGGGGAGAGGACCCGGCGCGCTTCACGCCCGACCCAAACGGCGACCGCCGCCGCTCGGCGATCAAGCAGGTCGCCTCCGGCCGCTTTGGGGTGACGATCCACTACCTGGTCAACGCGGACGAGCTGCAGATCAAGATGGCCCAGGGCGCAAAGCCCGGCGAGGGCGGACAGCTGCCCGGGCACAAGGTGGACGCCTACATCGGCTCGATCCGCCACACCACCCCCGGCGTTGGCCTGATCAGCCCGCCGCCGCACCACGACATCTACTCGATCGAGGACCTCAAGCAGTTGATCTACGACCTGCGCTGCTCCAACCCGACCGCGCAGGTGTCGGTCAAGCTCGTCTCCGAGGTCGGCGTCGGCACGGTCGCCGCCGGCGTTTCCAAGGCAAACGCCGACCGCGTCCTGATCGCCGGCCACGACGGCGGCACCGGCGCCTCGCCGCTGTCCTCGATCCAATCGGCCGGCGTGCCGTGGGAGATCGGCCTGGCCGAGACCCAGCAGACGCTGTTGCTCAACGACCTGCGCAGCCGGATCGTCGTGCAGACCGACGGCCAGCTGAAGACGGGCCGCGACGTCGTGATCGCCGCGATGCTCGGCGCCGACGAGATGGGCTTCTCCACGGCGCCCCTGATCGCGATGGGCTGCATCATGATGCGCGCCTGTCACCTGAACACCTGCCCGGTGGGCATCGCCACCCAGGACCCCGAGCTGCGCAAGCGCTTCAAGGGCACTCCCGAGCACGTCGTCAACTTCTTCTTCTTCGTCGCCGAGGAAGTGCGCGAGATCCTTGCGGCACTGGGCCTGCGCACCCTGGACGAGGCGATCGGCCGCGTCGACCTGCTCGACGCCCGTCCGGCGATCGATCACTGGAAGGCGCGCGGCGTCGACCTCAGCCACATCCTCGCCCACGTCGAGCTACCCGAGGGCGCCCCGCGCCATCGCGTGCAGCCGCCGCCGGCGGTGCTCCAGGACGCCTTGGACTGGGAGCTGGTCAAGCGCTGCCAGGCGGCGATCGAGGCGGGCGGAGCGCTGGCAGGACTGGAGGGAGCAGCGGGCTCGCCGGACGGCGACGTCCACGCCGGGCGCCGCCAACACGCGCGCGTGGAGATCGAGCTGCCGATCCGAAACGTCAACCGCTGCGTGGGCGGCATCCTCTCGAGCCACATAGCCAAAGCGAGGGGCGCCGAGGGCCTGCCGCCCGACTCGATCCTCGTGCGCTTTCGCGGCTCTGCGGGCCAGAGCTTCGGCGGCTGGCTCGCGCCTGGCGTGACCTTCGAGCTCGAAGGCGACACCAACGACTACACCGGCAAGGGCCTCTCCGGCGGCGTGCTGGCGGTCCGCCCGCCGCGCGAGGTCGGCGAGCACTTCAAGGCGCAGGAGAACGTGATCGTCGGCAACACGGTGCTCTACGGCGCCACAGCGGGTCGCGCCTTCTTCCGCGGCCTGGCCGGCGAGCGCTTCGCCGTGCGCAACTCCGGCGCCTGGGCTGTGGTCGAGGGCGTCGGCGACCACGGCTGCGAGTACATGACCGGCGGCCGCGTGGTCGTGCTCGGCCCAACTGGCCGCAATTTCGCCGCCGGCATGAGCGGCGGGATCGCCTACGTCCTTGACGAGACGGGCGAGTTCCCCGCCCGTTGCAACATGGGCATGGTCGGCTTCGAAGCGCCGGCGCAGGCCGATGAGATCGAGCTGCGGGCGATGATCGCCGAGCACGTCGCCCGCACCGACTCTCCCGTCGGTCGCGACGCGCTCGAGCGCTTCGACGCGCTGCTCGCGGCGGGGGCGTTCGCGAAGGTGATGCCGCACGATTACAAGCGGGTGCTGCAGGAGTTGGCTCAGGAGCAAGCGCCGGCGACCGAGGTCGCCGCATGAGGACACCGACGGCAGCACCGACGCCGAAGGCGTCGGCCATCCAAAGAACATGGGCAAGCTAGGCGGCTTCCTACAGATCGAGCGCCACGGGATCGTCTACCGCGACCCGTCCGAGCGCGCGCACGACTACAGGGAGTTCGTGCTCGAGCGCCCGGCGGCCGAGCTGCAGGCGCAGGGCGCGCGCTGCATGGAATGCGGCGTCCCCTTCTGCCACAACGGCTGTCCGCTGGGCAACCTGATCCCCGACTGGAACGACCTCGTCTACCGCGACCGCTGGCAGGAGGCGATCGCCCAGCTGCACGCGACGAACAATTTCCCCGACTTCACGGGCCGCCTGTGCCCGGCCCCGTGCGAGGCGGCGTGCGTGCTGGAGATCCGCGAGGGCGACGCCGTGACGATCAAGCAGATCGAGCTCGCGATCATCGATCGCGCGTTTGCGGAGGGGTGGGTGGGACCAGAGCCGCCGCGGCGCGAGACGGGCCACTCGGTCGCGGTGATCGGCTCGGGCCCGGCGGGCATGGCGGCCGCACAGCAGCTGCGCCGCGCGGGGCACGCCGTCGCGCTGTTCGAGCGCGACGAGGCGGCGGGCGGTCTCGTGCGCTTCGGGGTCCCGGACTTCAAGATCGAGAAGCGGGTCGTCGAGCGCCGCGTGCAGCAGCTCCTCGCCGAGGGCGTCGAGCTGCGCTGCGGCGTGGACGTCGGTGTGGACGTGGGCGTGGAGGAGCTGCGCGAGCGCTACGACGCGATCGTCGTGGCGACCGGCTCGCGCGTGCCGCGCGACCTGCCGGTGCCAGGCCGCGAGCTGGCGGGCGTCCACTTCGCGATGGATTACCTGTACGGCCGCAACCGATGGGTGGCCGCGCAGGAAGGCCCGCAACCCACCGCGGCGGCGCCCGTGGGCGAGGAGTCGATCACCGCGACCGGCAAGCACGTCGTTGTGATCGGCGGCGGCGACACGGGCGCGGATTGCGTCGGCAACTCCCTGCGGGAGGGCGCGGCGTCGATCGTGCAGCTCGAGCTGTTGCCCGAGCCGCCGGCGCATCGTCCCGACGAACGCACCCCGTGGCCGCAGTGGCCGCTGAAGTACCGTCTCTCCTACGCGATGGAGGAGGCGCGCGAGGCGGGCGTGGGGGAGCAGGACTACTCGGTCGCCACGACGCACTTCTCCAGCGATGAGGCGGGCAACGTGGCAGCGCTTCACATCGCCCGGGCCGAGTCGGACCCGCCGTTTGCCCCCGTGCCCGGGAGCGAGCGCGAGCTGCCGGCCCAGCTCGTGTTGCTGGCGATGGGCTTCCTGCATCCGGAGCAGCCGCTGCTCGACCAGCTCGGGGTCTTGAGGGACCCGCGCGGCAACGTCAAGGCGGTGGCCCCCTACACGACCTCCGTGCCCGGCGTGTTTGCCGCCGGCGACGCGCGCCGCGGTCAGTCGCTGATCGTGTGGGCGATCAACGAGGGTCGCCAGTGCGCGCGAATGGTAGATCGCTATCTGGCAGACCGGCGAAGCGGTACGGCCGGCGCGATGCACGAGGACGGTGCGCTCTCCGGCCACGCCGACGCCGACGAAGGCCCGGAGGGCCCGCCGCAGCACGTCGGCCCAGGGGTCCCAGCGGGGTAGAGCGCCCGAGCCGCTCTACCGTCGCGCGGTGCCCGCCAGACAGTAGACTGGCCGCGTGGCCAGCCCCTCGAAGAACGGCACGGCGTCGACCTCGCTACCCCGCGCCTGTGTGATCGGCGCCGGCTCCTCGGGGATCGCGGCGATCAAGGCGCTGTCGGACCGCGGCATCCCATTCGACTGCTTCGAGGCCTCCGACCAGGTTGGCGGCAACTGGGTGTTCGGCAACCGCAACGGGATGTCCGCGGCTTACCGCGACCTGTTCATCAACGTCTCGCGCGAGCGGATGGCCTACGCCGACTACCCGATGCCGACCTCCTACCCGGACTTCCCCCACCACACGCACATCAAGGAGTACTTCGACAGCTACGTCGACCACTTCGACCTGCGCGAGAAGATCCAGTTCGAGACGACGGTGCGGCATGTGAGCCGCGGCGAGGACGGCGTCTGGCAGGTGACGTTCGAGCGCGAGGGCGAGGGTGCGCAGACCCGCGAGTACGACGCGCTATTGGTTGCAAACGGCCACCACTGGGACCCGCGCTGGCCCGAACCGGCGTTCCCCGGTCAGGACGAGTTCGCCGGCGAGCAGCTGCACGCCCACTCCTATGTCGAGAACTCGCTGTTTGCCGACAGGGACGTCGTGATCGTGGGGATCGGCAACTCGGCCATGGATCTGGCTGTCGAGAGCTCCTATGTGGCAGCCAACACCTACCTGTCGGCCCGCAAAGGCGCATGGATCATCCCCAAGTACGTGTTCGGTCGCCCGGTCGACCAGCTCCCCAACAACCCGCGCGTGCCGTTTGCGATCCGCCAACGGATGATCCACCAGACGATCAAGACGATCACGGGCCCACCCGAGCGCTACGGCCTGCCCAAGCCCGACCACAAGTTCGGCGAGTCCCACCCGACCGTCTCGAGCCGGATCCTCGACCGGATCGCGCACGGCACGATCGCGCCGAAGCCGAACATCGCCTCGCTCGGCAAGGACACGGTGCGTTTCGTGGACGGCAGCGAGGTGCACGCCGACGTGGTCGTCTACTGCACGGGCTACAAGATCACCTTCCCGTTCTTCGACGAGGGCTTCCTGGCGGCGCCGGACAACCACATCGAGCTGTTCCGCCGCGTCTTTCACCCCGACGTCCCCGGTCTGTTCTTCGTCGGCCTGCTGCAGCCGCTCGGCGCGATCATGCCGCTGGCCGAGGCGCAGGCGGCGTGGGTGGGCGACTACCTGCGCGGCGAGTACGCGCTGCCGGCCCCCGCGGAGGTGCGCAGGGACGTCGCGCGCGACCAGGAGGCGATGCGCCGGCGCTACGTCGCCTCCAAGCGCCACACGATCCAGGTCGACTTCGACGACTACCTGTACGCGCTTGCGGCCGAGCGAAGGGCTGGCGCCGAGCGCGCGCGGGCAGCGGGTTATGCCGTGCCGATCGAGTCCCGCGCAAGCAGCGACGCCCCGTTGATGCCAGCCAGCTGAGGCGTTGCAACCCAGGCGGCGAGCATGCCGCTCGTGTAGGTAGGACACCGCAGCGGGTGGGGCAAAGCTCGCTCTGACGCTAGCGTGGTGGCTGTGACACAGACCTTCTGCCGCCACAACCGCTTCATCCAACGCTGCCCGATCTGCCGCGAGACGGTGCCGGGCTACCAGCCGCCGCGCCCGCCCGTAAAGCCCAAGCAGGCAAGCGCCCGCGCGCGGATGGGGGCCGGCGTCGGTGCCGGTCAGACGGGCGCGGCCCGTGCGCGCCCAGCAGGCGCGCGCTCGGGCGCCCGTCGCGGCCAGGACGTGCGCGTGCGCCGCGAGCAGCGCTTCGTAGACGACGGCTACCGCTGCGAGCTGGTCCCGGGCCTGCGCTCATCCCACGACGCGCGCCGTCTAAGCGAGGAGATCGGCTTTGCAAGCGGCCGCCTGCTCGCGCTCACCGCCTTCCCGCCCGGCCTGTACGCGGAGGCGCGCGACTGCGAGGACGTCGAGCAGGCCACCTGGATGTGCTTCCTGGCGGCCTACCTCTCGCCGCTCCAGGAGCAGCAGCCGTTCGCGGGCATCCGCCAGGCGCTGATCGCAAGCTGGGCGTCGGGCGCCATGCCCGACCTGGAGGACGTCCCGCTCGGCCCGCGGACCTCCCACGACCCGCGTCGCGGGACCGAGACGATCGCCGCCTACCGGCGCTTCGTCGAGCACGCAGGCTCCCAGCTGCAGGCGTTCGTCGGCCAGCCGGAGTGGACGCCGCAGCGACGCTTCGAGCGCGTGTTCGAGCGCCTGGCGCTGCCCGGCTTCGGGCGCGTCGGTCGCTTCGACCTGCTGGTGACGCTTGGTCGGCTCGGCCTGTACGAGCTGCGCGCGGATTCGCTACACCTGGCGACGCGCACGCCGGGGTCGGGGCACGCCGACCCGACACCGGACGCCGCCAAGCGCCTGTTCGGGATCGGCGATCCGCTGCTGGTGGAACGGCGTGCGCAGGCGCTGGCGCAGGCGAGTGAGCTGCCGGTCGAAGCGCTCGATCTGGCACTGTGGAATTGGAGCCTCTCGCCCGAGGAGCAGCGCACCACGCTCGGCTTCGAAGCGGACACGGTGGACGCTCACGCGATGGAGCGAGCGGTCGCAGCGTTGGAGATCTAGGAGCCTTTCGAGCGGGAACCGGGGCTGGAGAGTGGATGACTCCACTTCAGTCCTTGGTAGCGCGCGAACCCGCCGTCGGTGGTGATCCACTCACTCCCGGACTCGATGGCCAGCGCTGCGAAGTAGGCGTCGGGGACCAGATTGCCGGCTGCTTTTGTCGAGTGACACAGTCGGCTGAAGATTTCCCAGTGGCGTGGCCCAGGCGCAATGGCCACTGCGTTGGGCCGGGTGCGCAGCGAATCGACAAATTCGATCGCCGTCTTCAGCGGCGTCGGAGGATCGAAGACCTTTGGGTGGGTGACCACCCTAAGTACGCCACTGAGGACGTGCGAGGAGAGCCCGAAGGGCGTATCTGCGTTGACGGTTCTCTCCAGCCACTCCGCGATCTCGGCGTGGAGAGGAGCGTCCTCGCGGTGAGCATGGACGAGGACGTTGACGTCAGTCAGGAACAGCGCAAGCCGTCCATCAGGTCACGAAGCGCAGCGGAGTCGTCGAGGCTCACTTCGGGCTTGGCGCCGCGTCCACCGAACGATCGGATCGTAAAGGGGGTGGGGGCCACGTCCGGTCGAGGAGCCAGTGTCTGTCGCAACGAGTCTTCGATCAGTGACGTCAGAGTCGTGTGCTCAGCGGCCGCCCGTTGCTTTGCGGCGGCGAGCAGATCGTCATCCA
>DATASE010000035.1:0-3199 GCA_036269375.1 Solirubrobacteraceae bacterium
AGCGCGAGGTCGAGCGGGTCGTGGTCGGCCTGCCGCTGTCGCTGCGCGGCCAGGACAGCGAGCAGACTGGTCGGGCGCGCGCGTTCGCGGCAAAGCTGGCGCAGCGCGTGGGGGAGGGGGTTGCAGTCGAGCTGTACGACGAGCGCTTCACGACCCGGATCGCCGCACGAGTGGGTGGGGTAGCGAGCGAGGACTCTCGCGCCGCGGCCGTGCTGCTCGAGGATTGGCTCGCCCGCAACGCATGAGTCCGTAACCTCACCGCCTTGGCCGCAGATCGAAGAGCCCAGGAGCGCGCCGAGCGCACCGAGGAGGAGCGGGAGCGAGCGCGCGAGGAGCGCGAACGCCGGCGCCGCGAGCGCGAACCCGCCGCGGTGCCGCTGCCGCCGCCGGCGTTCGAGCAGCCGCCGCCGCGGACTGAGACCGCAGCGCAATCCGACCGCGCCGCGCGGCCGGTAGATCCGATCGCCACCGTCCTGCCCACGGTGGCCCAGACCGACACACGCGCGCAGGCGCGTGTGTCCCATCCCGACGATCCCCGCCACTTCGGCCGCGGCTCGATCGTCGCCAGCCCCCAGCTGGGAGGCACCTCGCGAAGCTCGGGGCGGCGCGCAGCGTTCCTGTTCCTCGTCGCTGTCCTACTGGTACTGGTGGGCGGCGCCGCCGTGCTGCTGATCCACCGCGCCGATCGCAAAGCGCCACCTGCGCCGGCGCCGCTGCGGATCGTGCGGGTTCTGATCCCCGAGGGCTACACGGCCTCGCAGATGCAGGCTCTGGCGCGCGAAGACGGACTGCGCGGCGACTACCTGGCGGCGGTCAGAGCGGCGCGGCACCGCGGCGAGCTACGGCCCTCGACCTACGGCGCCCCCCGCGCGACACGCAGCCTCGAAGGCTTCCTGTTCCCAGCGACCTACGAACTGTACGAGCACACCCCGGCCGCACGTCTGGTGTCAGACCAGCTCGCGGCGTTCCGCGCCAACTTCGGCGGCGGCGAGACAGACCGCGCCCGCAAGCTGCACATGACCCCCTACCAGTTGTTGACGATCGCCTCGATCGTCGAACGCGAGGCGGCCAGCGCGCACGACCGCCCGCTGGTCGCGGCGGTGATCTACAACCGCCTGCATGCGAGCATGACGCTCGGCGTCGACGCGACGCTGCGCTACGCGCTGCACGACTTCTCCCACCCGCTCACCGAAGCGCAGCTGGCGACCAACACCCCGTACAACACGCGACTGCACCCTGGCCTGCCGCCGACGCCGATCTCAAACCCGGGCGCAGCGGCGATCGCGGCGGCAGCGCATCCTGCGCACGCCTCATATCTGTATTACGTAAACGGCGCCGACGGCTGCGGCGACCTCGTCTTCTCGAGCAGCTACGCCCAGTTCGAACGCGACGCCGCGGCCTACCGCGAAGCGCTCGCGCGCAACGGCGGCAACGTCCCCAAATGCCGGAGGAAATAGCGTGCCGCGCCTGGGCGTGATCGGCTGGCCGGTGCGGCACAGTCGCTCGCCGGCGATGTTCGCGGCCGCCTTCGCGGCGTGCGAGATGGAGGACTGGTCCTACCAGCGACTGCCGATCGCTCCCGACCTGTTCGAGCAGACGGTGCGCGCGCTTGGCGCAACCGGCTTTCACGGCGCCAACGTCACGATCCCGCACAAGCAGTCGGCGCTGGCGATCGCCGACCGGGCCAGCGAGGCCGCGCGGGCGATCGGCGCCGCCAACACGCTCACCTTCGCGGCGGACGGCTCGATCGCCGCCGAGAACACCGACGCTCCTGGCCTGCTGGCTGCGATCGGCGAGTCGGTGACGGGCCGCAGCGCGCTGGTGCTCGGCGCCGGCGGCTCGGCGCGTGCAGCGGTGTGGGCGCTGCTGGGGACAGGCGCTGAGGTGTCTGTGTGGAACCGCACGCCCGAGCGGGCAGTGGCGCTCGCCGAGGAGCTGGGCGCGCGCGCGACCCCCCATCCGACCGCGGCGGACCTGCTCGTCAACTGCACGTCCGTTGGTCTACAACGTCTGCCCAGCGAGGCAGAGGCGCTCAACCAGCTGGCCATCGGCGCCGATCTAGTCGGTAGCTATGCCTGCGTCATCGACCTGGTCTACCGCGACGGTCAAACCCCTCTGCTGGCCGCCGCCGCGGCGACCGGCGCGCGGACGGTCGACGGCCTGGAGGTGCTGGTCGCCCAGGGGGCGCTCAGCTTCCAGTCGTGGACGGGTCGAGCCGCGCCGCTGCAGGCAATGCGCCAGGGAGCGTGTATCGCGACCTGATCGGGGGGCCCGGTGAGCACCCCCGAGAGCAGCGATCGCGACCTGCACGTCGAGCTCGACCGCACGCCCGAGCCGCCGACCTTTGAGCCGCTTGGCCCAGCCGAGCCGCGAGCCTTCGAGCCGCTCGACCAGACCGAGCCGCCGAGCTTCGAGCCGGTCGGGCCGGCGGCGCAGGAGTCGAGCGACCAAGATGCGCTACCCGGCGTCACCCGCCCCTCGCGGCGTGGCTCCTCCGCGCGTTTCTTGACCGACGTGATCGTCGACATGGGCTTTGCCACCCGCGAGCTGGTGGACGCGGCGATCGAGACCTCGCGCAATCACGGAACGACCCCCGAGCAGGTGCTGCTCGACGGCAAGACGATCACCCCGGAGGCGCTGGCCCAGGCGCTTGCCGAGCGCTACGGCCTCGACTATCTCGACCTCGACGTGTTCCCCGTCGACATGGGCGCCGCCAACCTGGTCGTCAACACGGCGGCAAAGCGCTACCAGGCGGTCCCGGTCTCCTTCGTGGACAAGCGCACGCTGCTGCTGGCGATGTCCGATCCCTCCAACGTCCTGGCGGTCGACGACGTGGCGATCATGACCGGCTACGAGGTCCGTGTCGCCGTAGCCTCGCCGGAGGCGATCTCCGACCTGATCTCGCGGATGGCGCGCCTGGACGACGTCGTCTCGGGCGAGGCGGCGATCGAGGAGGCCGACGAGCACGCAGAGATCGTCAACCTGCGCGAGACCGCCGACGACGCCCCGGTAGTCAAGCTGGTCAACCAGATCGTCGCCCAGGCGGTCGAGCTGGGCGCCTCCGACGTTCACCTCGCGCCCGACGGGACCGAGCTGCGCGTGCGGGTGCGCGTCGACGGAATCCTGCAGGACATAACCACCGTGCCACGGCGGATGGCGGCCGGCGTCGTCTCCCGCGTGAAGATCATGGCTGAGCTCG
>DATASE010000036.1:0-2152 GCA_036269375.1 Solirubrobacteraceae bacterium
GGGTCGGCAGGAAACGGAGCGGGATTTGACGCAGCGCCAAAAGTACCGGCAAACAAACGCGCCTGAAGCGCCACAGCCGCCGCAGGACCCACAGCAAAAACAGCAAGAACCATAACGAAAATCCAGACTGCACGGCCCCCACTCCCCCCGCAACGAAGGAGACCCGAGAATGTGGCGAAACGGGCAGTACTCTGCGCGGAAACGGGCTTCGTGTTTTGCTCTGCGTTCACTTTGCTCCTCGGGTCGTTCTGCTGCATGTGAAGTCGGACTGGCGCTTGAAAGGCGTGTCTCAGTGGTGGCACCGTGCTACCCAAAACCGGTCGTGGCGCGGGTAGCTCGGCGCGTCGAATTCGGGGGAATGACTATTTAAGGAGCGGTCACCGCCCAAGACCCAACGACATGTGCACCTTCGCGTTCTGAGCCGAACGCGATCACCACACCGCCCGGCGAGGCGAGGGGCGCAACTTCTTTCCCCGCTCCAGTAGAGTCGATGGACTTGTAAAGGCAGAGAAAGCCAGCCTTGGCCTTCGGTTCGGTGGCCGTACCGGGACATTCTTCTTCGGTTCCTGCGTATTCTTCGGGCTCGATCTTGACGTTTGCCGCCGGGATCGTTTCGGCGAGCGGAACATTGAAAGAGATGGCCGCAAAGCCGAACCCTTCTTCGCCGGGGGAGATTCCCTTAGGGATGGCAAGCGTCCAGGTGCCGGTCTCTGTTTCGCCTTTGGGCAGAGTCTTGGTGAAGCCGGTGGTGCCGTTCTTGCCGTTGCAGACATGACTCGCCGAGCCGGAACCTTCGACTTCGAACTTTGTCCCGCTCACTCCACCCGGGCATTCAGCGCTCGACGCCGCAGCGGCCACGACACTCCTACCGCTGGCACCGGTTTTTCCTTCCGGTCCTGGAGAGCCCACACCCGTCGGGCCAACGGGACCCTGCGGTCCCGCGGGACCGGCAGTTCCATTCGCGCCGTTTGCGCCTGCCGGGCCCGCTTTGCCCTTCAGCTGACTGAGCACGCTCGGCTTGATCTGTTTGGTCGAGGTGATCAGGTATTTGCCGGCGGCGTAAGCGCCGCCGCTCATCGCGAACACCAGCGCCAACGTCGCCGTGACGTTCGCATAGGTGAGCCGGCTACGTAGACGTGACATTCTGGAAGGTCCCTCCCCTTGCGGTTTTGTTGCTTGTCAAGCTCATGTGCCCGGCTCCGTGTGCGCGCGGATCCCTCGCACCAGCCGCTCGCCCGCGGGTGTGAGCCGCCAAGCGTTCGGCCCCCCCTGTGCGGGGGCGACGCCGTCGTTGTTTTCGATCAGACCGGCGCGCTGCAGGCGGTGAAGCAGCTTCGACACCTGCCCCTGGTCGCGGATCTCGGCGTGGTCGCCGAGCTCGCGGTTTGAAGGGTGACTCCCCTGCTCGCCAAGCTCCGCGACGCTCATCAGCACACGGATCGTGCGATAGGTCAAGCGCATGCCCGCGCCTTTGAACGGGTCGGCGAGCATCCCGGCACCGTGCTGCTCAGCGCGGGCGGGCTGCAATGGACGCGACAGCTCGCGGCGCGCGGCGGCGGGGCCCAGATACGGCAGCACGATCATCCCCATCAAGTCGTTTGTGAGCAGCACAAGCGGGGTGCGCTTGTCGGCCTCGAGATTTCGGCGAACGATCGAGAGCGCCGCGCCGACCGTCCCCTCCCCCGTCAGCTCCGGCAACGCCGACGCGTCCCGGCAGTCACGGCGACCCTGTTCGACCACAGCGACGAGCTGGGCGACCACCTCGTTACGGCGCGCGGACACGACCCGGCCGCCCGAGAGCGACGCACACACGAGCAACCGCCCTATCTGGGGCTCGTCATCCAGGAAGCAGAGCAGCGCGACAAGCCCCTCACGGACACGGTCCACCCACTTGGACTGCGACTCATACGCGGGGACCGCTCGCGCAGCGGCCATCGTCAGCGCGTCATCCAACGCGGCCAAAAAGCAGGCGTCGCGGTCCTCAAACAGCTCGTAGAACGTGCGCCGCGACACCCCCGAGCGAGCGACGACGTCCGCGACCGTTACCTCGGCGGCGCCACGCTCGTCGACAGCCTCGAACATCCCGGTCAGGACCCGCGCACGCTGAATCTGCGCGAGCTGCGCCTGCCCGGCCGCGGCGGACTCCGTGCCG
>DATASE010000037.1:0-10688 GCA_036269375.1 Solirubrobacteraceae bacterium
GCGCGTGCGGCGAGGCGCCGCCGGCGATCTGAGCCCGCATCGTGTGCCCGCGCAGGCGCCTGCGCACGTCGCTGGTGTCAAGGCGCCGACCGCTGCGGCTGAGAAAGAGCGCGCGCTGCTCGACGCCGCGCTGCAACAACACCGGACGGCCGCGCTCCAGGTAGGAGCGCAGCGCCGCGAAGGCCACCTCCCCGACCGGCAGGAAACGGGTCTTGCCCCCCTTGCCCTCGACGCGCAGCTGCTCGCCGTCATGGTCGATCGCGTCGACGTCCAGCGAGACGATCTCCTCGGCGCGCAGTCCGCACGCGTAGGCAAGCTCGAACATCGTCCGATCGCGCAGGTTCAGCGGTGGACCGGCGTCTGCCTGCGCGCCGGTCGGGATCGAGTCCAGCAACCGGCTCATCTCCTCGGCCTTGAGCACGCGCGGCAAGTGGCTCCCCTTGCGTGGCGTGGCGATCAGGTCGGCCGGGTTCTGCTCGATCCAGCCGTGCTCACGCAGGCAGCGAAACAGCGCGCGGATCGCCGCGAGCTTGCGTGCCGTCGTGCTCGGCGCGAGGGCGGATTCGGACAGCGCCGCGACATAACGGCGGACGTCGCGCACCGCGACCGCCTCGGGCGCGATTCCACGCTCGGCGGCAAAGGCCGCGAACTGCTCGACGTCGACGGCGTAGGCACGCCGCGTGCGCTGCGCCGCACCGGTGCGCAGAAGATCCTCGGCGAATAGGCTCAGGGCGTCACGCCAGCGCTCGGTCATCGTCACGTTTAGTTCGGCGCGTTGCCTGCGCAACCTGCCACAGGCGTCGGGCAGGCAACGATTACGGTCGCGCAACGCTCGGGCGGGCCGCCACGGGAACGACAGGCACGCCCGGCGGCTCGGCGATGCTATGCGAGCGTCCGCTCGCCCGTGGGCGTCGCAGCGGACCGCTCGCCGGGGCGCGGCGCGAGCACCGGCGCGAGCAGTTGCTCGAGCTCTGGCCAGTCTCGAGCGGCGATGACTCCTTCTTCCTCGCACAGCTCGGCGTTCCAGGGATGCGCGATCGTCGCCGGGCGGATCCCCCGCTCGATCGCCGCGGCGATGTTCAACGGCGAATCGTCGATCAGCAGGTCGATCTGCAGCTGCACGCAGCGCGAGACCTTGTCGTAGGAGCAACACAGGTCGTCGAACGGAAGCTCGAGCGAGCGCAGCCAACGCTCGGTGGCCGGTGCGCACGCGCTCGAGCGGTGCGAGGTGACGTGGATGAAGTGCCCCTCCCGACTCCAGCGTCGAACCGTCTCCACCGCGCCCGGGTAGGGCTCTCCGGCGAGGATCTTCTCTTCGCTGTGGCTCTCCTGGATGCACAGCGCCAACTGGTCCTCGCGCAGGCGCGTGATCCCCCACGTGAACTGCTCCTCGTAGGGCAGCTCGACGCCAAAGCGCCGCAGCGAGATCTCCGAGAGCACGTCCCAGTAGTGGTGAAGCGTCGAGTCGACGTCGATGGCAATGCGCATCGCCGGTAGATTATGGGTCATGAGCGGCGCAGCAGTGCTCTCGCGCACAGATCGCGACCAGCCGTACGGGCCCCAGGGTCGCTCGCCGTGGCTCGACGTGGACTGGGCTGCGCACCAGCGCTGGGTGACGGTCGCCGGGCGCCCGGTCAACGTGATCGAGCTGGGCGAGGGACCGCCGATCGTCTTCGTGCACGGCCTGTCGGGCTCCTGGCCGAACTGGCTCGAGCAGCTGCCTGTGCTCGCAGCCGAGCACCGGGTGATCGCGATGGACCTCCCCGGCTTCGGCCACTCGCCGATGCCAAACGAGACGATCACGATCTCCCTTTACGCGCGCATCCTCGACGAGCTGCTGCAGACGCTCGGGGTCAGCGCCGCCACCTTGGTGGGCAACTCGATGGGCGGTTTCGTCTGCACTGAGCTGGCAATCGCCTTCCCGCAGCGCGTCGAGCGCCTCGTGCTTGTCTCGGCCGCCGGAATCAGCACCTACCGTCACAAACGGGCGGAACGCCTCGAACCGTACCTACGGCGACTGGCGCCGATGGTCGCGACCTACACCGGCTGGACGGCCGCGCGCTCTGATTGGATCGCGCGACGAGCGAGCCTTCGCAACTTCTCACTCGGGTTCGTCACCCGGCACCCGAGCCGGCTACCGGCGCCACTGGTGGCCGAGCAGATCCGCGGAGCGGGCAAGCCGGGCTTCATGCAGGCCCTGCGGGCGAACATCGACTACCCGATCCGCGAGCGCTTGCCGGAGATCGCCTGCCCGACGCTGATCGTGTGGGGCGACGAAGATCGTGTGATCCCGGTCAGCGACGCGAGCGTATTCGAGGAGCTGATCCCAGACTCGCGCAAGGTGGTCTTCGAGGACACGGGACACATGGCGATGTTGGAGCGGCCCGCGGCTTTCAACGAGATGTTGGCCGAGTTCGTCGCGGGATAATTGCGAGCACGCCGCGCCCGAGGCTCAGCTGGTGACGGCCCCCTCGGCCGCCGACCCCACCAACCTCGCGTACTTGCGAATCGCCACGTCCACATGCTCGTCGGCCCGCGCCGGCTGCTCGTAGGCTGCCACCCGCTCCGCGAGCTGCTCGTCGCTCAGCGCCACGTCGATCCGGCGCCCATCCACGTCGATAGTTATCTCATCGCCGTCTGACAGTCCCGCGATCGGACCGCCGCGCACCGCCTCCGGCGCCACGTGCCCGGCCATGAATCCGTGCGTGGCCCCGGAGAAGCGCCCGTCGGTGATCAGCGCGACGCTCTCCCCCAGGCCCTCGCCTACGATCGCCGCAGTGACCGCGAGCATCTCGCGCATGCCGGGACCCCCAGCGGGGCCCTCGCCGCGGATCACCACCACGTCTCCCTCCTTGATCTGATGCGCGAGCACCGCGGCCATCGCCGCCTCCTCGCCGTCGAACACGCGCGCCGGGCCGACGTGACGCCGGCGCTCGTGGCCCGCGAGCTTGACGACGCAGCCGTCGGGGGCGACGTTGCCGCGCAGAATTGCAAAGCCTCCCGTCGGCTTGATCGGGTCAGACAATGGCCGCACCACCTTCTGGCCCGGTGTCTCCTTGGCCTCGGCGGCGACCTCACCGATTGTCTTACCGGTGACCGTGATCGGCTGCTCTCGGAGCGCGCCAGCCTCCTGCAGACGGCGTATCACCAACGGCACGCCTCCTGCCTCGTACAGGTCGGTCGCCACGTACTGCCCTCCAGGCTGCAGGTCGCACAGGAGCGGCGTCGCCTCGGAGATCGCGTCGAACTCCTCGATCGACAGCGGTACGCCCAGTTCGCGGGCCACGGCCAGCAGGTGCAACACGATGTTGGTCGAGCCGCCGCTGGTCGCGCCGGCGGCGATCGCGTTCTCGAGCGCGGGCTTGCTCATCACCTGGCTAGGCAGCAGGCCGCGGCGCAGCACGTCCATCGCCAGTTCGCCGCACTCGATCGCGACCTGCAGCTTGCGCCCGTCCTCGGCCGGCACCATCGCCGAGCCGGCCGGGGAGATGCCGAGCACCTCGAAGGCCATCGCCATCGTGTTGGCGGTGAACTGGCCGCCGCAGGCCCCGGCTCCGGGTGAGGCGGCCTGCTCGAGCTCGTGCAGCTCGTCCTCGGTGATCTTGCCGGAGGCGTAGGCGCCAACGGCCTCGAAGACCTGCTGGATCGTGACGTCTACGCCCTTGTAGTGGCCGGGACGGATCGAGCCGCCGTAGAGCATCAGTCCGGGGACGTCCAGGCGGGCGAGCGCCATCACAGCTGCTGGGATCGTCTTGTCGCAACCGGTTATGACAACCAGCGCGTCGAACGCGTGCGCGGAGGCGACGAGCTCGATCGAGTCGGCGATCAGCTCGCGTGAGACCAGCGAGGCGCGCATCCCGGCGGTCCCCATCGTGATCCCGTCTGAGATCGCGATCGTGTTCAGCTCCATCGGCGTGCCGCCGGCCGTGCGGATGCCCTCCTTGACCTTTGCCGCCAGCACGCGGTTGTTGAAGTTGCAAGGCATCGTCTCGATCCACGAGTGCGCGACGCCGACGATCGGCTTGGCTAGGTCCTCGGCTGTGTAGCCGATCCCGTGCAGGTAGGCGCGCGCGGCGGCGCGCTCTGGCCCCTCGATCAGGGCGCGCGAGCGGTGCTTCAGGTCGAAGGGCTCAGCCTGGCTCATTGCGGCGAAACACTACCGTGCGGTGCCTCGCCAGCCCTTATCCGCGCCAGCCCAATCACGTCGACCGGACCCGGGCCCTCTCCCACGTCGCGCAGGCCGTCCCTGATCGCGGCGCCCGTCAGCGCCCGCGCCGCAAACGCGGCCTGCCTCAGCGAGCGGCCGAGCGCGAGTTGCGCGGCAAGCACCGAGGAATGCGTGCAGCCCGAGCCGTGCGCGGCCCCGTCGGGGTGGCGCACGCCGGGGATCTCCACCACGCGCTCGGGTTCGCGCGAGTCGATCAGCAGATCGACGGCGGCCTTGCGATGCCCGCCGGTCAGGACTACCGCTACCGGTCCGAGTGCCAGCACGCCGCGCGCCAGTCGCTCGACCTCGACACCGGCGTCGTCGGAGCCCGCAGTCTCGCGCGCCCGCGAGGCCCCCTTCCCCGCCGCGTGGCTGAGCAGTGCGCGCGCCTCCGGAAGGTTGGGCGTCAGCACCGTCGCGAGCGGCACGATCTCTTCGACGAGGACCCCCCGCGCGTCCGGCTGCAGCAGCTCGGCGCCCGACTCGGCGACCATCACCGGGTCCACGACGACCGGCGTCCCGCTCGGCAGCTCGGCGAGCGCCTGCGCGACCGCCCGAATCGTTGCCGCATCGGCGAGCATCCCGACCTTGACGACGTCGATGCCGACGTCCGCGACCACCGCGCGCACCTGAGCGAGCACGATCTCCGGCGGGATTGGATGGATCGCGCTGACCCCGAGCGTGTTCTGGGCGGTGATCGCCGTGATCGCCGCGCAACCGTGAACGCCGCAGCGCGCGAACGCCTTCAGGTCTGCCTCCATTCCCGCGCCGCCACCCGAGTCCGAGCCGGCGATCGTCAGCGCCCGCGGCGTGCCGGTCACGAATCCTCGCCCGCTATCTCGCCCCGGCCTCCACGCCGTGGGTGGCACGGCGCCGCGCCGGGAAGATCGCGTAGCTGCCGATCGCCGTCGCCAGCAGCCTCCCGTCCGCGTGGCGCACCTCGCTGCGCAGGACCGCGTTGGTGCGATTGCGCCGGTCGAGCAAGCTCGTGCAGAGCACCTCGCCGTCGGTGGCGGTCTGCAGGTAGTTGATCGAGATGTTCAACGTCGCGATGTGCTCGTCCTCGCTGGTGTGCGGCCACAGCGTCGAACCCATGCAATAGTCGACCAGCCCGTAGGTGACGACCCCTGAGAGCAGCCCGCCGGCGTTGATCAGCTCCGGGCGTATCCGCAGGCGCACGGTCTGCGGATCGTCCCAGTACATCCCCATGAAGCCGCTGACCCCGTCGATGCCAGGCTTGCGACGTGCAGGCGTCGAGCCATCGGCTGCCTCGTGCTCGCCCTCGGCCGAAACTGCCGAGCTGCCGCCCGCCACGGTGCCGTCGCGGACCCCGGCGCTGTCGCTTGGCGAAGGTGTCATCTAACCCGTCCCATCGGCTCGGCCAGCATATCCGCGCGAACCGGTGTCCCGGCGGCGCCCCACCGGTCGGAGAGATCCGTATGCCCGATCGCAAACAGAGTGGACCGGGCGAGCCACCCGCTCGCCGCCGCGGCATCTCGCGCCGTGCGCTGGGGGCGCTCGGCGAGCAGATCGCGGTCGAGCACCTGCGCCGCCTCGATTTCGTGATCGTCGCTCGCAACGTGCGCACCCGTCACGGCGAGATCGACCTGATCGCCTTCGACGGCGCGCGCACGCTCGTCTTCGTCGAGGTAAAGACGCGCCGCGCGACCGGACAGCGTCGCGGGCTGTGCCCCGAGGAACAGCCACTCGCTTGGTTGAAGGTCTCCCAGCGCGCGCGGCTGCGCCGGCTCGCCTGCGCGTGGCTGTACGAGAACGCCCACAACCGCCCGCGCGCCCACACGATTCGCTTCGACGCGATCGGTGCGATCGTCGACGGCCATGGTCATCTGCTGCGCCTCGACCACATCGAGGGGGCTTGGTAAACCACAGCCCAACTTGCAGGGCGGCGGGCGGCAGGACGCCTGGCCGCTTGGCAGGCCGTGCGCTACGCCTGCAGCGCCAGCTGCTGGTAGGCCAGCGACTGAAACGACATCCTGTGCAGCGGCGAGACGCCGATCCGCATGATCGCCTCGCGGTGCACCGGGGTCGAGTAGCCGACGTGCTCGGCAAAGGCCCAGCCCGGGTGTGCCTCGTCGGCGTGGTGCATGTAGCGGTCGCGGGTGACCTTGGCGACGATCGAGGCGGCCGCGATCGCCGCCGAGGTGGCGTCGCCGTTTACGATCGGCCGCTGCTGGCGCTCGAACTCGGGGACTGCAAAGCCGTCGATCAGGCACAGCACCTCCCCGGGCACGCCGGCGCTGACGCCGCGGATCGCGTCGCGCAGAGCCGCGAGATTGGTCTTGTGAAGACCGCGCGAGTCGATACCGGACACGCAGCGGGAGACGACGGTGACGCGTGCGGCACTGGTAAGGACGAGCGGATACAACTGCTCGCGCGCCTCGGCGGTGTGCTGCTTTGAGTCGTTGAGCGCGGCCAGCTCGCGCAGCTCGCGGGTGGTCAGCCGCTCGTAGTCGAACAGCACGGCGGCGGCGACCAACGGCCCGGCCAGGCAGCCGCGACCGGCCTCGTCGGCGCCGGCGACCAGGCGCGAGCCGAGTTGGCGGTCAAACGCGAACAGCCGTGCGCCACTGCTGCGGCGCCGCGCCTTGCGCCTCGCCGCACGCTTTGATCCGCGGCTGCCGGGACCGCGCGACTGCGTTGCGTCGACGGCCACGCTCGCCGTCGCCGCGCCCTCGCAGGCGTCGAGCACCGCACCCTCCCCGCTACAGGAAACCGATCCGGTCGATGGGCCAATAGGTGGCGAAGGCCTGGCCGACGATCCATGCGGTGGGAACCGGTCCCCAGAATCTGCTGTCGTCGGAGGCGCCACGGTTGTCCCCCATCATGAACCAGTGACCGGCGGGAATCCTGATCGGCGTGGGGAAGTTGCACTCCGAGTCGCCGGCGCACGGCGCGATGTACGAGTCGCTCTCGCGCTTGCCGTTGCGGTACGCGTGCCCTTCCTTGATGTAGATCGTGTCGCCGGGACCGGCAACGATCCTCTTTATGAAGTTGGTGGAGGCGTCCACCTGGGGCTCGGGCGAGTCGCACGCCGCGCCACCTGGGGTGACCATGTGCGGCTGCGGGCCGCAAACCTGCTGTTCGGCGTCTCTGGGCGGGTGAAAGACCGCTATCTCGCCGACTTTCGGATCGCCGAAGTGCATCCCGATGCGGTCGACCAGGACGCGTTGACCGATCTTCAGCGTCGGTTCCATCGATCCACTGGGGATCTTGTAGGGCTTGACTATCCACGCCTGTATCGCGAGCGCCAGACCGACCGCGACCAGCACGATCACGACGAGCTCGATCAGTGAGTTGGCGCGCGACTTCTCTTTTTCGTCGCCCTTTGCGCCGGGCGGAGTTGCCACGGCGGGGTTAGCCTTCACGCCGCAGCGTCGCCGGCGCCGCTCTCGCCGGCATCGGGGCTCGACTCCCCCTGCTGCGCGTCGTCAGCGCTCGTGCCCTCGCCGGCCTTCGCCTGCGCGGCGGGCTCCTTGCCCTCTCCGTCTGTGGCCGACGCGGTGTCCTCGGCGGCCTGCTCCTGCGCAGCCAGCTCCTCGGTCTCGATCGCGGTCTCCGCCGCGGTGGCGCCCTCGGCGTCGACGGCTTCGTCGGCTCCGTAGAGCAGGCCGCCCTCGACCGCCTGCTCGGGGCCGGTGTAGCGGCGCTCGCGGACGCGTGCGCGCTTGCCGACGCGGTCTCGCAGGTAGTAGAGCTTGGCTCGGCGGACGTCGCCGCGGGCCGCGACCTCGATGCGCTCGATCTTCGGCGAATGCAGCGGGAACATCCGCTCGACGCCGACGCCGAACGACTGCTTGCGCACCGTGAAGGTCTCCCTGGCCCCGTGGCCCTGGCGCTTGATCACGACCCCCTCGAACACCTGGATGCGCCGACGCGTGCCCTCGATCACCTGGAAGTGAACCTTCACACGGTCGCCCGGCGCGAAGCTGGGGACTCTGCGCAGCTGTGCGCGCTCGATGCTTTCGATGACGGTGCTCATGAGAAAACGCACCGGCGGCGAGCGGAAGCTCACCACGAGCGCGAAGCCGAATGGTAGCGAAACCGGCCTGCGCGAGCGCAGGTCAGCCCGCGGCGCGCAGCCGGCTCTGCTCGGCACGCCAGCTGGCAATCCGCTCGTGGTGGCCGGAGAGCAGCACCTCAGGCACGCGCCAGCCGCGGTACTCGGCCGGACGCGTGTAGTGCGGATACTCCGGCGCGCCGCCCAGCGCGGCGCTGAAGGACTCCTCGCCGGCCGAGTCCTCGTGCCCGAGCGCGCCCGGCAGCTTGCGCAGCACCGCGTCGCACACGACCATCGCGGCCAGCTCACCGCCGGCGAGCACATAGCGTCCGATCGACAGCGTCTCGCCGGCGAGGTGCTCGACGATCCGCTCGTCAAGGCCCTCGTAGCGCCCGCACAGCAGCGTGATCTCGCGCTCCTGCGCCAGCTCACACACGTAGCGCTCGTCGAGCAGCCGACCGCCCGGCGCGAGCGCGATCACGCGCCGTCGCTCGCGCACCTCGGTCGCGTCGATCCCATAGTGGGCGCGCAGGGCGGCGTCCATCACGTCCACGCGCAGAACCATCCCGGCGCCGCCGCCAAACGGCGTGTCGTCGACCTGACCGCCGCTGAGCGGCGTGTGCTCGCGCACGTCCACGTAGCCCAGCCGAGCTCCGGCCTTCAGCGCGTTGCGCACGTGGCGCTGGGTCTCAAACCACTCAAACCAAGCCGGGAACAGCGTGAAGACGTCGATCTGCACCGCTATCCCGTCACGAAGTCGAGATCGACGTCGATCCGACCGGCCCCCACGTCGACCGAGCGGATCGCGTCGTGCACCATCGGGATCAGCAACGTGTCCTCTCCACCAGCGCCCGCGCACTCGCGCCCAGCGAAACCCCGGCTCTCGTCGGCGGGCGCAGCCTCCATCACAGGCGCCGGGCGAACCTCCAAGGCCTCGCACGAGGGCAGCTCGACCAGCCGCACGACCACCCCGACGCGCCGCTCGCCGTCGCTCACCTCGCATCCCTCCAGCTCGCTGGCCCACCACTCGCCCTCCTGCAGCGCTGGCGCGTCGAGCGTTGCGACGGAGATCTCACGACCCCGCAACGCCTCCGCGCCGTCGCGGTCCTCGATCCCCTGCACACGGATGATCGGACGCTCGTCGGTGCCCAGCCGTGCGCGAATCCTGGTCGCCAGGTCACCGAGCTCGAGCGGAGTGCCGACCGTCAGCAGGCGCGCGCGCGCGCCGGTGACATAGAAGCCACCGTCGAGCCCGTGTGGACGACCGACCCGCCCCGCCGAGAGCGCCGGTCGATCGGCTGCGCCCGCAGCAGGGCCGTCTCCGAGCGGCCGCGACACCTCAGTCCACGATGTCGACGACCACGCGGCGGCGCTCGTTGACGGCGGCGGCCTTGACGACCGTGCGCAGCGCCTGCGCGGTGCGCCCGCCGCGGCCTATCACTTGACCGTAGTCCTCGTCGGCGACGCACAGCTCGAGCACGACAGTCCCATCGTCCTCCTCGAACTGCTCCACCGACACGTCTTCGGGATGATCGACCAGACCCTGTGCCAGGAACTCGAGCAGGTCGCGCAGCACCTCAGAGGCCATCTCGCCGCCGTGCTAGGCGATGCCCTGGATGCGCAGGAGCTTGCGCACCGTGCCCGACGGCTGCGCGCCGCGGGCCAGCCAGCTCTTCGCCCGCTCCTCGTCGATCACGATCGTCGAGGGCTCGGTCTGCGCGTTGTAGTGGCCGATCGTCTCGATCACACGACCGTCGCGGGGGGAGCGCTGGTCTGCGACGACCACACGCCAGATTGGGTTCTTCTTGGCGCCCACTCGCGTGAGCCTCAGCCTTACCGACACGAAATTCCTCTCGACGCTTGAAAGCCAGCCGAGAGCTTAGCCGGATTTCGCGACCGTCGCCGCTCGGGCTCTCAGCGCGCCTGGCGCAGGAGCGCCCGCACGTCCGGCGTCTTGCCGCGTCCGACCTGGCGCATCACCTTGCGCATCTGACCGAACTGCTTGACCAGCTGGTTGACCTGCTGGACGTTGGTTCCCGATCCGCGAGCGATCCGCAGCCTTCGCGAGCCCTTGATCAGCTCCGGGTGAGCGCGCTCCTGCGCCGTCATCGAGAGGATGATCGCCTGGACGCGATCGAGCTCGCGCTCGTCCACCTTCAGACCCTTCAGCTGTGCGCCGGCAAAGCCCGGGATCATCCCGAGCAGGTTGGTCAGCGGGCCCATGCGACGGATCGTCTTCAGCTGATCCAGGAAGTCGTCGAGCCAGAACTCGTTGCGCCGTAGCTTGCGCTCGAGCGCGAGCGCCTGCTCGGAGTCGAACTGGCCCTCTGCCTTCTCGATCAGGCTCATCACGTCGCCCATTCCAAGGATCCGCTGGGCGATCCGGTCGGGGTGGAAGCGCTCGAACTGGTCGAGCTTCTCTCCTGTGGACGCGAACAGGATCGGCTTGCCGGTGACCGCCTT
>DATASE010000038.1:0-24984 GCA_036269375.1 Solirubrobacteraceae bacterium
ATGTCTTCGATCTCCGCCGCCAACCGGGAACTCCACGCCGCGCTCGTTCACGAAGTCGACGCGGGGGTCCAGCGGCTGAAGGCCGCCTGGAGCTGAGGAAGGGTCGAACCCCGGCGGACGTGTATCTTGGCGCCGCCGCAGCACCTAGAGCCATGCTCCAACCCGTCGCCGTCGCCCACAAGCATCTCTCCGATTACGCGAGCATCGTCGGACGGCCACTGGTCGACGAGATCCGCGATCTCGCCGCCCCGTTGAAGGGCACGCGGGGGGTGCACGTCTCGGCGACCGCCTTCGGCGGCGGCGTCTCGGAGATCCTCTACACGCTGGTCCCCTTGATGCGCGACGTGGGGCTGGATTGCGAGTGGCAGGTCATCTACGGCCGCGAGGAGTTCTTCAACGCCACCAAGCTGATGCACAACGCGCTCCAGGGCAATCCTCAGGACCTCGACGAGGAGCAGTGGGACACCTGGGAGCGCTACAACGAGATGAACGCTCGCGAGCTGGCGGCTGGCTGGGACGTCTGCTTGGTCCACGACCCGCAGCCCGCAGGCCTGTACAAGCTCGTGCCGGAGAAGGCCGCCGGTTGGGTGTGGCGGTGCCATATCGACCTCTCGACGCCAAACCCCCGGACGATCGAGAGGCTGCTGCCGCACGTCGCCGACTATCCCCAGAGCCTGTTTCACATGCGCGAGTACGTCCCGACAGGCATGGGCGGACAGGTCAACGTCGTCCCGCCAGCGATCGACCCGCTGATGCCAAAGAACATGGCGCTCTCGCCCGAAGACGCCTCCTACGTCTGCGAACAGTTTGGAATCGACGTCGACCGCCCGCTGATCTGCCAGGTGTCGCGCTTCGATCCGTGGAAGGACCCGCTCGGCGTGATCGACGCCTACCGGATCGTCAAGCAGCGGGTGCCCGAAGCTCAGCTCGCGCTGGTGGGCTCGATGGCCAGCGACGACCCCGAGGGCTGGGACTTCTTCAACGCGACGATCGCCCACGCCGCGGGTGATCCCGACGTGCACATCCTCAATAACTTCAACAACGTCGGCGCGATCGAGGTCAACGCCTTTCAGTCGCACGCCGACGTGGTCGTCCAGAAGTCCACGCGCGAGGGATTTGGCCTGACTGTGAGCGAGGCGATCTGGAAGGCGCGGCCGTTCATCGGCGGAAACGTCGGCGGCATCCCGCTGCAGGTAGAGGACACCGTGACCGGGTTTCTGGTCGACAGCGTCGAGCAGTGCGCCCAGCGCTCGCTTGAATTGCTTGGCGACCCCGCGCTCGGCAAGGCGCTCGGACGACGCGGCAAGGAGCACGTGCGCCAGCACTTTCTGACCCCGCGCTACCTGCGCGACTATCTGCGCATCTTTACCGAGCTTGCGACATGAGCCGACCCGCCGGCGAGCGAGCGCACGGCCGCCGCTTCAGCGGGCACCGGCGATGAGCGAGGAGCCACCTTCGCGGCGACCGCTGGTGCTGGTCAGCAACAGGGGTCCGGTCACCTTCGGGCCCGGCGACGAGGTGCAGCGCGGCTCCGGCGGCCTGGTCACCGCGCTGACCGGGCTGGCCTCGCATCGCGAGGCGGTGTGGATCGCCTCGGCCATGAGCGAGCACGACGCAGAGATCTCGCGCAGGAACGGGGGCAGGCCATTTGCCGTTCGCTCCCCGGCGGGGGGCGAGTACCTGGTGCGTCTGGTCGCAAGCGATCCCGAGGCGTACGACCGCTTCTACAACGTCTTTGCCAACCCAATGCTGTGGTTCATCCAGCACTACCTGTGGGACCTCTCAAATGCGCCGGACATCCGCCGGCACGAGATCGAGGCGTTCGAGTTCGGCTATAACGCGGTCAACGAGGACTTGGCGCGAGCGGTCGTCGAGGAGATGGACGACGCGGCACGACGCGGCGACGCCGAGGCGCCGGTTGTGATGGTCCACGACTACCACCTCTACACCCTCCCGGACCTCGTGCGCCGCGCTCGGCCCGAGGTGTTCCTGCACCACTTCATCCACATCCCCTGGACCCAGTCGGACTCCTGGCGGGTACTCCCGACCCGCATCCGTCGCGAGATCTACGCGGGGCTGCTCGCCAACGACATCATCGGCTTTCACACCAGCTCCTACAGCCGCAACTTCCTGCAGTGCTGCCGCGACCTGATGGACCTGGAGGTCGACTTCGAGCGGGGCATCGTCCACTACGGCGAGCGCGAAGTGTGGGTGCGCACCTACCCGCTGCCGATCGACCACGCCGCCACCCGCCAGGTCGCCGGGGGCGAGCGGGTCGTGCGCTTCGAGCGCGAGCTGCTGCGGCGTCGGCGCGACTTTCTGATCCTGCGGGTCGACCGCGCCGACCTGTCCAAGAACGTGCTGCGCGGCTTTTCGGCATTCGACCTCTTCCTCGAGCAACACCACGAGTTCCGCGAGCGGGTCACCTTCGTAGCGCAGCTGATGCCCTCGCGAACCGACGTGCCCGAGTACGCGGAGTACCTGGAACGGATCGAGGCGCTCGTGGCTGTGGTCAATCATCGCCATGGCACGCCGGACTGGATGCCGATCCAGCTGAAGCTGCGCGACGACCTCGAGGAGGCGATGGCCGCCTACAAGCACTACGACGTGCTGCTGGTCAACGCCATGTTCGACGGCATGAACCTGGTCGCCAAGGAGGGCCCGATCGTCAACGAGCGCGACGGAGTGTCGATCCTCTCCGAGAACACCGGCGCGCACGAGGAGTTGGGCGAATACGCGCTCAGCGTCAACCCGTTTGACATCCAGGAGCTCGCCGACTCGATCCACGCCGCGCTCGACATGCCCTCGGCGGAGCGGGCGCGGCGCGCGCGCGGCCTGCGCGAGATCGTCACGTCACGCGATCCCGGCGATTGGATCGACGAGCAGCTGGCCGACATCGGCGCCAAGCGCGCAGCGGCCTGAGCCTGCCAGGGCCGAGCTGTACCGGCCAGACGCGCCGGTCGGTGCCCCAGGGCTGCGCCCGGCGGGCATCAGAGCCCTGTTATCATCCGCCGCCGCTCACAGTCGATGACCCTGCCTGCCCCTACATACGACCTGATGCTGCTGCTCGACCCCGAGGCGGAGGAGGGCGTGCGCGCAAAGGCGATCGCCGACACCAAGGCCTCGATCGGCGCCAAGGGAGAGCTGACTCGCCACGACGAATGGGGGGAGCGAGCGCTCGCCTACCCGATCCGCCACCGCGCGACCGCCGAGTACCATCTGATGCAGTTCCACTCTGGCGAGGCCGGGCTGATCGGCGAGGTCACGCGCGCGCTGCAGATCGCCGAGGGCGTCCTTCGCGTCCGCGTCAACAAGCTGAAGCCGGGAACGCCCGAGGCGCCCGACCCAAAGGCCGAGCGGGCGAGCATCGCCCGGGAGGGCGCCCCGGCGGGCGCCAGCCCGCGCGAGGTCGAGGAGCCAGCCGCCGCGTAATACACTCGGGGGCCGTGCCGGTGCTCGAGACAGATCCAGGCAGGGGCGCCCGGTGAGCGATGCCCCAGTTGGCGACGGTCCGCGCGTGAGGCGCACCGACGTGCTGCGCGCCTCCCCGCCGATGTTCGAGTCGCGTCTGCTCGACGCGTTCTCGCGGGTGCATCCAAGCGTGCCGGTGGTCGTCTTCACGCCTGCGATCGTGGCGTTGACGGCGTGGGAGCTCTCTCTGAGGAGCCTGCCGCAGACGCTCGGGTTGCTGCTGCTCGGCTATGCGCTGTGGACGCTGTTCGAGTACTGGCTGCACCGGCTCGTCTTCCACTTCGAGCCCGAGCAGGGAATCGGTGCGCGAATGCACTGGATCATCCACGGGGTCCACCACGAGCACCCCAACGACCCGTTGCGGCTGGTGATGCCGCCGGCTGTCAGCATCCCCTTGGGCGCCCTCGTGTTCGCAGCGCTCTACGCCGTCCTCGGTCACCGCTACGCGCCAGGCGTCGGGGCGGGTTTCTTCGCGGGGTACCTGATCTACGACATGCTCCACTACTACGTCCATCACTTCGCCCCGCGCACGCGACTTGGTCGGATGCTGCGCGAGCGCCACATGCGACACCACTTCCAGGACGACACCAGAGGATTTGGCATCAGCGCCCCGTACTGGGACGAGGTGTTTCGCACCTCCCCGCGCCCGCGACGGGACGCCACCCGGTAGCGTCTGCGCCGGCACTGACAGACAAGGCGAAAGGAACCAGAGCCGTGGCCGCCACAAACATCAACCGTGTCGTGATGACCGGAAACCTGACCGCTGACCCGGAGCTTCGCTCGCTGCCGAGCGGAAGCTCGGTCTGCAACCTGCGGATCGCCTGCAACACGCGGCGCAAGAACGGCAGCACCGGCGAATGGGAGGACAAGCCCAACTACTTCAACGTAACCGTCTGGGGCGCGCAGGGCGAGAACGCCGCCCGCTTCCTCTCAAAGGGGCGCCCGGTGGCGATCGACGGGCGGCTCGAGTGGCGCGAGTGGGAGGCCCAGGACGGCAGCAAACGCAGCGCAGTCGATATCATTGCCGACTCGGTGCAGTTCCTGGGGTCGCGCGAGGACTCGGGCGGCGGCGTCGCCGGCGGCGGTCCGCGTCAGGGCGGCGACGTTCCGGTCGACCAAAGCGACTTCCAGCACGCACCCGTCTCCGGTCAGACCGGCGACGACGACATCCCGTTCTAGCTTCAAAGCTCAACCCAGAAAGCAAGGTTTCAAGTGGCAAAGCGCGGTCGCGGCAAGCCGGTCCGACGACGAGACAGGAAGGGAGTGGCCGGCGGCGGGCGACGCAAGCCCTGCCCGTACTGCCGCGACAAGATCGAGCAGGTCGACTACAAGGACGTCTCCGCGCTGCGCAAGTTCATCTCCGAGAAGGGCAAGATCCGCTCGCGACGGATCACCGGCGCGTGTCGTCGACACCAAGGCCAGATCGCACGAGCCGTCAAGCGAGCCCGGGAGCTGGCACTCCTGCCCTACGTCAACGAGGGCGGCCGCGACGACCATCCACGCCGCGAACGCGGTGAGCGGTAGGAACGGGGCGATGCCCGAAGCGATACTGCTCAAGGACGTGCAGCAGCTCGGCGAGCAGGGGGCGGTCGTGGATGTCTCCAAGGGCTTTCTGCGCAACTTCCTGATCCCGCGCAAACTCGCACAGCCCGCTACGCGCGGCGCGATCGAGGTCGTGCGTCGCCGTCAGGAGGCAGCGGAGCGCGCCGCTCGCGAGTACGCCGAGAAAGCACAGGAGAACGCTGCGCTGCTGAACAAGACGGTGATCACGATCACCCAGCAGGCCGGGGTCGACGGTCGGCTGTTCGGCTCGGTGACGGCGCAGGACATCGCCGGCGCCGTCCGCGACGCCCGGGGGCTACGCGTCGAAAAGCAGAACGTGCACCTCCCGGAGCCGATCAAGAACGTTGGCACATACATGGTCGTGGTCGAGGTGGTCGATGGGGTGACCGCCACCGTCAAGACCATGGTCGTCGCACAGAAGTAAGGCCTCAGACACGCTTACGCCTGAGGCTGTGCGAACATGTGTTCGTGTGGCCTAACCGCTGCGAAACTGTCGCGAGTTGCGGGAACCGTCGCCGCCCACGGCGCACGGCGGACCTAGACTCGGGCGAGCTATGAGTCCCACCTCGACGACCGGCAACGGAACCGTCCCCCCCGGCGGTGTGATCGCACCGCCCCACAACCTCGACGCCGAGCAGTCGGTGCTAGGGGCGATCCTGCTGTCCGATCGGTCGCTGTACGCGCTCGTGATCGAAGAGGGGCTGCGCGCCGACGACTTCTACCGCGACAGGCACGGGCTGATCTACGAGGCGATGCTGGCGCTCTACAACGAGTCCGAGCCTGTCGACGTGCTGACGGTGACCGACCGGCTGCGCCAGACAGGCAAGCTCGAGGAGGTTGGCGGGCCCGCCACCGTGGACGAGCTGACGGGAGTCGTGCCGGCCGCCGGCCACGCCCGCCGCTATGCGCAGATCGTGCGCGAGAACGCATTGCTACGGCGACTGCTGGCAGCCTCCTACGACATCCAGTCCAGCGTGCTGGAGCGCACCGACAGTCCGCGTGAGCTGGTCGAGCAGGCCGAGAAGACGATGCTCGAGGTTGCCCGCGACGACCGTCAGCAGGACTTCCGCTCGATCGAGGAGGTGCTGCACGAGGAGCTCGACAAGCTCCACCGACTCTCGATCGAGGGCACTGCCTTGACGGGCTCCCCCTCGGGCTTCAAGGACCTGGACGAGATCACCGGGGGCTTCCAACCGGGCAATCTGATCATCATCGCGGCACGCCCGGCGATGGGCAAGAGCGCGCTCGTGTGCAACATCGCCGAGAATGCCGCGGTCGAGCACGGCCGTCCGGTTGCACTGTTCAGCCTGGAGATGGCAGAGGCCGAGCTGGCGCAGCGGTTCGTCGCCTCGCAGGCGCGAATCAAGGGCGAGGAGCTGCGCAAGGGGCGCGTCAAGGAGGAGCGCTGGCCGAAGATCCTCAAGGCGTCGCAGCGACTGGCGGCCGCGCCGCTGTGGGTGGACGACTCCAGCGACGTCGGCATGCTCGAGATCAGGGCCAAGGCGCGGCGGCTGCACTCGCAGTGCGAGAACGGCCTCGGCCTGATCATCATCGACTACCTGCAGCTGATGCGAACCGACAGCCGCTACGACTCGCGCGTGACCGCAGTCGGCGAGCTCAGCCGGGGCCTGAAGATATTGGCACGCGAGCTGGGCGTGCCGGTGATCGCCCTCTCCCAGCTCTCGCGCGCGGTCGAGAGCCGACCGGACAAGCGCCCCCAGCTGTCTGATCTGCGCGAGTCTGGAAATCTTGAGCAGGACTCGGATCTGGTGATGTTCATCTATCGCGACGAGTACTACAACGAGGACTCGGAGCGACCGGGCGAGGCCGACCTGATCATCGCAAAGCACCGCAATGGCGCAGTCGGCAAGGTGACGCTGACCTTCCAAAAGGAATATCCGAAGTTCATGAACTACGCGGGTGAGGCCCGTTACGCCGCATGAGCGCCGACCTGCTCAGCCTCGCCGCTCGTCGCGATCGCGACGGCTGTTCCTTCGGGCTCTGCGACGGCAGCGGCTTTACCGTCGACGAGGAGACCAACACCGCGACCGACTGTCGCTGTCGGGCCGCTCGGATCGCTCGCAGTCGAGCCGCCAGCCTGGAGGGGCGCATCCCCAAGCGCTATCGCGGCGCCTCCTTCGAGCGACCTCCCGTGCTGGGCATGCCGGAAGCGGTCGTGTCCGCTGTGCGGGCGTACGTGCGCAACCTGCCGGCACGGATCGAGGAAGGTCGTGGGATCTGGTTCGTCGGCAGCGTGGGCACCGGCAAGACGACGCTCGCGATGATCGTCTCGGCGGCGGCATTGGACGCGGGCTACTCGACCGCGATCTACTCGTTGCCGCGACTGCTCAACCTGATCCGCGACGAGATCGGCACCGAAAACAGCTTGCTCGATCTGCTCGACCGGCTGTCCTCGGTCGATCTGCTGCACGTCGACGATCTGGGCGCCCAGCACACGACGCCGTGGCGCCTGGAGCAGCTGTACTCGATCGTGGACGCCCGCTACCAGGCCGGTCGCGCGATCGTTGCCACCACCAACCTGATGCCGCCCGACCTCGCCGAACAGATGGGAAGGCAAGTGCTCACAACCGTTACCGAAGACGGCAAAGGCGAGCGCAGCGAGGAACACCGGGTGGTCTCAAGCGACGCGGGCGAGGTCGTCGGACAGCGAATCGTCTCGCGGCTGGTCGAGACGTGCGGCGATCCGATTCCGCTGTACGGGGACGACCGGCGCCAGGCATACGTGCCCGAGCGCGAGGACGTGGCGGCGGCGGGCTTCGGATCCGGCGCGGGACTCTGAAGGTCTTCTGCGCCTTGCCCCTCATACACTCCGTGACGATATGCCCGGAATAGTCATAGTCGGCGCCCAGTGGGGCGACGAGGGGAAGGGAAAGATCACCGACCTGCTCGCCGAGCGCGGCGACGCGGTGGTGCGCTTCCAGGGGGGCAACAACGCAGGTCACACGATCGTCCGAGACGGGCAGGAGTGGAAGCTGCACCTGATCCCGTCGGGGATCCTGTATCCGGGCAAGCGCTGCGTGATCGGCAATGGAGTAGTTATCGACCCGAAAGTGCTGATCGAGGAGCTCGACGCGTTGCGGGCACGGCGCGTTGACGTCGGCGGGCTGCGCATATCCGCCAACGCGCACCTGATCATGCCCTACCACCTGCTGCTCGACTCGGCCGGCGAGGCCAAGCTCGGCAGCTTGCAGATAGGAACCACCCGCCGGGGCATCGGACCCTGCTACGCCGACAAGGCAGCGCGGCTCGGGATCCGTGTGCAGGACCTGCTCGACGAGAAGATCCTCAAGAAGAAGATCGTGGCGGCGATGGAGCCAAAGCGACTGTCGCTGCGACCGTTCGAGAAGGACCCGACGCTTGACCTGCACGCGATGACCGAGGAATACCTCACTTTCGGACATCGCCTCGAGCAGCACATCGCCGACACCTCCCGACTGATGTGGGAGCTGCTCGACGCCGGCCAGCGGGTGATCTTCGAGGGGGCACAGGGGGCGATGCTCGACATCGATCACGGCACCTATCCGTTCGTCACCTCCTCAAACCCGCTGTCCGGCGCCGCGTGCGTAGGCAGCGGCATCGGGCCGCGCGACGTGGAGGAGGTCTGGGGGATCTCAAAGGCCTATACGACGCGAGTGGGCGCCGGGCCCTTCCCGAGCGAGCTGCACGACGAGATGGGCGAGACGATCCGCGTCAAGGGGGGCGAGTTCGGCACCACCACCGGCAGACCGCGACGGACCGGCTGGCTCGACCTGGTCGCGCTTCGCTACGCCGCTCGCCTGAACACCCTCACAGCGCTCGTGTTGACCAAGCTCGACGTTCTTTCGGGGCTCGATCGCGTGCAGGTCTGCACCTCCTATCGGGGGGCAGAGGGGGCCGAGTTCGCCGACTTTCCCTACCACCAGACCGTTCTGCACCACACCACGGCCGAGCTGACGGAGCTGCGTGGCTGGAGCGAGGACCTCGGCGAGTGCCGCACCCTCGGCGAGCTGCCCGACGCAGCACGCGAGTACATCCGCTTCATCGAGGAGCACGCTGGCGCGCCGGTGGCGATGATCGGCGTCGGACCGGGCCGCGAGCAGGTGATCTGGACCGACGCCGGGCGAGCCTCGCTGCTGGCGCCCAGCCCGAACGGGGCCGGGCCGGCCTGAGCGCCGTGCCAGCGGCGCGCGCCCCCGAGCGACGGACCGGCAACGCCGGGCCAGGGCTCCCAGGGCCGCCTCGGTCCACTCCACCGGCCTCGGCTCGGCGACGACTCCACGGCTGGTCGCGGAGCGCGCCGGCGCGCGATACCTGGCTGGCGTTCTGGAGTTCGCGGTTGGCGGTCGCGGCAGCGGGCGCGTACGCGATCCTTGCGGTCGGCTACAGGCCAACCGGCGGCGCTCCATACACCGGCGCGCCGTTCGGCGATCTGGGCGAGCTGATGCTTGGCCAGTCAGACCGCTGGGATGCCGCTTACTACCTGCAGATCGCCGCCCACGGCTACGGCGCCGCCAAGACCGCGGCCTTCTTCCCGCTGTATCCGCTGACGGTCTCCGGACTCGGCGCGATCCTCTCCTCGACACTGGTAGCCGGCATCCTCGTCTCGCTGGTTGCCTTCGCCGCTGCTCTCTACCTGCTGCACCGTCTGGTCGCGCTGGAACTCGGCGAGCGACACGCCCGCACCGCCGTGCTGGTGATGGCGTTCTTTCCGACCGCGCTGTTCTTCTCGGCGATCTACGCCGAGGCGCTGTTGCTGGCCCTCACCGTGGCCGCGGTCTACGCGGCGCGCACCGGCCATTGGGCGTGGGCTGGCATCCTCGGCGCCCTTGCGGCCGCGACGCACAACTCCGGCGTTCTGGTCGCGATCCCGATCGCGCTGCTTTACCTGTACGGGCCGCGCGACAAGCCTGGCGAGGATTCGTTGGACCGACTGCCCTCGTCGCCCTCGGCCGCGCCGACGCGCTCGACGGAGCGGTCCGACGCCGACTCGCCGCTCGAGCCTCTTTCGCACCGCCTGGCACGCTCTCTGCGGCCACGCTACGCCGTTTGCCCCGACGTGCTCTGGGTCCTGCTCGTACCGCTTGGCCTGGGCGCTTTCCTCGCTTACATGGGCTTGCACTACGGCGATGCTCTGCGACCCCTGCACGTCAATTCGACACTGTGGCACCGCCATTTCGTGCTGCTCGGTGGCCTCACCCATCTTCCCCACACCCTGTGGCAGGACCTGCGGACGATCGCCAAAGCCCACCCGGCCAAGCTGTTCCCGGCGACCAACGGTCCCTACCGTGGCGCGGCCAGCAACCTGGTCGACCTCGCCGCGCTGATCATGGCGGTGGCGGCGACGGTCGGGGTACTCCGACACCTGCCGATCGCCTACTCCGCGTACACGATCGTCGCGCTGATCGTGTACGTGTCGGCACCCAAGCGGCTGGAGCCATTGCTCTCGCTGCCACGGTTCGTACTGGTCCTGTTCCCACTGCAGATGGCGATCGCCGTGTGGCTGGACGAGCGCCCGGCGCGCCGCAGCGTGTGGCTGGCCTGCAGTGCGGTCGCGCTGGGGGCGTTTGCGATGCAGTTCGCGACCGGGCGGTGGGTGGCGTAAGCCAGCACCGTGCCGCGTCCTAACGCCGTCGTTCCCGGTTGTGACGCGTCGAGGGATCGGCCCGAACAACGCACGGCAGCGATCGTCGGCGCCGTGTCGTTGCGGCACCGTCGCCAGATAAATCGAGGCGAGCGCAGCGCAGACTTCGGCTAGGTCGGATTCGGACTCCCGCGCGCAGTTGGCGGAGCACGTCGAGCCCTGCACCGCGGCGTGATGCACGGCCGAAGATGACGAGCTCGACCTCGCACGCGCCGCACACGGTTCGTAGCTCGCGACGGCCACCGTGATCGTGTCGCGGCAACGAGGCGCTACTCGGCGTCAGCGATCAGCTGCGTGTAGCCCTCCGGGAAGCCACTGGGCGCGAGCGTCAAATCGAGCTTGCCATGAGCGGTGCGCAGATTCCACACGGTGGCCTGTGCGAGCACACTCGCCGTGAAGTAGTCCGGCGGGAGCGACACGGCCTTCTCGGGATGCGCCGGATCGGCCTCCAGACTGCATTCCAGGCGGTTGAGCACGTCGGCAAGCCGCGCGAGGTTCTGCTTCGCCCGGCCAGGCGGGATCGGCGCTGAGGGACGCATTCTCCGGCGCCGTTTGGTACCCAGACGTGGTACCCAGGGCCGAAAACGACCCCATTTTCGGACCGCTCAAGCCATGCCGAAACCAGCCAACTTGCAGGCAATTTTGTGATTATGGGCCGTGTTGGAATCGAACCAACAACCTTGGGCTTAAGAGGCCCCTGCTCTGCCAATTGAGCTAACGGCCCGCGAGGAGGCGATCCGAGACGGACCAGCGACAACGCAGTCTATCCAAGCGCGTTCGAGCTTGAAGTCGCGCCACCGAGCCGTGACTAGCTACCTCGCTCCGCCACGCCCGTCTCAGCCAGGGCTCCCAGCAGCCGGCATGGCGCCATCCGGGGACCCTGTTCGCCGGGGCGCCCTACAGCACGATCGTGCGCCCCGCGTCTGCGATCACGCGGTCCTCCAGGTGCAGCGCCACAGCTCGCGCGAGCACCGTGCGCTCGATGTCGCGGCCGATCCGTTCCAGGTCGGCGATCGTCTGACGGTGATCGACGCGGGCGACGTCCTGCTCGATGATCGGGCCGCCGTCCAGCTCGGCGGTGACGTAGTGCGCGGTGGCGCCGATCAGCTTGACGCCGTGCTCGCGCGCGCGGCGATACGGCTCGGCGCCGGCAAACGCCGGCAGGAACGAGTGGTGGATGTTGATCGCCGGGACGGCGAGGCGGCTGAGGAAGTCGCCGCTGAGGATCTGCATGTAGCGGGCCAGCACGACCAGGTCCACCCGTCCGCCCAGCAGCTCGAGCATCTGCGACTCTGCGCGCGCCTTGTCCTGCGCGGCCACCGGCACGTGGTGGAAGGGCACGCCGGCGCCCGCCACCTCCCCGGCGAGATCGGGGTGGTTGGAGATCACGGCGACCAGATCGGCGTCAAGCTCACCGCGGCGGCGGCGCCAGAGCAGGTCCATCAGGCAGTGGTCGTGGCGGGAGACGAGGATCGCCACGCGCCGGCGCTCTCCCCAGTAGCGAAGCTCCCAGCCCATCTCCAGCGGTTGGGCGACGCGCTCCGCAAACTGGGTCGCGAAGACCGCTCTGGCTTGCGTGTCCTTCGACAACCTCTCCAGGAAGAACTCCGTGCGCTGATAGAAGCGTCCCTCAGTCGGATCGGAGGAGTACTGGTGCGAAGCGACGATGTTCGCACCCTGCTCGTAGAGGAAGCCCGATACGGCCGCGACGATCCCGGACCTGTCGGCGCAGTCGATCAGCAGTCGTGCGGTGAAGCGGGGAGGGCTGTCGTGGGTGGCGGCCACCTGCCGGTCCGCGGAGGCTATTTCTTGGTGGTGGTGCTCGGCGCAGACGCAGTTTTGACCAGCGTGCCTTCGCCTTTCTTGTTCACTTTGACGCTGTAGACCTTGCCGTTAGTGGTGCCCGTGAACGTTTCGTTTTCGGGATTGCCGCTCGGGTTCTTCTTCAACGCCGCCATGTACGCCTTCACACGCTGACGTTCGCTGGCCGGGCTGAGTTGCACCGCCTTCTGCGCAGCCAGGTCGCCGACGCTGAGGTTCTTGGCCTGGTACCCAGCTTCGGCAAGCAGGCCGTAAAGCCGCGCGCTAGGAGTCGTCGTCGGTATCAGCTGTTGCAGCAAGGCCACGCTTTCGGCCGGCTCACTCAACCCTTCCTTGCCGAACACGCGAATCATGTCGTTGCTGACCGTCAACCCCAGGGCCTTCGGTTTGAGCGCGAGGTAGCGGTTCCAGTCGGCGACGATCTTCGTCAGCTGTTCCTTGCCCTTGCTCGTGAACTGGGCCTTTTCTTCGTCATAGAATTCGCTCGAGTCGGACGCACGGAACCGAGCTTCCACGAGCGCGGCCCAGGCCGCTGCTTCGTTTGGGTGCTTCTTGATGCGGGCTTCCGCCGCGGCGAGCTGCTTGCCGTTGCCGTTGCCCGCGGAGCCTTCGCGGCCACCGAAGATCCCTTCGAACAGCCCACCGCCACCGCTACCGACGCCGACCCCGAAACCGACAAAGCCGACCAGGAACAGCAGCGCCAAGCCGACGTAGACGACCTGCACCGTGCGACGGCGGCCTCGGGCTCTCAAGTCAAACAGCACGAGGTTCTCAGTTCAGGTCGGGGTCTGTGTGGTCGATCATCTGTTGGACGGTCGTCGGAGTCGCCGCCGCGAGCTCATCGCCGGCCCCGGGACTCGACTCCTCGCGTCCGCGCTCCACGTGCGCGAGGACCGTTGCTATCAGGATACTCGCCTCGTAGAGCAAATACAGCGGCACGGTCTCCAGGAGCATCGTGAACAGGTCCCCGGGCAGCAGCGCGGCGACGGCTGCGCAGACGATGATCGCGTAGCGGCGGTTGCGCCGCAGCGTGCGCGGCGTGATCAGCCCTGCGTGCACCGCGCCGAGGATCGCCACCGGAGCCTGGAAACAGACGCCCATCGCGAGCAGGATCGTGGCCGCGAACTTGTAGTACTGAGAGGCCTGGACGAGCACATTGAACTGGCTCGAGTTGAAGTTCTGCAGGAAGCGAACAGCCGCCGGCAGCACGACCAGGTAGCCGAACGCGACCCCGGCGGCGAACAGGAACGGCACCGCCAGCAGCAGCGGTAGCACGAGCCTGCGCTCGCTGGGGGTGAATGCGGGCAACACGAAGCCATACAGCTCGAACAGGATCAGCGGCAGCGAGAAGACCACGGCGAAGTACAGCGACACCGTCAGGGTGGCGGTGAGCGGCTCGCCCGGTCCGAGCGTGGTGGGGGCGATGCCGGGCGGCGCGGTCGGGATCGCCGCGGCCTGCCTGCGCAGACGAGCGGCGCTGGCCGCCAGGCGCGCACGCGTGGCGGCCGGCAGTCCGCTCTGACTGGACGCAAGCGTCGCGGCCACCGCTTCGCTCTGCTCGGCGACTTCGCGGGCGCTCTTCTGCGCCAGCCACGTCTGGCCGAGCGGCCCTTCGAAGCGCTCTACCTGCTGACGGGTCTGCTGGGTGAGTGGGCGGTTCACGAATTTCAGCAGCGCGTGGTTCTGCCACACGCACACCCCGAACACGACCGCAAGCGCACAGGCGCTGACGATCAGGCGCGTGCGCAGCTCGTCGAGATGATCGACGATGCTCAGCCGCTGCTCGTGCCCGACGGTGCGGATCGCGGTGGCCATACGCGATGAAGCTACCACCGGATTGTGCCCGCGCGGGCGACACACGCGGCGCTTCGGCGATCCCGCCGGCGCGGCGTGGAGTACCCGCACGATGCGAGCGCGGGCTAAAGCAGCGGTGGGTGCGGGTCGATGAGCGCAGAGAGAGACGATGAGCGAGCGCCACACACACCGGACACGCCATCAGGTCGAGCTGCCGGGCGGCAAGAAGATCGAGGTCGTCTACCTCGACGGCCGCGACAGCGAGACGCCCGTGGCGCCGATGCCATGGGCCGGCGACACGCCGAGCACCGCCCCCGGCGAGGCCCTGCACGTGTGCCTGCAGTGCGCGGGAGGGCTGGTGCATCCGCTCGATTGGATCGAGGAATCGCCGGCGCGCTGGCGGGTGACGCTGCGTTGCCCGGACTGCGGCGAGTTGCGGGAGGGGGTTTTCGGCCAAGCGCTGATCGAGCGGCTTGACGACGAGCTGGACCGCGCCACGGCCGAAATGCTGAGCGATCTGCGTCAGATCACGCACGCGAACATGGCCGAGGAGATCGAACGGTTCGCGCGGGCGCTCGAGCTCGACCTGATTGGCCCGGCCGACTTTCGCTGAGCGCGCCGCTCAGAGCTCCACGGACGCAGCTGGCCGGCACTTCGCAGTTCGCTACAACCCCAGCTCCCTCGCTCCAACAGGTCGCCTCGCCGCCGGCTCAGCAGTAGCGTTCCACCACGGCGTCGGCGACCAGCGCCAGCAGCTCGTGTCGCCCGTCGGGCAGCGCCACCGGCAGTAACGCCTTGGCCTCGGCGACGATCGCAAGCGCCCGCTCGCGCGCCTCGTCAAGGGCGCCGGTGGCGGCGATCCGCTCGCACAGCTGCTCGGCCTGCTGCGGGTCTGCGAGCGAGGCCAAATCGACCGCGGCGATACCGGCATCGTGCTCGCGGGCGAGAATCAACGGCAGCGTGACGGTGCCGTCGAGCAGATCGGTGCCGCGCGCCTTGCCGGTGCGCTGCGCGGGGCCGGACACGTCGAGCACGTCGTCGAGCAGCTGGAAGGCAAGTCCGATTCGACCGGCGAACTCGCCGAGCGAGGCGGCGAGCGAGTCGCTGCCGGCGCCCACCACCAGGGCGCCGAGACGGCACGAGGCCTCGAACAGCGCCGCGGTCTTCAGTCGACAACGCTCCAGGTAGCGCTCGACCGCGATGTCCGCTGCGTAGGTGTCCTCACGCTGCAGCAACTCGCCACGGGCGAGCGCCGAGCTGGCATCCGACAGGGCCCGCAGCTGCTCGGCGTCGCCATTGCGGGCCAGCTCGGCAAATGCGCACGAGAACAGTAGATCGCCGGTCGCGACGGCGACCGCCCGACCGGCGATCGCGTCCACCGTCGGATGGCCACGGCGAAGGCTGGCGCCGTCGATCACGTCGTCGTGCACCAGAGTGGCCGAGTGGACGAGCTCGACGGAGACCGCGGCTCGAATCAGGGCCTGCTCGTTGCGCTCGTCGCCCGCCGGTGCTGCGGCCTCGGCGGCAAGCAGCACGAGCAGCGGGCGCAGCCGCTTGCCCCCTGCCACGACGGTGGCGGTGGCGTGCTCGGCCAGGGGAGCGCCGGCCCCGGCCGCCACCTCCTCCAGATGCAGCTCTGCCCTCAACATCCGCTCGCGCAGACGTGGGCCGCCCTGGCTCATGATCTCCTCGACCGCGCGCACGTCGGCCGGCATGGCGGCTGCGGAGGGCAAAGAGCTCACCGGGGGACGGTAGCGCCGTGCACGGCGATGATGCCACCCGCCATCAGCACGTATTCGATCTCCACGCAGCCGGCGCGCTCGAGCTCGGCCGCGAGCTGCAGCGGGGAGGCAAAGCGCTTGACCGAGTTGGGCAGATAGGTGTAGGCGCCGGCGATCGTGTCTTGGCCGGAGCCCCCCCGTGCGCGCGCCGCAAGCGCCGTCAGTCGACCGATCAGCGGCACGACCCGGTCAAACCAGACCGAGAAGAACCACGACAGCGGCGGGCGTGTCGGGGTGGTCATCTCGAGCACCACCACACGGCCACCTGGCCGCACGACCCGCGCCATCTCCGCCAGCCCGCGCCCGAGGTCTGAGAAGTTACGCGCGCCAAAGCCGACTGTCGCGGCCTCGAAGCAATCGTCGGGGTAGGGGAGTTCCAGCGCATCGCCCCACTCGAACGTCGGCCGCAGCTGTGTGCCGGCTGCCTCGACCTTGGCGCGTGCGCGTGCGAGCATGCCCTCGGAGAAGTCGCTGCCGATCACCTCGCCCCCCGGCGCCACTCGCCGCGCCAGCTCGAGCGCCAGGTCGCCTGTGCCGGTGGCGACGTCGAGCACGCGATCGCCGGGCCCGACGTGGGCCAGCTCGGCCGCGCGTTCGCGCCAGCGATGGTGGAGGCCGGCGCTCATCACCGTGTTGAGCAGGTCATAGACGCCTGCGACACGGTCGAACATCGCTTGCACCTGACCGGCCTGCAGGCGTCCGGATGCCGCGTCGGCGGGCTCGAGACGACCGGACGCGAGCACGCGCCCTACTTCAGCTGCGAGAGGAAGAAGGTGGCAGCGCTGAACTTCTTGGGCGGCAGGTTCTTGAACGAGGGCATCGGCGCAGTCGGATTCACGAGCGTGCGCGCGATCCCCTGCCTGGGCAGGCGCCCGCCCACGTGGGTGAGGTCGGGTCCGGGACCGGAGTTGCCGTTGTCGCCGATTTTGTGGCAGGCCAGGCAGCCGGACTGCGCCACCACCGCGCGGCCCGCTTCGAATTCCTTCAGTGTGGGCCCACCGGCCTGCTTGATCGCAGCCGGCGTCGGCATTTCGATCGCGGTCGGCGAGCCAGCGTTTGCGCCCTCATAGGTCAGCAATGCCATCGCGCCGATCACGAAGATCCCTGTCAGGGTGGCGACGGGACGGCGCTCAGGCCGGCGCTCGGGGCCACGGTCGTAGAACGGCAGCAGGAACAGCAGGATCATGCCGATCGTCGGCACCCCGATCGTCGCGAGCGGCACGAGGCTCGGCGGCTTGATCACACGCAGGAGCTCGAAGAGGAAGAAGAAGTACCACTCCGGCCGAGGCACGTAGGTGGTCGTGGTCGGGTTGGCCTTGGAGCCGAGCTCTGCCCCGAGCACCAGCGACATCGCGATGATGCAGACCATCACCACACAGGCCATCGCCGAGTCCTTGGCGACCGCGTAGGGGAAGAACGGCTTGCCCTGCGACTTCAGGATCGAGTACTCGCGCAGGTACTGCTCCTTCTCGCGCCGATTCACGCCCGCGCCTCCGCTGCCGCTCGTCCTACCGGACCTCGACCCGGCCCGTCCGTGGCGACCGCCGCGCGCGACGCCGCTCCCGACGCCATTTGCATGCTGCTACCGCGGCTCATGCGTCCGTCTCGCGCAGGTCGGGGTTCTTCTCGGCCTTCAGCCACGGCGGCGCAGTCGTGCCAAGCTTGGCGACCAGGTACAGGTGGGCGCCGATCAGCGCCGCGAGCAGGCCGGGCACGAGCATCATGTGGATCGCGTAGAAGCGCGACAGCGTGGTCGCTCCGAATTCCGGCCCGCCGCGCAGGAAGTCGCTCAGATAGGGGCCGAGCAGCGGCCCCGTGCCGTTGATGTTGACGCCTACGATCGTCGCCCAGTAGGCGCGCTGGTCGAACGGCAGCAGGTAGCCGGTGAAGGACATCGTCATCGTCAGGATCAGCAGCACCACACCGATCACCCAGTTGAGCTCGCGTGGGTACTTGTAGGCACCGAAGAAGAAGGTGCGTCCCATGTGCAGGAAGACGAGGATCACCATCACCGAGGAACCCCACTTGTGCATCCCGCGCACGAACTGGCCGAGGAAGACTTCGTTGGTCACGTGGCGGATCGATTCGTAGGCGCCCCCTGAAGGATCCGGCTTGTAGAACATCGCCAGGAACACGCCGGTGACGGCCTGGCTGAGGAAGGCGAACATCGTCGCCGAGCCGAGCGTGTAGAACCAGTTGGTGCCCCTGGGCACCTTGCGGAACATCATCCAGCGCGCGGCGCCGCTCAAAGACGTGCGCTCGTCCACCCAGTCGACGACGCTCGAGCCACCTTCCTGTGCGTGGTCGACCGGCGTGGCCCGGCCGTTTGCGCTGTCGGGTCGCGGCGGTGGGGCCTTCAGCGCCGAGGGCAGCGGTGGAGCGGGGAGCTTGGGCGTGCGCGCCATCGCTCAGAGACCCCGTCTGGAGATTCGGAGATCTGTCGAGACCTGCACAGCCGCTACTTCCTGGTCGACGGACGGGACGGATACGCGAACTGGCCGATGCCGTCGATCGGCTCGCCCGGGTCTCGCGGCGAGAAGCGTTCCAGCTCGCTGTTGACGCTGTAGCGCGGCCCGATCTGCACCTGGCCGGCGGCGACACGCGTGTAGAAGCGGTCGAGCGGCCGCACCGGCGGTCCACCGACGCGGCGACCGAGCAGGTCGTAGACGCCGCCGTGGCACGGGCAGATGAACCGCTCGGCGGCGTCGACCCAACGCACCGGACAGCCGAGGTGCGCGCAACGCGAGGAGATCGCGATGAACTGGGTGTCGCGGTCGGCGGCGTCGGTGTCGATCAGTGGATTGCGCTTGCGGACATAGACGGTGGTCTTCCCCGCCTCGCCGATCCCGGGCGTCAGCGTGATCACCGTCGGTACGTAGTCGTTGTCGGGGAACATGTCGGTGGGCCCGACGCTCTCCCACGTGTGCGGCGCCTCCTTGAAGATCGGACCGATCGCAAAGCCGAGCGCCGGCAGCGCAAATGACGCTGCCGCGATCGCTCCGGCGCCGTGGGCGGTGCCGGTCATGAAGCGGCGGCGAGTGACGGTCTCGCCCTCGAACGCACCCGGAATGTTGCGATCCAGGGTGTAGGGCGAGGAATGGCGGCCGTGCTTGGACACGGCTGGAACAATATCGCCTGGAACGGGTCTCAGAGCCCCCGGCGCGCCCAGTTGCCGCTGTCCGGCGCCGTCGAGGGGGACCGGCCGGCGAGCTCTCAGTGCTTGGCGTCCGCCGCGAGCGCGAGCAGGAGCGGCAGAGCGTCCGGCGAGCCCGCGCGAGCGAGCGCCTTGGCGCGCTCGTGGCGAACGCTCGGCCCCCAGCCCACCGCGCGGGACCCGGCGGCCCACACCGCATCTGCCAGTTCGGGGTTCTCGGCCCCGTGGGCCAGTGCGCCGAGCGCGATCACATCGGCAAGCTCGGCTACCGCGATCACGTCTCCAAGCGCGACCAGCCGCGCCAACCCGAGCGCGTAGAGGCGATCGCCGGCGAGCAGGGCGAGATCCTGCTCGGGTGGACGCACCACGCGCGGGCGGCCGTAGTGCAGCAGGTAGCCCTCGTAGATCGCCTCGATCAGCAACTCGTATTCGGGAGCCCTGCCGTCGATCCGCGGCCCGGCCATGGCCGCCTGTGCCGGGCCCTTGGCCTCGACGCTCGGCGCGTCCTCCACGAGCAGCCCAGCTATGAGTCCCCCCTCGCTTGCCAGTAGGCAGTGCAGCCGCTGAAGCGTTCGGTCTGTCTGCACGCTCACGACAGCTCCGCAAAGGCGGCGGCGGCGGCGGCGATCGTCAGGTCGATCTGCTCGCTGGTGTGGGCCAGCGAGGGGAACCAGGCCTCGAACTGCGAGGGCGGCGGGTAGACGCCGCGGGAGAGCAGCGCACGACACCAGCGCGCGTAGGCGTCCACGTCGCAGGCCTGCGCGTCGGACAGGCTGCGGACTGGGCGATCGCAGAAGAAGACAGTCAGCAGCCCCGGCGCGCTTGCGACCTGGATCGGGTACCCGCCCGCCCGCGCGCCGACTGCCGCCGAGCGTAGGCCCTCGGCGAGCCGTTCGGTGATCGAGGCGAGCCGCAGGTATGCGTCTTCGTCGAGCAGGGCCAGCGTCGCCAGGCCCGCAGCGACGGCGATGGGATTGCCCGACAGCGTCCCGGCCTGGTAGACGTCTCCCGCGGGGGCGAGCAGGCGCATCAGCTCGGCGCTTCCGCCGAGTGCCGCGGCGGGTAGCCCGCCGCCTAGCACCTTGCCCATGATCGTCAGGTCCGGCTCGACACCGGCCAGTTCCTGCATCCCACCGCGTGCAACGCGAAAGCCGGTGATCACCTCGTCAAAGACGAGCAGCGCCCCGAGCTCGTCCGCGCGAGCGCGCAAAAGCTCGAGAAAGCCGTCATCCGCCGGGACGACGCCCATGTTCGCCGGCAACGGCTCCGCGATGATGGCTGCGGGCGGATCGCCGCATGACGTGGCCGCCACCAGCGCGCCAGGATCGTTCCAGGGGACGACCGTCGTCGTCGCAGCGACTGCGGGCGGCACGCCAGGGCTCGCCGGCAACCCCTGGGTGGCAAGGCCCGAGCCGGCCTGGGCCAGCAGGCCGTCGACGTGGCCGTGGTAGGCGCCTGCGAACTTGACGACTCGCTCGCGGCCGGTGGCAGCGCGGGCGAGCCGCAGCGCGGTCATCGTCGCCTCGGTGCCAGATGAGGTCATCCGCACCATTTCGACCGAGTACACGCGCCGCGCGACCTCCACCGCCAGCTCGACCTCGGCCGCGGTTGGAGCGCCGAAACTCGTACCGCGACGCGCCGCCGCGTCGATCGCCGCCAGCACGTCGGGATGGGCGTGACCGTGGATCAGGGGGCCCCACGAGCAGACGTAGTCGACGTAGCGGTTGCCGTCGAGGTCGACCAGCTCAGCGCCGGTGCCGCGCTCGACGTAGATCGGGTCGCGCCCGATCGCCCGCATCGCCCGCACCGGCGAGTTGACGCCGCCGGGCAGCACGTCCAGCGCACGGCGATACAGCTCGCCGGAGCGAATGTCCGTCAGCGACGTTGGCATCGGCGCGCAGCCCGCGTCTCAGACGCCGGCGTGCTCTCGCTCCCAGGCCTTGAACTCGTCCGTGAAGTAGAGCAGCCGGATCTTCTTGAACTCGGTCGAGGAGTACAGCGTCGCGCGCTCGTGGATGCCCGTCATCTCGGCGATCGAGTCGAGGATCGCGTCGCACTCCTGCTTTGAGCGCCCGTGCGCCATCGTGAACACCGAGTAGGGCCAGTCCTCGTAGGTCGGCCGCTGGTAGCAGTGCGAGATGCCGCGAACCGCGGCCATCCGCCGTCCGACGTCGAGGATGCGCTCGTCGGGCACCTTCCACACGCCCATGCCGTTGGCCGAGAAGCCGGCGCGGCGGTGATAGAGGATCGCGGCGACCCGTCGCAGCAGGCCGCGCTCGCGCATGGCGGACAGGTGCTCGAGCAGGGCGCCCTGCTCGAGTCCAAGCTCGGCGGCGGCCGCCGCATAAGGCTCGCGCACGACCGCCATGTCGCCCTGCAGAGCACGGATGACCGCGACGTCGCGCTCGTCGTAGGGCTGTGGGTCGAGCTCGACCGGGTCGCTGACCTCGGCGGCGGCGGCGAGGGCACCGGTGTCGCCCTCCATCTCGAGGTCCATGCGGATCTTGAACAGCTTTAGCGTCGGCAGCTGGCGCACCGACTCGGCCCCGGCCTCGCGCGCCAGAACGTCCAGGGTTCCCTGCAGGCCCAGCGGCGAGTCGGGCTCGGTTGCGATCGTGAACCACAGGTTGAACTCGTGGTTGCGCAGATAGTTGTGTGAGACGCCGGGGTGGGCGTTGATGACCTCGGCGGCGCGGTGCGGATGCTCGGGGTCGACCTTGGCGGCCACGAGCATCGAGGAGTAGCCGAGCGCGCGGGTGTCGAAGATCGGCGTTACCTGGCGGATGATTCGCTCGTCCAGCAACCGCTGCACACGAGCCAGCGCGACGTCCTCGTCGATGCCCGCAAGCTCGGCGACGCGCCGGTAGGGCCGCGGCTCGATCGCAAAGCTGCCCTGCATCAGGTTGAGCAGGCGCCTGTCCAGCTCGTCCAGCGGGATCGCAGCGCCGTGCTTGCGCGAGCGCAGCTTCGGCGTGGCGGTGTCGGTTATTCCGTCTGCGAGAGCCACCGGGCGGCGTCCTTTGCGTGATAGGTGATGATGATGTCCGCACCCGCTCGGTGCAGCGAGGTGAGGATCTCACACACGGCCGCCCGCTCGTCCAGATGGCCTGCCGCCGCGGCGGCCTTGACCATCGCGTACTCGCCGCTGACGTTGTAGGCAGCTAGGGGCAGCCGCGTCTCGCGCCTGACGGCGGCTATCAGGTCGCCGTAGGCGAGCGCGGGCTTGACCATCAGCATGTCCGCACCCTCCTGCGCGTCGAGCAGCGCCTCGCGCAGCGCCTCGCGGCCGTTGCCCGGGTCGAGCTGATAGGAGCGACGGTCCCCGAACGCGGGCGTCGAGGCCGCGGCGTCGCGGAACGGGCCGTAGAAGGCGGAGGCGAACTTGGCCGAGTAGGCGAGGATCGGCACGTCGGCGAGCCCCTCATCGTCGAGCTCGGCGCGGATCGCCCCGACGCGTCCGTCCATCATGTCCGAGGGGGCGACCACATCGGCGCCGGCGCGCGCGTGCGAGACCGCGGTTCGCGCCAGCAGCTCGAGCGTCGCGTCGTTGTCCACCCGCGCCGGGCTCGAGTTCGTGTCGAGCACGCCGCAGTGACCATGATCGGTGTACTCGCACAGGCACACGTCGGTCATCACGATCAGCTCCGGCGCGGCCTGCTTGATCGCGCGGGTGGCGAGCTGCACCGGCCCCTGCTCGTCCCACGCAGCCGAGCCTTCCCCGTCCTTCTCGGCGGGGATGCCGAACAACATCACCGCGCCGAGCCCAAGCGCGCCTGCGGCGAGGGACTCCCGCACCGCCTCGCCGATCGGCAGCCGGCAGACGCCGGGCATCGTGGCGATCGGCTCTGGGACCGTGGCCGTCTGCGAGACGAACAGCGGCAGCACCAGGCGGTCGGCGCGCAGCTCGGTCTCTCGCACCAACCCGCGCAGGGCGGGCGTCGCGCGCAGCCTGCGCATGCGCGTCGCGGGAAAAGCCATCGTTTGAGGTTACTCCGCGCGCCTGCACCCCAGCCGTGCCAACGCGCCAAACAGCAGCGTCAGCCCGAGCAGGTGCGCGACCGAGATCGCAACGCCCGGCGAGGAGCGATTGACGGCCGCGTCGAGGGCCTGCAGCGCCGCCTTGAACGGGAACACGAACGAGACCGCCTGGATGATCGCGTACAGCCCGCCCGCGACCGAGCCGTGCGGCACGAGCGCCAGAAAGGCAAGCGGCAGCACGAGCAGGAAAGCCAACAGCGAAGCCGCGCGCACCTCGCGCGCGAGCGCTCCGATCGCCACACCCAGCGCCGCGAAGGCCAGCGCCGCGAAGGCCAGTGCGAGCACCCAGACGCCCACCCGCGAGCTCTCCAGAGCGACGAAGGCGCTCACGCCGAGCAGCATTGCAAGCGCGACGAGAAAGGCGCAGGCGGCGGCCAGCAGCGCCTTCTCGGCCAGCAGCAGCTCGCGGGTGACGAGCGGCCGCGCGGGGCGGTCTGCGCCCGGAGCGCGGCGAATCAGGCGGGCGAGCGTGTGCTCTTCTCGCTCGAGCGCGAAGCCCCCGGCCGCCAGCAGCACGCACAGCAGCATCAACGAGATGCTCACCGCGACCACCACGGCGTAGTCGCTCAGCGGCGTGCGTCGGCCGAGCAGCAGCGTGCTGGTCGCGGCGATCGGCTGGCTGACCGTGGTCAGCACGTTCTTGGCGATGTCGAGGTTGCGCGCCGCGAAGGCGGCAAAGCCCGCGATCCGCGTCAGCGTGGCGCGATCCGCGCCGGCGGGCGTGCGGGCGGCGACGCCGTCGAGCGTCGGGGCTATGTGCGAGAGGCCGACGATGCTCTGACTGGATCCGAGCGCCCCGAGGCTGCCGCCCCTCAGCAGCACGTCGATGTCGCGCACGGCGACGTCCTTGATCTGGCGCGAGAGCGCGAGGTTCGCTTCGGCAAGCGCCGAGTCGATCGTCGTGCGCACGATCGACTGCTGCAGCGCGTCGCCGTTGTAGATCACTTCCACCCGACCCTGGCTGACCCCCGAGGAGATCTTGGAGACGATGTCGGGTGGGATCACGACCGCCGCGAGCACGTCCCCGGAGCTGACGCGCCTGACGGCGGCGGCGCGGGTGGGCACGCGGACGACCGCGGCCTGCCTGAACAGCTCGCCCGTGTATTCGGCGATGCCGATGCGCGATCCGCCCAGTTCGACGGTCGCACCGGGCGGTGTTTCGTCGACGATCGCAAGCCGCGGCTTGGCGGGGCTGCGCGATATCGCAAAGCCGATCAGGAGCGCGATCGCCACCGGATACACGACCAACACCGCGACCAGCAGGCGCGAGCGCGCGAGGATGCGCAGATCCTTGGCCAGCAGCGTGATCATGGCCGCTCGCGCAGGAAGGCGACGAAGTCGGCTTCGAAGTCACCGCCGGCGGCGCCGATCCGTGTCGGCGGGCCGTCGAACGCCACGCCGCCCCCGTCGAGCACGAGCACGCGATCGGCGTAGCGGGCGGCCTCCGCCACGATGTGCGTCGAGAACACCACGCAGGTGCCGCAAGCGGCGCGCTCGCCGACGAACGACCACAGCCGCTCGCGCTGCCCCGGATCGAGCGCCGAGGAGGGCTCGTCGAGCAGGATCGCCGGCGGGTCGGCCAGCAGCGAGATGGCGACGTTGACGCGCTGACGGTTGCCGCCCGAGAGGTTTGCGACGCGCTCGCCGGCGCGCTCGGCAAGCCCGGTCTGCCCGAGCATGCGCGCTACCGCGGCGTTTGGATCGGCGACCCGCTCCAGGCG
>DATASE010000039.1:0-11117 GCA_036269375.1 Solirubrobacteraceae bacterium
TCGAGTACAACGCTGGCTGCTGCGGCGCCCAGCCGACGGCCCCGCCGGAGTGGCGCACCGTTCCCTCGCTAGGCGGCTGCACGCCGGCGAGGATCGACAACAGCGTCGTCTTGCCGGCGCCGTTCGGCCCGATCACCGCGACGCGCTCGCCCGCCGCGGCGGCGAAATCGACTCCGTGCAGCGCGACGGTCGAGCCGAAGCGCTTGCCCAGACCCTCCGCCCGCAGCACCGGCTCTGCTCCGAGCGTGGCGGCCGCAGCGCGGTCCCCGCCCCCTCCCTCACCGCCCACGGCTTTGCGCGGCGTGGGCCCGTCGATCACAGCAGTCTGCCGGGGGAGCGATCCCACGGCTCGAGCCTTAGGTGACGGTGCAGGTACACCGCGGTCTCGCGCAGCACCGAGAGGATCGGCAACGCCACCAGCGCGCCGACGATCCCGTACAGCTGCAACCCGATCAGGAGCGCGAAGATCACCAGCAGCGGGTTGATCCGCAGCGTATGACCGAAGATCTGCGGCGCCACGATGTGGCCCTCGAGCTGCTGCAGGGCGACGAACAGCAGCCCGACCCAGAGCGCCGTGATCGGATCTGTGAACAGCGCGAGCACCACCGCCGGGATCGCGCCGAGGATCGGGCCGACGTAGGGGATCAGCTCCATCACTCCGTAGAAGACGCCGAAGGCCAGCGCATAGGAGCGCCCGTCGGGGAAGATGCCAAGCACACCGAACAGATACAGCGCGAGCCCGGCCGAGGTCCCCATGATCACGCTGAACAGGAGCTGCCCGCCGACGTATCGGGAGACCGCGTGCTGGGTGAGCAGCGGGTAGTCGTCGGCGGGCGTGCCGTCGCCCGGGGGCATCGCGCGGCGCACCAATCGGCCGACCGACTGACCGTAGACGAGCATGTACACCGACAGCACGAACACAAGCACCAGGTCGACCAGCGCACCGGCGATTTCCGTCAGCAGACCGCCGGCGAAGCTCGTGATCCGACTGGCGCTTTTCGACAGTTTGCCCTGGAGCGTCTGCAGCGCGGTCTTGCCCTGATCGACCAGTTTTGCGTGGATGCCGGCTTTGTCGAGCGTGCGCTGGAATTTGGCGATCTGGACGTTGGCTTCGTTGACGATGTGGGGCAGGTTGTGGGTGAAGGTGCGCACCTGATTGGAGATCGGGTTGGCGAGCAGGAAGCCGATGCCGGCCAATGTCAGGAAGAATGCGAGGTAGACGGTCAGCACTGCCACCCCGCGCGGCAGCCGCACACGGCGCTGCAGGAAAGCCACGAGCGGGTTGAGGATCAGCGCGATGACCGCGGCGACTATGAAGATCACAAGCACCTTCCCCGCGGCGCGCGCGAGCGCCCACAGCGCCAGCAGCGACAGTGGCAGCAGCACTAGCTGCACCCAGCGCGGCACGAGCACGCGCTCGGGCTCCTCCGCAGCCGCCTGGGGCTCCTCGACCAGCTCGTGCTCGGTCCGCGTGGGCGGCTGGGACTCGGCGGCCGGAGTCGTGCCGGCCTGCGGCGGCGGCTCGGTTTCCTGCTCCGTCATCGGCCCTGGCTCCGACGGCTCGATCTCATCCACCCTCCAACGATGGCCAGAGTATGGCTGAGGACAAGGCGAGTGCCGGGGCAGAACCGACGCGCGGCGGCGGCAATGGCGCCGCCAGCATCCTGTTCGTCGGCGATCTGGTCGGCAGCATCGGCCGGCACACGCTGCTGGACTGCCTGCCCGTGCTGCGCGAGCGTCATGCGCCGACCTTCGTTGTCGTCAACGGCGAGAACGTCGCCGGCGGCCTCGGCATCACGCCGAAGGTAGCCGTCGAGCTGCTGCGCCACGGCGTCGACGCGATCACGCTCGGCAATCACGCCTACCACCGGCGCGAGATCTACTCCTACCTGGACACCGAGCCACGGATCCTCAGGCCGTACAACTACCTGCGTTCGCAGCCCGGCAAGGGGGTCTGCGTGGTCGAGAAAGACGGGGTGCGACTCGGGGTCGTCAACCTCAGCGGCAACCTCTTCCTGCGCGCAGGCCGCTCTGCCTTCACGGAGATCGATCCGGCGATCAAAGACCTCGGCGAGGTCGACCACATCCTCGTGGACATGCACGCCGAGGCAACCAGCGAGAAGGTCGCGCTCGGGTGGCTGCTCGACGGACGCGTGAGCGCGGTGGTCGGCACCCACACACACGTGCCCACAGCCGACGCGCGCGTGCTGCCGGCGGGAACGGCCTACATCACCGACGTGGGCATGACGGGGCCGCGGGGCGGGGTGATCGGCGTCAAGCGCGAGCAGGCGGTGCAGTCGCTCGTCACGCAGATGCCGGTGCGTTTTGAGACCTCGCAGGAGGACCCCTGGCTGATGGGGGTTCTGATCGGCTGCTCTACGCGACTGCGAGCCGACTGGATCGAGCAGATCCTGATGCCCCGTCCGACGCCGCCCGCTGCGAGCTCCGCGGTGGGGCGGGAGCCCAACTGAGCTGGCCGAGCAGGGCGACCATCGCCAGGCCGAAGAACCAGGGGATGTACAGGTAGAACCAGTGGTCGATCCCCAGCTGTACTGCAATCAGGATCGCTGTGGCACAGGCGGCCAGCCCGACAAGGTCCTCGCGACGCGGCAACAGCGCTAGCGCGAGTGCGAGCAACCCCGCAGCCAGCTCGACGGCCGACTGCACCGAGGAGAGCCAATGCGCGGCCGGTCCTCCCGTGGGGGAGGCGCCGTACAGGCCCCAGATCGAGAACGGGGATTCGCGTTTGGACTGGTAGACGAGCGTGCGCTCGTAGACCGTGTGCAGCGAATCGTGCCCCAGCACGAGGACGGCGGCCAGCGCGACGGTCGCACCAAAGGCGAGTACGTACAGAGCCAGATCTCTCGCTTGCCGTGCGCGCGGGGCACCGCGCAGGCGGTGGCTGGCAAACAGCGGCGCGAGCGCGAGCGGCGCGAACTTCGCCAACCCGGCCAGGGCCGCGAAGACGCCCCGGACGGGCGCCGAAGAGGCGACCAGCAGCACAGCCAGCAGCAGGACGGCCACCAATGTGTCGTTGGAGTTGCTCTCCAGCGTAAACAGGGTGAAGGGATAGGCGGCCCAGGCGTAGGCCAGCGCGATGCCCATGCTCGGGCCACGGATCCGCAACCCGAGCCAGAACAGCAGCGCAATCGTCAACAGGTCGAAGCAGATCGCGGCACCGTGCGCGGCCGGCAGGTCGTCCCAGTGGCCGCTGAAGCCCAATGCCTGCTCGAAGGGCACGTAGGCGGCATAGTTGAACGGGCCATAGGTGTCGCCGTGTTCGTTGTCCGACGGATAGCCGCCGTACAGCGACTTGCCCTGCACCATCCGCTGCGCCCCGATCACGCCGGCGTAGCCGACGTCGATCACGTTGGAGTCGGTGACGTTCAACGCGACGCGAAAGCCGACCAGGAACAGCAGCGCGATCGCCAGCCACGGCGTGCCGATCAATAGCGCCGCCGGGCGCTCGGGTGCCGGCGGGCGGCGCGCACGACGCAGCCGCACCCGCCCGAGGACCAGCATGCGCACCAGCAGGTAGAGCAGCGGCGGGTAGGCAAGCGGCGTGGAGACGTCGATGCGACCGTGGTTGAAGAAGGCCAGCGAGACCGAGAAGGACAGCAGCACGAGCAGGTCGAGGTGCAGTAGACGCAACGGGTGGCGCCAGTCGAAGAAGGGCACGAAGAACAGCACGCACAGTGGGATCCAGACGTAGAGGGCGTTCACGTGGCGCCCGAACGCTCCCCGGTAGCCGCGCGCCATCGTCCAGGCGATCTGAAAGCCGGTCCACTGTTCGAGCACGCGGCCGGTGCGGTCGGCGACGATCGCCTGGCCGATCTCCTTGCCGGCGCGGGAGAAGTAGCTGACCTGCCAGCGATTTGTGCCCTTTAGATAGGCGCCAGCGTAGGAGCCCGGGTATTCGGCGCGCGCACTGCGCAGCTTCGGCAGCCTGCCCGCGATTTCCAGCACCCGATCGGCCGACAGGAAGCGGCCCACGGGAGGAGCGTCCGAGGCCTGCACCGGCACCGGCGTTTCGGGGTTGGTCAGGCTGCTTGCCGAGGTCGCCGCGGCGGCGGGGGAGGCGAGCAGCAGCGAGAGGGTTACGACGGCGATCGGCCGGCGGAGCATCCGTCGAGCGTACCCCGCGCGCTCAGGCGAAGTGACGCTCGGCAAGCCCCGCGAAGTCGCCGATCGCCCACTGCTCGCGACCGTCCAGGCCGTCCAAGCCGCAGACGATCGCCGCACCCAGCGAGTCCTCGGCGCGCAGCGACCCGTGCGAGCCGCCGCCGACGTGCGCCTGGCCGCCCAGGTCGAGGAACTCGAAGCCGCTTGCCGCGGAGAGCAGTACGTCGCCGGAGGTGGGACAGGCGAGCGCCGACCAGGCCCGAGCCAGTGCGTCGGGAAAGTCGGGGCTATGCAGGCGCCCGTCGCGCAGCTCGCCGTCTAGCGCGGCGAGCTGCCCGTCGAGCGACCATGTGCGGCCGCGCCGGTCGCGAACGTCCCCGCCGGGGCGAAAGCGCAACTGGACGGGTCTGTCGCCATCGCTGCGCGCCACCGCCGCCTCCGTCGGAGTCCCGTGGACATCGCGCTCGAGCCACATCGCAAGCTCCACTCCCTCCACCTCTAGCGCCCGCTGAGCGAGCGCGGGCGCCTCGCGGACGCGCCTGTCCGGGTCCTCGTCGAGGCGGTAGAGCATTGCCGCGCGCTGGGAGGGACAGAGCGCAAGCTGTGGCTGCTCGCGTCCGGCGCGCGGCGCGCGACCGGTGACCCCGCCGCCGAGCGGCGATCGGCGGCCACGAGGAGCGGGCGCGAGCACGCCCCGATCGGCGAACGGGGGGGTTAGCGCGATCGTCTCACGCACCGGCGCCTGCGAATGGTCGGCCAGCACGATCACGGCGTGCTCCTCCAGGAAGGCGTCGAGACCGCCTGCCGGGGCGAGGACGCGCGCGAGCTGGACGTCGGCGAGCGCCAGGCTGCGCAACTGACCGTCGGGGCCGGAGCGGTGCGAGCGCCAGTCGTTGTCGGGCAGCGAGAGCAGCATGAAGTCGAACAGGTCGTGCTCCATTAGAAACGCGCCGACACAGCCGGAGTGACGGTCGCGCACACCCGGCATGCCCAGGTTCGAGCGACAGCCGGTCTGGCGGCTCGCGAAGACGTCTGCGTAGAAGAGCTCGCGGGGGCCCATCACGGGATGACGCAGCCAAGAGGCGGCGATCCGCGACATCGCGGTCTCGCGGCTGGGCTCGTGGCGGTGGCGGCCGCGGTACATCAAATAGGTGGTCCCCGCGGTGCGCACGTCGGCGTCGTCGAGCGCCTCGAACACCGTGCGGATCGCGCGCGAGAGGTGGGCGCCGTTGAGGTTGTAGACGGTGTCGGTCAGCTGGCGGGCGAGCCCGACGCGCTGGGAGGCGCGAAACGACGAGCCGTACTCGACGTAGCGGGCCTCGCCGCGGTGATACCAGCACATGCCGGGCACGTGGTGCTGGTCCTGCCAGACGCCGGTGGCGATCGAGGCGGCACACACCGGCGTCACGGACGGGAAGGCGGCGACACAGTCGGGGATGTAGGTGCCGCGTCGGATCAGCTCGGCGAGCGTGGGTGCCTCGCCGGCGGCGACGGCACGCTCGAGCTGGAGCGGAGCCATCGCGTCGATCACGCAGAGGATGAGCTTGCGCGAGTTGGCCACGGAGCTATCGACGCAGTATGCGCAGGCCCGCGTACTTCTCGTCACCGCGCGCCCGCAGCCGCCATGCAAACCACGCCAAGACGGCGACCGCTACGTAGCCGAGCGGGTGCAGCAGCGCCACGAGCGCAGCGAGCAGCAGCGAAGCCGAGTCCAGGTACAGCGTCAGCGCTTCACGCGCGCCGCGGTCGGGCAGGCGCTTGCGTGCGCGGGCGACGATCGGACCAGACGCACGTTGCGCCAGACCGACGACCGCAAACGCCACCAGAACGCCGGGCCATGCCGCGTCGCCGTGCGCGGCGAGCGTACCGCCGAACAGCACCGCACCAGCGCCCATCTCGACTCCGGCCAACGCAGCGGCCAGTGGACTGGGACGAACCGGACGCACAGCCGGATCGAGCGTTGGCTCCATCCCGATCAGCATCTGCAACGCGTAGGAGAGCACCAAGCCGAACGCCACCAGCAACAACCACCAGTCGGCTTCCAAGAACGAGAAGCCACCATGGGCAAAAGTCAGCCCCAGCGCTTTGCTGGAGGCCAGCCCGCCGGCCAGCAGCAGCGGCAGGAACGGCCGAAGGCCACACGCCGCCGCGAGGCCGGCCCCGAGGCCGATGTAGAAAGCGAGGCCGTTCATGTGTGCCCGGCATCGTTGCAGGAGATGAGATCGGGCGGGGCTTGCGCTACCTTGGGCGGCCATGGACGCACGCGGAAGCGATGGCGGACCGCGCGGTGGCGAGTCGCCAGAGCGTGGAAGGCTCGGCCGCACCACCGGCCACGAACTCAAGCGCTATGAGACGTTGTTCGCCGCGCGCACGCGCGGGATGCGCAGCTCGGCGATGCGCGACATGATGTCGCTGACCGAACGCCCGGAGGTGATCTCGCTGGCGGGAGGGCTGCCGGAGACGCGCACCTTCCCCCCCGAGCTGTACGCCAAGCTGATGAGCAAGGTCGCCGCCGAGTCGACCGCGCGGGCGCTGCAGTACGGGCCCACGGAAGGCATGGATTGCACCGTGCAGTGCATCGTCGAGGTGATGGAAGCCGAAGGCACGCACGTCGACCCGGACGAGGTGCTCGTGACGACCGGCGGGCAGCAGGTGATCGACCTGATGTGCAAGGCGTTCATCGACCCAGGCGACACGATCGTCGCGGAGGCTCCGACCTACCCGGGGGCGGTTCCCACCTTCGACGCCTACCAGGCCGAGGTGGTGCAGATCGAGGTCGACGCGCAGGGGATGCCGATCGACGAGCTGGAGGCAACGCTCGACCGCCTAGACGCGCATGGGCGCACGCCGAAGTTCATCTACACGATCCCCAACTTCCAGAACCCGAGCGGCGTGACGATGTCGCTACCGCGCCGCCACCGGCTGGTCGAGGTCGCGCGCGAGCGGGAGATCATGGTGCTCGAGGACAACCCGTACGGGATGCTCCGCTACCAGGGCGAGGCGCTGCCGACGCTGCATTCGCTCGACGCCCACGCAGCCAGGCGCGGCGGGGGTTCGGACTTCGTCGTCTACCTGGGGACGTTCTCGAAGATCCTCTCGCCCGGCGTGCGCCTGGGGTGGGCAGTCGCGCCGCGGCCGGTGATGGAAAAGCTCAACCTCTGCAAGCAGGGGGCCGACCTGTGCAGCTCGCCGGTGACGCAGCTGTTCGTCGCCGCCTACTTCGCCGAGCAGACAGCGGGCGGCCCCGTCTGGCGAGCGCAGCTCGACTCCTTGATCGCTCTGTATCGCGATCGCCGCGACGCGATGCTCGAGGCGCTCGGCGAGCATTTCGGCGAGGCCGCCAGCTGGACCGAGCCGCGCGGCGGGCTGTTCATCTGGGCCACGCTGCCCGACTACATCGACACCACCGACCTGCTCGCCCGGGCCCTTGAGAGCGAGGGGGTCGCGTTCGTCCCCGGCCGCTCGGCCTACCTGGACGGCCGCGGTGGCTCCTGCATGCGACTGAACTTCGCCGGCGTGCCGGCCGAGGAAATCCGCGAGGGCATCCGCCGGATCGGCAAGGTCGTGCGCGAGCAGGTCGGCCTGTTCGGAACCCTGACGGGAGCCGGCCCCCCAGCGCCGCAGCAGTCGCAGGCCACGGCGCCCGACCCCGGTCTGGCCGAGGTGCTCGAGCTGCCCAAGCGCGAGACGCAGCGGGGGCGCAAGAGCCGTTGATGCCTTTCATCCCGCGCATGCGCGGGATGCCTGACGGCACATGTGCCGTCAGGTGACGGGGTCGCATGCGACCCCGTCTCGGGGCGTGCATGCACGCCCCGCTCGGGCCGCACACGTGCGGCCCGAGGTGCGGCGTCAGCCGCTCAGGAGTCCCCGGCCGCGAAGTCCTCGGGGCTGACCTCGTCGAGGAACTCCTTGAAGCGCTCGACGACGTCCTCGGACTCCTCGATCGCGTTCTCGAACTCGATTGCCGACTCGGCGATCACCTCCTCGGCCGCGAAGATCGGTGCGCCGGCGCGGACGGCCAGTGCGATCGCGTCGCTCGGTCGTGAGTCGATCTCCATCTCGCGGCCGCCCACAGACAGCGTGATCGAGGCGAAGAAGGTGTTCTCGCGCAGCTCGGTGACCGACACCTGGGTGCACTTGACGTCGAGCTCGCCGAGCATCTCGCAGAGCAGGTCGTGGGTCATCGGTCGGGGGGTCGAGGCCCCCTGCAGCTTCATCAGGATCGAGGCGGCCTCCGGGTGGCCGATCCAGATCGGCAGGAACTTGTTGCCCTCGACGGTCTTGAGCAGCACGATCGGCTGCTTGCCCACCATGTCGAAGCTGACGCCGTAGATGACCATCTCCTGCACGGATTTCCTCCAGAGGGTGGACCCAGAGTATAGGTGCCGGTGTGTGCCCGATTCGTGCCTGCGATCGGTCGCCTGCCGGTCAGCGGGAGACCTTGAAGCTCCAGAGCTTGTTGCCGAGGAAGTTGAACGGCGTGGCGGCCGCGACGGCGAGCGCCTGGGCCGGCACCTTGGCCAGGCCGGCCTGCTCGACCAGCAGCGTCAGCAGCACCAGGTTGACCAGCACGAAGGCCGCCAGGCTGACCAGGAAGAAGCGCAGCGCCTGGTGGTGCACCGCCCCGTCGGGGCGGTCGAAGGTCCAGTGGCGGTTGAGCACGAAGTTGCTGGATACGGCCACCAGCCAGGCCAGAACGGCCGCCAGCTGGTAAGGGACGCCGACGGCGTGCACGAACAGCGCGTAGACGGCGAGGTTGACGACGAAGCCGCTGGCGCCGACCAGCCCGAAGCGGATCAGCTGCAGCCAGTTGGCGCGCCGGCGCATGCCGTCGAGCAGGCGCAAGTGCGGACGTTGAGAGGTGGCCAGAGCGGGAGGGCCGCCGGCGCCGGTGGCCGCGGTTGGGGCGCCGTGGGCGCGAACGTCCACAGCGGTTTCCGGAGCGGGCATCCGCCCAGAGTATCCAAGCCCCCCGTCGAAGCCGCCGTGTACGGGGCGGGCGAAGCGCCGCCGGCGAGTTGGCGCGGCGCTAGCCTTTTCCTGTGAGCACGAGCTCGAAGGCGTTTCCCAGAGTTCCTAGATCCCTACCGCGGGCACGCACCACGGCGTATGCGGTCGTGCCGCTCCTGACGGTGCTCGCAGCGGTTGCGCTGATGGCGCGCGACGGGACCGGCGGGGGCGCCAAGCACGCGCGGACAAGGGCTGCCGTGGTGCTGCCAGCGCCGGTCGGCGCTGCGGGGGCGGCCGCGAGCGTTGGCAACGCGCGGGGAGCAGCCCAGAGCGGTGGCGCAGTGGCCGGGGCCAAAGCCGGTTCCGCGGCCGGCGGACGCGTCACGGGCTCGGTCACGGGCTCGGCCTCCAAGGGCGCGGCGGGGTCTGGGAGCGCAGCCACGGCCGGCGGGAAAGCCGTCGCCGTGGCCGAGGTGCGCGACCCCGAAGAAGCGCGCAGCTTCCCGCTGCCGGCTTCGACCCATCACGCGGCGGCGAGCACCCCGGCGATCGCCGGCGAAGCCGCGATAGCTCCTGGCGCAGCCTCCGACGCGCAGGTCCGCAAGGAGCTCGGCGAAGAGGCGCAGGCCAAGGCGCAGGAACGCGCCGCGCAGCAGCGCGTGCTGAGGCCGGTGCCGGGAGGCTTCTCGGTCGGCGGCAACGGCACCATCCCGATCCCGGCCAACGTCCCGGAAGCGGTGCAGCGCGTGGTCGCCGGCGGCAACGCGATCGCCGACTTCCCCTACATCTGGGGCGGCGGGCACGCCTCGTTCGTCGCGGGCGGCTACGACTGCTCGGGCTCGGTCAGTTACGCGCTGGCGGCCGGCGGGCTGCTGAACGCGCCGCTGGTCTCCGGCGAACTGGCGAACTGGGGCGAAGCCGGGGCGGGCCGATGGATCACGATCTATGCCAACGCGGGCCACACCTTCATGGACGTGGACGGGGTGTGGTTTGACACCGCGGGCCGCTCGGGCCCCTACGCGTCGCGCTGGCTGCTGGCGACGCCGCCGCTGGCGGGGTACGCGGTGCGCCACCCGCCCGGCTTCTGACGGGGGTCGGCGCTCTGACGGGGGACTCGGCGCGTCTGGCGAGCTCGGCGCCTGTTGGCCGCCGCCGACCTCACGGTCAGGCACCGGCGGGCGCCTATTTGCTGAGTGAGACCGTGCTCAGCTGGCTTGTCGTGCTCGGCGGCCGCGACGCGCTGTGCAGCACGAAGCGCAGGGTGAGCGTCAAGCGGTGCGCTCTTGCCAACCTCTTGGCGACCGCCTTGGCGAAGCTGATCCGCACTGTGCCCTGGCCGCCCTTGGTGGTGACGAGCACCGCGCTACCGACGACCACCAAGCGCGGATAGCCAGCGGGAAGTCCGTAGGCGCGGCGAGCCTTGATCCCGAGCTTAGCGGCGATGGATGCGGCGAGGAGCGCTTCGGCCTGGCCGGCCACCTGCTCGTTTACCTGGTAGTGAATGGGGAGGCCGAGCTTGGTGGCTTTGCGCAGCGAGCTCGAGAGCACCGACTGGGTCAGCACAGGCCCGGGCGCGGCACCGCCGGCGCCTGGCGGGGTGGCCGGGGCGACCGCGGGCGCCGTCGTTGCGACCGGGGGGTTCGCGACGGGTGTAGGTTCGGGCGCCGGGCGCGGCGGACCGGCGACCGGGATCGTCTGCGTGTAGACGCCGATGTTGCCGGCGCTGTCGGTTACTGTCAGGGTGACAGGGTAGGCGCCGGCATACTGGTAGGAGTGAAGGATGCTCGCCTGAGCCACCGGCCCAATCGACGTGCCGTCTCCGAATTCCCACTTGTAGAGCGGCGCCGTGTACGGTTCTTCCGATCCAAGTTTCAGTTCGGAGACGTTGGCGGCGAGCGCGATCCCCGACTCGTTGGCGTCGAATGCGACGAGGTCCCCTCCGTTCACTGGATTTGTGGCGGTGAAATGAGGTGCCAGTTCGGTGCCCTGCCAGCACTGGATGCCCTTACCGGAGGTGGCGCCGACGCTGCTGAACGCCCACTGCA
>DATASE010000040.1:0-12218 GCA_036269375.1 Solirubrobacteraceae bacterium
AACGCTTGTTATCATCGGGCCGCGATGATCCGGCTCACCAGACATCTGCTTGGCTCGCGCCGGCCGGCGCTCGCGCTGGTCGCCGTGCTCGCCGGCGCGCTCGCCGGCTGCTCGAGCTCGAGCTCCAGCTCGCCGGGCGAACTGCACACCACCGCGCAGGCGCGCGCCTTCATCGTCGCGCTCGCGCGCGGCGCGAGCCCCGCCACCTGGCACCTCGCCGGCGGCGCCGGCGCGCCGGCGAAGCGGGTGTGGGCCGAGCGCGTGGCGATTGCGGACTTCGCCCGGCGGATACGCGCAGCGAAGGGCCATGGGTATTGGGCCTGCGACCTGGCCGAAGGCGCGACCCAGATCGGTGTGGGCAAGTTCAACTACAACGACCGCCGCGGCGTCAGGAAGGTCGCGCTGCAGAAAGGCGGGACCCCCGCCGAGGTAGAACCGGTGATCGTCGACGTCGAAAGGATCGCCAACCCCGACCTGCAGGTCGAGAGCGCCGCGATCTGCGGCTGACGGCAATCGACGCATCGCGCCTCACGGCACCGAGCAGAGCCCCCCGTCGAGGTTCACCCCGACCCCCGTCACATAAGAAGCCCGATCTGACAGCAGGAACGCGCCGAGGTCCGCGAACTCCCTCGGCCGCCCGACGCGCCCGAGCGGGATGCCCGACTCGCGCACCATCCGCTCGTAGTACTCCATCGAGCTGAGCCCCGCCTCGGCGGCATAGTTTTCAAGCTGCGCGCTTTCGATCACCCCGATCAGGATCGCGTTGACGCGGATCCCGTCGGGCGCCAGCTCGCGCGAGAGCGCCTTGGTCAGCGCAAGCCCGGCCGCGCGCGTGACCGAGGTCGGCGTGCTGGCGGCCGGCGGCGCCTTGCCGGTGATCGAGAGCGTGTTCAGCACCACGCCGCGGTTCTCGCGCAGCTGCGGCAATGCCAGCCGCGTCAGCCGCACGGCGGCCATCAGCTTGAGCTGCAGGTCGTCCTCCCACACCTCGTCGTCGTGTTCGGCAAACGCCCCTGCCGAGAGCTGGCCGGCGTTGTTGACGATCCCGTCGACGCCGCCGAAGCGCTCGCAGGTGGCTGCCAGGAAGCGTTCGAGGTCTTCGGGATCGCAGACGTCGCCCGGCAGCGCCATCACCTGGCCGCCGTGGTTGCGCATCTCGCTGGCAGCCCCGGCCAGACGCAGGTCGTCGCGCGCCATCAGCGACACGATCGCCCCCTCGCGCACCAGCCGTATCGCCAGCGCCCGGCCAAGGCCGCTGGAGCCGCCGGTGATCATTATCCGCCTGCCCTCGAGCTCCAGGTCCATCGCCAGTCATTCGCCGCGCGGGCGTTTACTCCTCGGCGCTGCAGCCGTCGTGGCCTATGTAACCGTCGCTACCGCCGACGCACAGGTAGACGGTCTCGCCCGGCCCGAGCACCTTGATCTGCCTGACCGTCGCCGCGTCCACGCGCGCGAAGCAGCCCGGCCAGAGCACGTGCGAGCTGCCGTCGCCGAAGCGCATCTCGATCGAGCCGCTGTGGACGAAGTACAGCTCCTGCTGGCGCTCGTGGTAGTGGCGCTTGGTCTCATGGCCCGGTGGGCGCACGAGCACGTTGACGCCGAAGGCGCTCACCCCCAGGCCGCTGCGCACTTTGCGAAAGCCGTAGCCCTCCTCGAAGTCGTCGATGCAGCCGAGCGCGTAGCCCTCGCCGACCTGCACGCGCGGGTAGCGCTCGCGGTCCACGACGCCGTCCTCGGGCGGGCGTCCGGGCGCAAGCGGCGGCGCCGGCTCGCCCGGCGAGCGCGCGATGCCGTAGCTCATGCGGTTGCCAGCCTGCCTGCGCCTTGTGCGGTGTGGCCTGCGGTGTGCTCGTCGGGGCGCTCGTCGTTGAGGAACTCCGGAATGCGGTTGCCGATCAGCCTGCCCTCGTAGCGGCGGCGCTTTCCGTACACGACCCAGGTGGTGTCGACCTCGCCATAGCGCTCGCGCACCTCGAGCTCCTGCGGGTGCTCCTCGCCGAAGGCGACGAAGGTGACGCCGGCGTCGTACTTTCCCGCCAGCAGCTCGCGGGCGACGATCGGGTTGGCCGGCTCCTGCACGATTGTCTCCCACTCCTCGAGGTCGGGATAGCCCATCGCCGCAGCCACCACGCCCAGCGAGCGCGGTCGCGGCCGGTCGCGGCGCACGATCAGGCCCATTTCCTTGGCCGGGAACATGAACGTGTCGACCACGAACACCTCCTGGCGGTAGCGCTCGGTGACGATGTGCACGTCCGGATGGGAGCTGCACTGGACCAGGAAGCCGTTGGGCAGCTCGCGCACGCGCTCCAGCCCAGCCGTGAAATCGCCGACCAGCTCGACGGGAGCGTCGGCGAGGCCCTGGAAATCCAGGTAGTGGCGCAGCGCGTGCTCGTGGCAGGTGCCTTCGGGGCCGAGGGTTATGAACGTTGCAGCCGCCATCTGCCTTCACCATAGATGGCCGGGGCCGGGACGCTCGTTGGTTGAGAAGCGCCCCGGCGTTGCCGACCTGACCCATTCGATCCCGTGTTGGTTGACAGGCGTGATCCCTGCGGTTGGTTGACAGGCGTCGAAGGCCGCATTCTTATCACGGATGCTGCGGGCACGCCACCCTAATGCCTGGATTTGCCGACTCACCGGAACGGCCACCGCAGGTCCCCCACCGCTTTTGCCTGCACCTCCCCTTCTTTACCCTCCCGGCGCCGCCGTGCGGCGAGTCGGAAACACCGGGCGCGCCGATCAGCGACCGAGCGCTCGGCGCAGCGCTGTGGCGACCCGCTCCACCTCGCCCTCTGTGAGGGCGGGGAAGAACGGCAGCGCCAGCGAGCGCGCAGCGACGTCCTCGCAGACCGGGAACTCGCCAGGGCGATGACCGAAGCGCTCGCGGTAGAAGCTCATCAGGTGGATCGCCGGCAGGTAGGGCTTGGCCTGCACGCCCAGCTCGCCGAGCCGCACCGCCACGGCATCGCGATCGACCCCGAGCGGCAGCTGCACGACGAACACGAACCAGCCGCGCCGCTCGCTGCCGCGGTCCGCGCACGGCAGCGTCAAGCCCTCGATCCCGGCGAGCGCCTCGCGGTAATGGGCCGCGACCCGGGCACGGTCGGCGAGCATCCTCTCCAACCGCTCGAGCTGCGCGATCCCCAGCGCGCACGCCAGCTCGCCGAGGCGGTAGTTGAAGCCGAGCCGGTCGTGGTCGAGCCAGCCCATGTCCGGTGCCCGGCCCTGGTTTCGCTCGCTGTCGATCAGCTGCTTGTGCTCGTCAGAGCCAAGCGCGATCATGCCGCCCTCGCCCGTCGTCAGCTGCTTGTTGGCATAGAAGCCGAACACGGCGGGGTGGCCCCTGCCCCCCACCGGGCGCCCATCGGCGTGGCGGGCGCCGAGCGCCTGGCAGGCGTCCTCGACGATCGCCAGTTCGTGGCGCGCGGCGATCGCCTCGAAGGCCACCATGTCGGCGGGGTAGCCGAAGATGTGGACGGGCAGCAGCACGCGCGTGCGCTCGCCGACCGCGGCCTGCGCGGCGTCGGGATCGAGGTTGAGCGTGACCGGGTCGACGTCCGCGAACACCGGGCGCGCGCGCTCGAAGATCGCCGCGTTGGCCGAGGCCACGAAGGAGAACGGGCTCGTGAGGACCTCGTCGCCGTCGCGCAGGCCGACCGCGCGCAGCGCCAGGTGAAGCCCGGCGGTGCCCGAGGAGACCGCGGTGGCAAGCGGCGCGCCGACGCGCGCAGCGAACTCCCGCTCGAACTGCTCCAGGCGCGGGCCGAGCGACAGCGTCCCCGAGCGCAGCGCTGCGAGCACCAGCCGCTCCTCCTCGGCCCCGAGCACGGGGCGCGCAAGTGGGATCACGTCTTCGCGGGCGCCTTGCGCGGCGACTGCACTCCTACCTCCAGCGACTCCACGAGCGCGTCCCAGGACGCGGCGATGATGTTCTCGGAGACCCCGATCGCGCCCCACACCCGCTCGCCGTCGGAGGCGTCGATCAGCACGCGCGTGACCGCGTCGGTGCCCTTGGCCTCGTCGAGGATGCGAACCTTGAAGTTGACCAGCTCGATGTCGCGCAGGTGCGGGTAGAGCTCGCCGATCGCATCGCGCAACGCCTTGTCAAGGGCGTTGACGGGCCCGTTGCCCTCCGCGCTTGCGACATAGCGCTTCTCCTCGGGCCCGGGCGGGGCGTAGACCTTGATCGTCGCCTCGGTCTTCACTCCTCCCTTGGCGCGCTTCTCGACCGTCACGCGCCAGGAGTCAAGGCGTAGCAGCGGCTCGTGCAGACCGGCCTCGCGCCGCAGCAACAGCTCGAAGGAGCCGTCGGCGGCCTCGAACTGGAATCCCTCGTGCTCGAGCTCCTTCAGCCGTGCGAGCGCCGCCTCGGCGCCCTCGCGGTCGAGCTCGATCCCGAGCTCGCCGGCCTTCTCGAGCACCGTGGCGCGACCGGCGAGCTCGGAGACGATCACGTCGCGCGTGTTTCCGACCAGTTCTGGGTCGACGTGCTCGAAGGTTGCCGCGTCGGCGCTGACGCCGGCGGCGTGCAGGCCCGCCTTGTGCGCGAAGGCGTGCTTGCCGACGAACGGTTGGGCGGGGTCGGGGGTGCGGTTGAGCAGCTCGTCGAGCAGGTGCGCGGTCTCTGTCAGCCGCACGAGGCCCTCGGGGGGCAGCACGTCGTAGTCCATCTTCAATTGCAGGTCGGCGACGATCGTGATCAGGTTGGCGTTGCCGGTGCGCTCGCCGATGCCGTTGACGGTCCCCTGCACCTGGCGCGCGCCCGCTTCGACCGCCACGAGCGTGTTGGCGACACCGCAGCCGGAGTCGTCGTGGACGTGGATGCCAAGCGAGATGTCCGCCAGCGAGCGGCGCACGTGGCTTACGATCATCCGCACCTGGTTTGGCAGCGATCCGCCGTTGGTGTCGCACAGCACGATCCGCTCGGCGCCGGCGGCCATCGCCGCCTGCAGCGTTTCGATCGAGTATTTCGGGCTTTCCTGATAGCCGTCGAAGAAGTGCTCGGCGTCGTAGATCACGCGCTTTCCATGCCCGACAAGAAACCCGACCGACTCGGCGATCATCGCCAGGTTCTCCTCGCGCGTGGCGCGCACCACCTTCTCGACGTGAAGCGGCGAGCTCTTGCCGACCAGCGTGCAGACCGGCGCAAAGCAGTCGGCAAGCACGCGCAGGCCGGCGTCCTTCTCGGGCTTTGCGCCGCGCCGGCGCGTCATCCCGAAGGCGACGATCTCAGCGCTCTGCAGCGTCTCCTCTGAGAGCAGCTCGAACAACTCGCGCTCCTTGGGGTTCGAAGCCGGAAAGCCGGCCTCGATCAGGTGCACGCCGAGCGCGTCCAGGGCGTGCACGACGCGCAGCTTCTCCTGAGCGGTCAGGCTCATGCCGCCGCCGCCCATGCCGTCGCGCAGGGTCGCGTCGTAGAGCTCGATCTCCGACATCAGCCGCTGGTGGTTGCCGCGGGCGACGCGGTCGGAGCGGCGGCTCGGGCGCCGGCCGCAGTGACCGGGTCGAGCCATTCGCGGTAGCGCTCCGAGCGCCCGTGGATCGCGTCGTCGAAGGCGCTCTGGAGCAGCCGCGTCACCTCGCCCGGCTTGCCGGAGCCGACCCGGTGGTCGTCGACCTCTACGACCGGCACCAGCTCGGCGGCGGTGCCGGACATGAACACCTCATCGGCCAAGTACAGCTCCGCGCGGGCGATGTCGCGCTCGACCACCGCGTAGCCGAGGTCGGCGGCCAGCTGCATGATCGAGCGGCGCGTGATCCCGTCGAGGATCGAGTTGTGGTGGCCTGGCGTGACGATCTCACCGCCAGCGAGGATGTAGATATTCTCGCCCGTGCCCTCGCAGACGTGCCCGGCGTCGTCGAGCAGGATCGCCTCCTGATAGCCGGCCTTCATCGACTCGACCTTGGCCAGCACGTTGTTCAGGTACTGGCCCGAGGCCTTGGCGTGCGGGATCAGCGAGTCGGGAGAGATGCGCCGCCAGGAGGAGACCTTGGCGCGGATGCCGTTTGTCATCCCCTCCTCGCCCAGGTAGGTCCCCCACTCCCAGCAGGCGATCGCCACTTCGATCGGCGCGTCCATCGGGTTCAGTCCCATCGAGCCGTAGCCGCGGTAGACGATCGGGCGGATGTAGCACGAGGACAGCTCGTTGGCGGCGACCAGCTCGCGCGCGGCGGCCTGCAGCTGCGCGGCGCCGTGGGCGACCGGCATGTAGTACAGCTCGGCCGAGCGCAGCAGGCGCTCCATGTGCTCGGCGTTGCGAAAGATCGCCGGGCCGATCTCGGTGTCGTAGCAGCGGATTCCCTCGAACACGCCGGTGCCGTAGTGCAGGCCGTGGGTGAGGACGTGGACCTTCGCGTCCTGCCATCGGATCAGCTCTCCGTTCATCCAGATGAAGTCGCAGGTCTCCACGGGTTCGCTCCTTTAGAGGTGTTCGAGCACGGCGCGCGTGGCCTGGGCAGTCCCCGCCGCTCCCCCGAGGTCCGGGGTGCGCAGCCCGCCGTCCAGCGCGTCCTGAACAGCCGATTCTACAGCGGTGGCCTCGGATTCCAAGTGCAGGCCGTGGCGCAGCATCAGCGCGGCCGAGAGGAACATCGCAAGCGGGTTGGCGATCCCCTGCCCGGCGATGTCCGGGGCGGAGCCGTGCACGGGCTCGAACAGCCCTGGACCATCGGCGCCCAGAGACGCGCTTGGCAGCATCCCGATCGAGCCCGTGAGCATCGCGGCCTCGTCGGAGAGGATGTCACCGAACATGTTCTCGGTCAGGATCGTGTCGAAGTGCCGGGGCGAGGCGATCAGCTGCATCGCGGCGTTGTCGACCAGCACGTGCTCGAGCTCGATGTGCGGGAACTCGCGCGCGTGCAGCTCGTGCACGACCTCGCGCCACAGTCGCGAGGTCTCAAGGACGTTTGCCTTGTCGACGCTCGTCACGCGCGAGCGCGCCGCGCCAAACGCCGTGCGCGCGATCCGCTCGATCTCCGCGGTCGAGTAGGAGCAGACGTCCGAGGCGAAGTCCTCGGTGCGCGTCTTCTCGCCGAAGTAGATGCCGCCGGTCAGCTCGCGCACGACCAGCAGGTCGGTGCCCTCGATCCGCTCGCGGCGCAGCGGCGAGGCGTCGTAGAGGGCGGGCAGCGGCTTGACGGGACGCAGGTTGGCGTACAGCCCAAGCCCCTTGCGCAGGCCGAGCAGTCCCTGCTCGGGGCGCGGCGCCGAGGGGTCGGTCGAGTCCCACTTCGGGCCGCCGACCGCCGCCAGCAGCACCGCGTCGGAGCGCTCGCAGGCGCTCAGCGTCTCGTCGGTGAGCGCGGTGCCGTACAGGTCGATGGCCGCGCCCCCAAACGGATGCTCCTCGAACTCGAAGTCGCCCAGTCCGCTCAGCAGCTCGAGCGTCGGTGCCAGGATCTCGGGGCCGATCCCATCGCCCGGGAGGGTGATGATCTTGTATGACATGGTTTCGCCGGGCACCTTACTCGGAAGAAGACCGTGCTACTGGGCTGTGAACAGCGGCGTGTCCATGCGCCAGATCCCGTGCTCGCGACGGACGGACACCTGCAGGATGCGTTCCGGGCCGGAGACGATCAGCGCGACGGCGTGGTTGCCGCGCTGCTGCACCGTCTCGACGCGGAAGGCCGTCACGTCTTTGACCAGTTCCCGGTGGCGCTTCGCGAAGGTCGCCGACATCGTCCGCTGGCAGGCTTCGCTCGCCGAGCGTGGCGCCCAGTTCGGCGCGCGGCGCGTTTCTTCTTCGGACCCTTCTTCCAACCTGTCGATCACGATCCGATCGATCATCGTGCACGCCGTTGCCGCGTCGCCCTTGATCGCGACGGCGTAGTAGCGCCGAAGCAGCGCAGCCACCGCCCTCGCGTCGGCTGGGTCGGCGACCGCCGCCCAGTGGTAGATGGCGTCGTTGTCCACGTCTGGGCCGCCCTGACCGCGGCTGTCGATGTCGCCGTCTTCGTCGTGGGTCACGACCGCGACGCGCTCCGAGCCGCAGCCGCCGGCCAGCGTTGCCGCCGCCAATGCCATGCACAACGCAAGCACGATCTTGACCGGGATCTGCACCGATAATCCGACCCTACAGCGCCGTCGTCACCGGACCGCTCCGTTCGCGCGTCCGCTCGTAGTCGACGATCGCCTGCTCCTCGAGCAGCGTCGCGCCGATGTCGTCCAGGCCTGCCAACAAGCGCCGGCGCGTCTCGTGGTCGATCTCGAAGGGGACCTGGCGCTCGACCGATCGGAAATCGGATGGATCTCCGATCGGCCAGCGCACCTCCTGCGCCTCCAGGTCTATCTCGCCCTCGCCCGCGTGCGCGAGCGCGTGACAGTCCTCCTCTGACAGCACGACCGGCAGGAGACCGATCTTCGTGCAGTTGGAGTAGAAGATGTCGGCGAAGGACGGCGCGACCACCGCCTGGAAGCCGTAGTCCTGGAGCCCCCACGGAGCGTGCTCGCGCGATGACCCGCAGCCGAAGTTGCGCCCGGCGACGAGGATTGGGTTGGCGGGCAGCTCCCAGCCCGGCTCCTTGGCCCAGTCGTAGAACAGGAACTCGCCGAAGCCGGTGCGCTCGACCCGCTTCAGGAATTGCTTGGGCATGATCTGGTCGGTGTCGACGTCGGCGCGGTCCAGGTGGGAAACCCTGCCCGAGATCGTGTGGATCGGCTCCATGCTCAGCTCCAATCGCGAATGTCGGTGAAGTGTCCCTCGATGGCGGCGGCGGCTGCCATCTGGGGGGACACGAGATGCGTGCGTCCGCCGCGACCTTGACGCCCCTCGAAGTTGCGGTTGGAGGTCGAGGCACAGCGTTCTCCGGGCGCAAGCGTGTCGGGGTTCATGCCCAGACACATCGAACAGCCGGCGACGCGCCAATCGAAGCCCGCGGCCCTGAACACCTCGTCAAGACCCTCGGCCTCGGCCTGGGCCTTGACCTGCTGGGAACCGGGTACGACCATCGCGTTCACGCTCGGCGCAACCCTGCGGCCCTCCACCACCTTCGCGGCGGCGCGCAGGTCGCCAATCCGCGAGTTGGTGCAGGAGCCGATGAAGACGCGGTCGACCGCGATCTCCTGGATCGGCGTGCCGGCGTCGAGCCCCATGTAGTGAAGGGCCCGCTCGGTCGCCTCGCGGTCTGCGGGCGAGTCGAAATCGTCGGGCGAGGGCACCGAGGCGTCCACCGGGGCGACCATGCCGGGAGTCGTGCCCCACGTGACCTGCGGCGAGAGCGCAGCGGCGTCGACGACCACCTCGGAGTCATAGAAGGCGCCCTCGTCGCTTGCCAGCTCGCGCCAGCCGGCGATCGCCTCGTCCAGCTCGGCCCCCCGCGGCGCACCCGGCCGGCCGGCCGCGAAGCGCCCGCCGGGCTCTGCGAACCAGGCAAACGTGGTCTCGTCTGGCGCGATCATGCCGGCGCGCCCGCCGGCCTCGATCGTCATGTTGCAGATAGTCATCCGACCCTCCATCGAGAGCGCTTCGATCGCCGGCCCGACATACTCGACAACGTGGCCGGTGGCGCCGCCGACGCCGATCTGCCCGATCGTGCCGAGGATCAGGTCCTTTGCGGTGACGCCGAAGCCGAGTTCGCCCTCGTAGGCGATCCGCATCGAGCGCGGGCGCTGCTGGACCATGCACTGGGTCGCCAGCACGTGCTCGACCTCGCTCGTGCCGATCCCGAAGGCAAGCGCCCCGAACGCGCCGTGCGTGGCGGTGTGCGAATCCCCACAGACGACCGTCATGCCCGGCTGGGTGACGCCCAGTTCGGGGCCGATCACGTGCACGATCCCCTGGCGCTCCGAGCCCAGCGAGTAGACGGGCACGCCGAACTCTGCGCAGTTGCGCTCGAGCGTTTGCACCTGCACGCGCGAGAGCTCGTCCTTGATGCGTGCGGCGACGGGCGTGCCGTCGGTGGGCGTGTTGTGGTCGGCGGTGGCCAGCGTGCGGTCGGGCCGGCGCACCGTGCGCGCCGCCAGCCGCAGGCCGTCGAAGGCCTGCGGGCTAGTCACCTCGTGCACCAGGTGCAGGTCGACGTAGATCAGGCCGTCTGAGACCTCGTGGGCCTCCCAGATCTTCTCGAACATCGTCTTTGGCATCGGCTATCTCTCCTAACTGCGTCGCAGGCCGGCGGAGACGACCGCCAGGAAGGCCGCCTCCGCGTCGGTCGAGTTCTCGAAGTGGTGGGGCAGGTCGGCGTCGAAGGTGACGCAGTCGCCATCGCGCAGCTCGTAGCGCTCTCCATCGCAAACGAGCACGATCTCGCCCCGCTCGACGAGCACCGTCTCGCGGCTGCCGGGCTCGTGCATCGGCGGGTCGTCGGCGGCTCCTGTCGCTCCGGCGGCGGCGAGCGTGTGACGCGAGAGCTCGGAGCGCTGGCCCGGCTGGGCGGCGGTCAGCACCTCGAAGCGATGGCCGCGCTTGGCGTTGCCGCCGCTCGTGCCCTCGCCCGCGCGCACGATCGTCACCGAGCCGTACTCGTCCAGCCGCAGCAGCTGGGAGAGCCGCAGGCCGAGGCCGGCGGCGATCTTCGCGGCCACCGTGAGCGTCGGGCTCGTCTCGCCACGCTCGACCTGGGAGAGCATCGGCGCGCTGACCCCACTGTGCTCGGCGAGGTCGCGCAGCGACAGGCCCGATGACTCACGCAGAGCCTTCACGCGGGCACCGATCACCTTGGAATCGAACGTCTCCCAGCGGGAGTCGTCCTCGAGCTTGGCCGCCATCGACATACGGCCGTATGTTATCACAGACAAGCTCAGGCGGCTGGCTCGGGCAGACCCACCCCACGCTCCCCCTCGCGCGCCCGCAGAACGCCGATCGAAAGCGCCCGCACATACGCTCGCGCGGCGGCCTCGATGATGTCGGTCGACACCGCCTGCCCGGCGCCCGTCTGGCCCTGAACCTCCACCACAACAGAAACCTCGCCGAGCGCGTCCTGACCCTCGGTCACCGCGCCGATCCGAAAATCGCGCAGAGTGGCGTCGACGGTTGCGGCCGCGTTGATCGCCTTGAAGATCGCGTCGACCGGCCCGTCGCCGGAGGACTCGCCGACCTTGACGACCCGCCCATCTGTCACTGACGCCGCCGAGGCGCCGCCCTCGTCGACCGAGACCTCGACGCGCGCCATCGGCGGCCGTCGCGAGGAGGCGCTGACCTCGAACTCGCCAAGCGTGTAGGCAGCCAGCACCTCGGAGCGCAACTCGTCGGTGACGAGCGCCTCCAGGTCCATCGCCGTCACCTGCTTCTTGCGGTCGGCGATCTCCTTGAAGCGCTTGAAGGCGGTGTTCAGCGCCTGCCCCTCGACCTTGAAGCCCATCTCCTCCAGAGCCGCGCGCAGCGCGTGGCGACCCGAGTGCTTGCCCAGCACGATCGCGTTGGAGGCAAGGCCGACCGTGGTGGCGTCCATGATCTCGTAGGTGGCGCGCTCCTTGAGCACGCCGTCCTGGTGGATGCCTGCCTCGTGCGCGAAGGCGTTGCGCCCCACGATCGCCTTGTTGGGCTGCACCGGATAGCCGGTCAGGCGCGAGACAAGACGCGAGGTGCGCGCGATCTCCGTCGTCTCGATCCCCGTCCACAGCCCGAGCGCCGGCTCGCGCGTGCGCAGCAGCATCACGATCTCCTCGAGCGACGCGTTGCCGGCCCGCTCGCCGATCCCGTTGACGGCGCACTCGACCTGGCGGCAGCCAGCCTGGATCCCGGCCAGCGAGTTGGCCACGGCCAGCCCCAGGTCGTCGTGGCAGTGCACGGAAACCGTCACCTCGCGCAGCCCCGGCACCAGCCGGTAGAGCTCGGCGAACATCGTCGCGTACTCCCCCGGCAACGCGTAGCCGACCGTGTCGGGCACGTTGATCGTGCTCGCGCCCTCCTCAAGCGCGACGGAGATCGCCTCGGCCATGTAGGCGACGTCCGAGCGCGACCCGTCCTCGGGGGAGAACTCGACGTCCTCGGTGTATTCGCGAGCGTGGGCCACCGCCGCCCGCACCTGCCCGATCACGTCCTCGCGCGTGGTCTGCAGCTTGCGCTCGATGTGGATGTCGCTGGTGGCGATGAAGGTGTGGATGCGCGGCCGCTCGGAGTCCCTGACGGCCTCCCACGCAGCGTCGATGTCCTGCTTGGCGGTGCGCGCCAGCCCGCAGATGACAGGTCCTTCGACCTCACGGGCGATCGCCTGGACGGACTCGAAGTCGCCCGGCGAGGTGATCGGGAAGCCCGCCTCGATCACGTCGACGCCCAACCGTG
>DATASE010000041.1:0-91285 GCA_036269375.1 Solirubrobacteraceae bacterium
ACCTACTCACCCTCTACAAACCAAACGCCCCCCAAACAGACACCACCAGATTCGACCTCCCCAACGAGACCTTCCGCATCACCCTCGCCAACCTCCCACAAACAACACAACCACCAACCATCACCGCATACGACCCCCTTCGGGGCGCTCCCTCGCGCGCGCGGCTGGTCTCCCACCGCGCCGGCACCGCCACGATCGAAGTCATGGCAAGCGACTACCCGCGCGTGCTGAGCATCACCGTCGGAAAGCCAAGCTGACCGCCGATGCCCAAGCGGCGCCTCAAGGCGCACGGCGCCCTAGACGGCGAGGCTGAGCTCCCAGCGAACCTCGAAGCGGTGGATCGCGGGATCGCTGAGGACCCCGTGCGCAGCGAAGTCCAGCGCCGGGAGCTGGCTGGCGTAGCAGCGCATCGCCGCGAGCTTTGCCGCCGCCGCCCGGTCGTCGAGGCGTACGACGCGCGCGTCCCGCAGCGACGGCATCCCGGCCACGCCAGCCAACTGCTCTGCCCAGAAGGCGTCGACATCGCGCAGCGGATCGGCCCGCGAGCCGTCCACCCACGCGGGCCAGCCGTGACGCACGCAGTAGGGCAACTCGGCGTACAGACTGACCGGCACACCCGCCGCTGCCAGCAGCGTCGCGTAGCGGCGCGTCAGCAGGTGATCGGGATGACCGCCGATGCCTGCGGGGGCGTACACGCGCGCGACGCGCGCGATCACTCCCGCCACCGCGCGGTCGAGGTCGAGCACGCTCGGCGCACCGCGGCCTCGACGGTACTGCGCGTCCAGAAACGGCAAGTACTCGCCGCCGCGCGACGTGAGAGCGAGCGCGCGGCGATCCTCCTCGATTCGCTCGCGCACGCGCTCACCCGAATCGCGCGCTCCCGTGATCGCGTCCCAGGCCGCGACGTTCCCCCGATTTGGGACGCCGGCGAACACGTTGACCACCTGCAGTTCGCCGGACCCGTCGAGCAGCTCCCAGCAGTCAAGGACAGCGTCGTCGAGATGCGGCGAGAGCAGCAGCTCGCCTGCTCGAGGGTCGGCGCGCAGGAGACTCTGAAAGCCGCGCTCTCGGTGGGCGTCGCGCGCCCTGCGAGCGGCACGAACAAGGGCGCCTCGTGCCTGCTGTCGAATGCCAGCGCTCATCGGCGCGAGCGCGGACCGAGGGCTGCGGGGTGGGATGCCCACTGCACGGCGCCAGCAGCGTACACGACGGTAGACTGCAGCCGGTCATGAGCGACTACTCGGTCCTGCTTGTGACACCGCGGTGGGCGCGTAACGGCGGCGTCGGCGCGCACGTGATCGCGAGCGCCACGGCGCTTGCTCGACACGGATTCAGGGTCGGGGTGCTCGCTGCGCAGCTGGAGTCGCGCGAGCGTGTCCCGGGGGTCGAGCTGCTGCAAGCTCCAGCTCTGTTCGACAGGCAGGCAGCGCCGCGTGTCCGGGCGGGCACCGCGGTCGAGTTCAACGCCGACGTGATCCACCTGCACCAGATGGACCACCCCGAGATGGTCGACTGGCTGCGCGGCAGCGCGCCGGTGCTCGTAAGCGCCCACGGCTACACGGCGTGCGCGTCGGGCCTGCACTACTTTCGCCCCGGACACGAGTGCGCGCGCGGACACGGCCTCGGCTGCGTGCCGCAGCTGCTGCTGCGCAACTGCGCCCACACGCGCCGCCCCGACCGGCTGCCGGCCGCCTACGAACGAGCCACGCGCGGGCTCGAGGCGATGCGACGCGCCGATCTGGCCGTGTCCTATTCGGGCGCGATCGACCGCCACCTCGCCGCCAACGCACTGCAGCGACGTGCGCTGGTGCCGCTGTTCAGCACCGTAACGCCGCGGAGCGGCTCCGGTCATCGCGAGCGCCGCCGCGTCGTGTTCGCCGGACGCGTCGTCAGTGCCAAGGGCGTGAGCGTTCTCGTTCGCGCCGCCCACAGGTTGCAGGGCGAGATCGTGGTCTGCGGCGACGGTTGGCAGCTGGAGTCCACGCGTCGGCTGGCGCAGCATCTGGGCGTCGCCGACCGGATCGACTTCAAGGGCTGGCTGCCGGAGGACCAGATAGCCGAGGAGTTGGCCCAAGCGTCGGTCGTCGCCGTTCCCTCGCTGTGGCCGGAGCCGTTCGGGCTGGTCGGGATCGAGGCGATGGCCGCCGGTCGCCCGGTGGTCGCCAGCGCGACCGGCGGGACGACCGACTGGCTGCACGACGGGGTCAACGGCGTTCTCGTGCACCCGGGCGATGCGCGTGGCCTCGCGCGCGCGCTCGAGGAGCTGCTCGACGATCCCGAGCGCCAGAGCACGATGGGCCTCGCCGGCCAGCGGCTGGTGGCCGATCGCTTCTCCCCCGAGCGTCACGTCGCCGCGCTCGAGCGCGCGTATCTGCGGGCGGGCGAGCACTGGCGACGCGCGCGGCCCGCCAGTGAGCGTGTCACTGCGACTGTCGGCAAGCCCGCCACTGGCGCTAGCGGGTGACCGCCAGCTCGATCCGGTCGCGGACCACCGCGGCGGTGCGGGCCACGTCCATGTGCGCCTCGTAGAACGCGCGCCCCCGCGCCCCCAGGCACTCGAGCCCCGGCCGGTCGGCGAGCAACCGCTCGAGCGCCGTCGCGAGCGCGCCGGCCTGCGGCTCGACCAGTCGCAGCGCCCCGTCCCGCACCGGCGCAGACCACGTGCGCGGACCGTCGAGCGCGACCAGCGGACGCCCCGAGGCAAGCGCCGCGGCCAACGTGCCCTTGCGCGATGTCGGTCCGGGCGGGTCTGCGAACAGCAACACGTCGCAGGCGGCGATCGCGTCGGAGATCTGCTGTGGCGGCAGCGGCCCTTCGAAGTCGAGCAGCGGCTCCAGCGCACGCGCGCGCGCCGCCGCGAGCCAGCGTTGCGCCGGCAGGGAGTCCCGCCCGGGCGCGCCGAGCAGAGCCAGACGGGGTTGCGGACCGCGGCGCTCGAGCAGGCGCAGGGCATCCAGCACGAGCGCGATTCTTGAGCTGCCATAGACATAGCCGAACGTCCCGACTCGCACGCGCCCGCTCTCGGCCCCGGCGCGCGCGGAACGCGCGGACTCCGCTTCGCTGGGCCGCGGCAGGTTCGAGAAGACCGGCGCGAGAGCAAGCGGGCGCGGCGCGAGCCACCGCTGCCGGCGCAGCCACGAGGCGCGGAAGTCTGCCGTGACGATCAACTCCTCGCAGGCTCTGACGATGCCCGGCAGGACCGCGCGCTGGGTCGCTGCCCAAACACGACCGCGCGCGCCGCCCAACCGCCACGGGTAGACCAACTCGTGCATGAAGCCCACCAACGGCAGGCCGGCGCGGCGAAGCGCCGCCAGCGTCGGCGCGACGAAGACCGGCAGGCCACGGTAGGAGTGCGCGAATACCGAGTACTCCCAGACGACCGCGTCGTAGCTGCCCGCGCGCAGATCGTCGGAAAGCGTGGCCGACCAGTCGCCCACGGTGACCCGGTCCGCTCGCAGGGACCGGTCCTCGCGGTCGAGCCAGTGTCGCGAGCCGGCCACACCCTCGTGCGCCAGCGCGCTTGCGAGCACGGCGGAGTGATCGCGCACGCCGCACGCCCCCGTCGCGGACATGCCGACGATCGCCACGGCAAGCTCACGGTCGCCACCGCCGCCGGCCCGCTCGCGAGCCTCGGGCGCTGCCACCCGCTCACCGCGCGGCATCGCCGCCTCCTCCAAGCTCGAGGATCTCGCCACGGTAGGCGCAATCCAGCGCCTCCGCGAGCGCGCGGGCGTCGCCGGTGGGCAGCACCAGGCCCGTGAGGCCCGGCTCGATCAGCTCCTTCATGCCGGTGTCCTCGCTGACGATCGCCGGGACGCCGCACGCCAGCGCCTCGGCCGGCGCGTAGCCGAAGCCGTCGCTGTAGCTCGGGTGCACGTACAGCCGAGCCCGCCGCAGCAGTGGCAGCGGGTCGCCCGGACCGACGACGATCCTCTGGTCCCGGGCGCTCGCGCGCTGCAGATAGCGACGCATCGGGCGCGATTCGGGGCCGCCGACGAGCAGCAGGCGCATGTCGCTGTGCGCTAGGCGCGAGAACGCATCGATAAGCAGCGGCACTCCCTTGACCACCGACAAGCCGCCGACGTACACCACGTCGAACGTGCCCCCAGCAGCCTCCGCGGAGCAGAGCGGACCTGGCCGGAAGCGAGGCGCCGGCGTGAGCGGAAACAGCGACATCCGCTCCTCGCTGACACCTGCCTTCAGGAATGACTCCAGCGCATAGCGCGAGGAGACGTAGATGCGCTCGGCACGCTCGTACTCGGCGAGACTGCGGCCGACCAAGCGGTCGGCCCAGGAGGACTCGTAGGGGTGATTACGGCGAGCCAGCTCGTGGCGGCGCCGCAGCGTGGCGACGTGCGCGGTCGCGGACATCAGCGAGCGGGACACACCGGCCAGCTGCGCCGCGCGGAACTGCTCGAGCGCCTGACCGCCGAACGCCACAAGGTGCTCTGCGCTTCGCAACGCTCCGACGCTCCGGCAGTCGAACTCGACGTTTGCACACCACGCGCGCCAGGTCGTGGATCGGCGTGCGAGAGGCGCCGCGGCAGCGCTGACGCCACCGATCCAGCGAGCGCGTCCCAGGGGCGCGCGCAGAGCGCGTGCGCGAACGCCGTCCAAGGAGCGCACGTCGGCGCCGGCGCGCTCCAGCGCGTCGACGACCTCAGCCAGATGTCGACCCAGGCCGCCCTTGCCGAACGGCGCCGAGCAGCTCACGAGCACGCTGCCCGTCGGCACCGCGAGCTCCTGACTGCGCTCGCACCGGCGCCGCCAATCCCCGCCGAGCGCCACGCGCTCGCGCTGCTCGTACGCGTCAATCGATCTCGTCATAGCCCCACTCGGCGACCAGGTCGCGTCCGAGATAGTCGCCGAGCGCGACCACCTCTGGCTTGAAGCGTGAGCGCAGCCGCCGCGCGAAGCGCTCGTCGAGCGCCGGTGGTGGCGCGTACAGCAGGCGCCGACGCAGCCGATCCAGAGCCGCTCCGCGCAGCCCACTTGGCACCCCGACCTTGACCGTCGCCCGTGTTGCGCGCGCCAGTCGCCCGCGCCCGGCGTAGGTTCTGCGCACCGCCCGGTCCAGGCGCACCGATCGCACCTGCACCGTTGGGTTTGCTCGCAGCGGCTGCAGCGGAGCGGACGCGTCGACCCCGAGGAAGCGCAGCACTTGGCGGACGGTGCGCTCGTTATCTCGGGCGAAGTCGTCGTACACGAGCACCAGCACCTGCTCGGCGGGAAACGCCGCGTGAAAGCGCCGCAGCTGCTCGACGTAGCGGATGCGATCGGAGTAGCGCCGGATCGGCGGCAGGTAGTCGGAGGTGCCCTCGCCCATTGCCGGCACCAGCTCGCGCTCGATCGCGCGGGCGAAGTCGCGCTCTGTCTCGATGTGGTTCTGCACCAACTCCAACTGCAACGAGCGCAGGAAGCCGACCGGCTCGCGCAGCAGCGCGACGATCCTCGCCCGCGGCTGCGCCGCCGCGATCAGCTCGGCCGCGACCGTCGACGTCAGATACGAGGGCGAGGCCTCGCCGACCAGCTGGTCGGAGCGCGCCGGGGCAAACAGCGCCAGGTACTGCTCGAGCGTCTCGGGAAGCGGCTCGCGCAGCTGCGGACGCGATCCCTTTCGCCCTCCGGCAAGGAAGCGCGCGCGCAGATCCGGGGCGAAGAAGCGCGGCTCCTTCAGCTCGGGCATGTAGATCTGCGGATGGCGGCGCAGCATCTCGTACAGCGCGGTCGTGCCGCTCTTGGGGTGCCCGACGATGAAGAAGTCGGGCACTCGCGCCGCTTGACCGGGCCCCGGCGCCGATTCCATCCCACCCGGCTGCTCGCCACGAGCCAACGGGTCGCGCGCCGGCGCCGACTGCCCGTCTGCCGCCAGCGACAGACGCCGGTCAGGCGGGTCAGCCGAGTCGGTCATAGCCCCACTCGCCGACCAGATCGCGACCCAGGTACTCGCTCACCGCCTCCACCTCACCGCGAAAGCACCGCCGCAGCTCGAGCATCAGGCGCTCGTCGGGCGGCGGTGGCGGCACGCTCAGCGCCCGACGGCGCACCAGTGCAAGCGCGGTCCGCCGCGCGCGTCGCGAGGAGACCCGCTTCAGCGAAGCCTTGACCGCGCCCGAAACCGGACCACCGCCCATCGACACGGCGTGCAGCAAATCGTCGAGCCGCCGTGCGCGTACGCGCACCGTCGGATTGGCCTCGACAGCCTCCAGCTGCACGCCGTCGTCGATGCCGAGGAAGCGCAGCACCGTGCGCGCCGTCGCCGCGTTGTCGGCGCGGAAGTCCTCGTAGATCAACACGAGCACCCGCTCACGCGAGAGCGCGCCGTGCAACCGACGCAGTTGCGCGGCAAAGCGCGTGTACTGCGAGTACAGCAGCGCCTGTGGGCGCAGGCAACCGGGCGGGACCAGCTCGCCGGCGCGCCGCCGCGGCTCGAGCGCGAGAGCGCGCCGCAGGTCGGGCTCGCTCTCGTAGCCGGACTGGAGGTTCTGCAGGTGCAGCGAGCGCAGCAGGCTCGCGGGCTCGCGCAGCAGCGCGATCGCACGCGCTCGCGGCTGGGCGGCGGCGATCGCGCGAGCCGCGCTGTGGGACCACAGGTAGGTGGCGGAGGCCTCGCCGACCAACTGATCGCGCCCAGCTGGGGCGAACAGCGCCAGGTAGTCCGGCAGCGTTGCCGGCAGCAAGGCGCGGTGCGCGATCGGCGGCAGCTCCTCCGCGAAGAAGGTCGGTTCCTTCAGGTCCGGCATGAAGATCCGCGGATGGCGCCGCAGCATCTCGTACAGCGCAGTGGTGCCGCACTTCGGGTGCCCGACGATGAAGAAGTCGGGGCAGCGGCCCCGTCCGGTCGGCCCGACTTCGCTCGCGCGGCCGGGCGCGTCGCTGGGCGAAGGCTCGGGCGCGCCCGCCCGCTCGCCGGCGACGCGCGGCGCGGCCGTGCTCGCCGTCCGCTCAACCGATCCGGTCATAGCCCCACTCGCCGACCAGATCGCGACCGAGATACTCGCTGACCGCCTCGACCTCACCGCGAAAGCGACGCCGCAGCTCCAACGTCAAGCTCTCATCCACCGGGGGCGGCTCGGCAACCACCATACGCCGACGAACCACCCGCATCGCACCGCGACGCACACGTCGCGAGGAGAGAGCCTTCACCGAGCGCCGCACGACGCCGGACACAGGGCCCCCGCCCACGGACACCGCGTGCAACACGTCCTCCACCCGACGCGAACGAACACGCACGCTCCGATTCACCTCAGCCGGCGCAAACACAAAACCAGCCAAACCCAAAAAACCCAGCACATCGCGCACAACGCCAACGTTGTCCGCCCGAAAATCGTCATACACGAGCACCAACAAGCGATCGCGGCCCAACGCACACTCAAAACGACGCAACTGCTCGACAAAACGAACGCGCTCTGAATACAGCAGCGCCTCGGGGCGCGGAGAGCCCGGCGGTATGCGGCGCCCCTGGCGCCGCTCGGGCTCTAGGGCCAGCGCCCGGCGCAGGTCGGCGACGTCCTCGACTCTGTCCTGCAGCAGCTGCAGGTGAAGCGAGCGCAGCAGGCTCGCCGGCTCGCGCAGCACCGCGATCGCGCGCGCCCGCGGGTTCAGCGCCGCGATCCGCTGCGCCGCCAGGTGGGAGACCAGGTAGGCCGAGGAGGCCTCACCGGCGAGCTGGTCAGGCGACGCCGGCGCGAACAGCGCCAGGTATTGCTCGAGCGTTTGCGGTAGCGCCCCGGCGACCGCGCGTTGCACGCGGCGCGGCTGATCGGGCGCCAGAAACGACGGCTCCTTGAGCGCCGGCATGTGGATCTGCGGGTGGCGGCGCAGCGTCTCGTACAGGGCGCTCGTGCCGCACTTCGGGTGCCCGACGAGGAAGAAGTCGGGCACCCTTCCCTCCCCGGCGCCATCAACCGAGCCGGTCATAGCCCCACTCGCCGACCAGATCGCGACCCAGGTACTCGCTCACCGCCTCGACCTCACCGCGAAAGCGATGCCGCAGTTCGAGCATCAGGCGCTCGTCGACCGGGTCGGGCTCGGCGAACACGGCACGGCGGCGAATCTGACGTAGAGCGATGCGGCGCGCTCGGCGCGAGCTGACGAGCTTGAGCGAGCCCTTGGCGGCGCGCGCAAACGGTCCACGACCGATCGTGACGGCCTGCAGCGTCGTGTGCAGCGAGCGGTTGCGCACGCGCACCGAGGGATTGGCCTCGGCCAATTGCAACGGCAGCCTCGCGTCGACTCCGAGGAAGCGCAGCAGCTCGCGCACGACCCGCTCGTTGTCGCGACGGTAGTCCTCGTAGACGATCACGTGCACCTGCTCGCGCGGCAGCACGGCGTGGTAGCGGCGCAGCTGCTCGGCGTAGAGCACGTGCTCGGAGTAGCGCAGCATCTGCGGGCGCGGCGAGTGCCGCGGCAGGCGCTCGCCGGCGCGCCGGCGCGGCTCCAGCGCAAGCGCTTTGCCCAGGTCAGTCTCGTCCTCGACGTGTGTCTGCACGAACTGCATGTGCAGCGAGCGCAGAAAGCTCGCCGGCTCGCGAAGCAGCGCGACGATCCGCACCTCGGGCAGCGCCGCCGCGATCCGCCCGGCGGCGTGCTCGGAGACAAGGTAGGAAGGCGAGCACTCGCCCGCGCGCTGCGCCGCCGACGCGTCGGCGAACAGCGCCAGGTACTCCTCCCAGGTGTCCGGGCGGCCCCACGCCCGGTGGCGAAAGCGCGAGTGCAGCTCAGGGACGAAGTACCACGTCTCCTTGATCTCGGGCATGAAGATCTGCGGGTGGCCACGCAGCGTCCGGTAGAGCGCGGTCGTGCCGCACTTGGGATGACCGACGATCAGGAAGTCCGGCGCCCGGCCGCGGTCAGGCGATCCCGTCATAGCCCCACAGCCCAATCAGATCCCGATCCAGGTGCTCGCTGACCGCCTCGACCTCACCGCGAAAGCGACGCCGCAGCTCGGCCATCGTGGCTGCTTCCCCCGCGTCCGCTGCTGCGACTTCGCGATACAGCACCCGCCGTCGAAACCAATCCAGCGCCGTGCGCCGAGCTCGCTCGGGCGTGAGCAGCTTGATCGAGTCCTTTGCCGCCCGCGAGAACGGACCGCGGCCAACTGCGATCGCGTGCACCGCCCCATGCAAGGCCCGAGAGCGCGGGCGCACCGTCGGGTTTGCCGACACCCGCCCGATCCCGACACCGTCATCAACCTCGAGAAAGCGCAGCAGGCGGCGTAGCGTGGCCTCGTTGTCGCGCTTGAAGTCCTCGTAGACGAGGACCAGGATCTGCTCGGGGGCAAACGCCTCGCAGTAGCGGCGCAGCTGCTGGGTATAACGCACGTGCTCGGAATAGAGCAGCAGCTGCGGCCAGTAGGTGTGTCGTGGGATCTGCCGCCCGGCGCGGCGCTCAGGCTCGAGCGCGAGCGCGCGCTCGAAGTCGTGCTCGACCTCGATGTGCGCTTCCACGAACTGCAGGTGAAGCGAGCGCAGAAAGCTCGCCGGCTCGCGCAGCAGCGCGACGATCCGAGCCCCGGGACAGACCGCGGCGATCGCGGCCGCCGCCGTGGGCGACCAGAGGTAGGTAGTAGACGCCTCGCCGAGACGCTGATCCGGGGTGGCGCCGTCGAACAGGGCGAGGTACTCCTCGAGCGTAGCCGGGATGCCCACCGGCTCGCGCGGGGGCGCCCGGTGCCGCAGCTCGGCGGCAGAGAAGAACCACGGCTCCTTCTCTGTGGCCATCCCGATCTGCGGATGGGCGGCGAGCATCTCGTACAGAGCAGTGGTGCCGCTCTTGGGGTGCCCGACGACAAAGAAGTCCGGCACGCGCAGCGCACGACCCGACCGTGTCGAGGCAGGACGACTCGATGCAGGGGCGACGCTCACCGGCCCGGCACCGACCCCTCCATCCCCACGCTCGCCGCCCCCAGCGCGAGCCGCGAGGCCGACCGGAAGTAAGGGTTTGCGGCGCGCAGCGCAGAGATGCCGTCAAACGCGGACAGGCGGCCATCGAGGACCACCATCGCCCGGTCGCAGACGTCGAGCGTGGACATGCGGTGAGCCACGACGAACAGCGTCAGCTCCTTGCGCAGCGCCGCCAGCGACTCCTGGATCAGCTGCTCGGACTGCGGGTCGAGCGCACTGGTCGGCTCGTCCAGGATCAGCACCTGCGGGTGGGCCGCCAGCGCCCGCGCCAGGCAGATGCGCTGCTGCTGTCCCCCCGACACCGCGTCGGCGCGTGGCCCGACGACCGTCTGGTAGCCCTCGGGCCAGCCGACCACGTCGTCGTGAATTCGCGCCAGCCGCGCGGCCCGCTCGACGTCGTGCTGGTCGACGTCGCGGTAGTAGCGGATGTTCTCGGCCACAGTGGCGTGGATCAGGCGCGGGTCCTGCGGCACGTAGGCGACCAGCCGGTGCCAGTCCTCCTCGGCCAGCAGCTCGGCCGCTACGTCGTCGACCAGATAGCGACCACTGGTCGGCGAGCGCAGTCGCAGCAGGATCTGCACCAGCGTCGACTTGCCGGCGCCCGACGGACCGACGATGCCGATCGCCTCACCCCGAGCCACCGAGAAGGAGACCTCCGAGAGGACCGGGCGGCCCGGCTGATAGGCGTAGCCGACCCGCTCGAAGCGGATGCTTTGCACATTGCGTAGCGGTATCCGCCCGGTGGGCGGCGCGCTGTGCTCGTAGCGCCGCGCCGCCTCCTGCGTGCGCTCGATGAACGGCAGCGACTGCGACAGCGCCTGATAGCTGGACTGCGACTGCTGGCCGTACTGCGCCGCGCGCACCAGCAGCAGGAACACGGCCCCCAGCGCGCCGGCGCGGCCCGACCCAGCGGCGTAGACGCCGAGCAGACCGACCACGAACAGCACGTAGATCAGGCTCTGAAAGAGGTTCGGGATCAGCCGCGCCAGCAGCTGCGTCTGCAGGAACAGCCGACGCGTGTCGGCGACGAGCGCCTCGATCCGGGCGCGCTGCTGGTCGGCGACCCCGAACACCTGCGTCTCCTCGGCCAATCGGATCGCCTCGCTGACGCCGCCCGCGTATTTGACCTGCGCCTGCGAGAGTGCGCGAGCGCGTCTGACGCCGATCGAACGGAGCGGACGCAGTAGCGCGATCAGAGCCAGCGAGACCGCCAGCACGATCGCAGCGGCCTGTACGTTCAGCGCCAGCGCGGCGATCATCAGCACCAGGAAGCTGAACAGCGAGGTGATCAGCGAGGTCGCCTGCAGCGCTCCGAGCGTCGCCTGCATAACCTGACTTGTCATCGTCTCCTGCAGCTGTCCCTCGCGGTCGCGCGACTGGACGGCCCAGGAGGCGCGTACGAAGGAGGCGAACAGGCGACCGCGCAGCTGCGACTGAACGTCCGCGGCGATCCGGGCCGGCAGGATCGAGATCGGGAACTGCAACGCCAGGCGCAGCAACGTGCAGGCAAAGGCAACCGCGATCAGAGTGCCGATCCCGGCGGTCAGGTGGGTCGGCCCGAGCTGCAGGTGGACCTGTTTTGACCCGTTGACCAAGGCCGCGGCGACCTGCGCGATCACCGCCAGCGTGGCGGCTTCGCTGAACCCCGAGCCGATCGAGCTGAGCACCAGCGCGCCGACCAGGCCGCGACGCTCACCCAACAGGATTCCCATGCGTCCACGCATGGTGCCGGCGTCGGGGCTGCGCTCAGGCTGCGGCGTCGACACGGTCGGACCCCTCGACACGGTCGTGGTCCCACACGGCGAGCAGATCGCGGTCGAGATGCTCGCCCAGCGCCTGCACCTCGGGCCTAAAACGGCGGCGCAGCTCGGACATGAGCTCCTCGTCTGGTCGCCCCGCCCGCTCGAACACGAGCCGACTCTTCACTAGTCGAAGCGCCCTGTCGCGCCCGACCTTCGGCGTGAGCGCCTTGACCGACGCCTTCACCGTCCGCGAGACCGGGCCGTGGCCGACCGACACGGCGTGCACCAGCTCGTGCAGCCGCCACGAGCGCACGCTGACGGTCGGGTTGGCGTCCTTGACGGCGACCGGAAGCGAGTCGTCGACCTCCAGGAAGCGCAGCACCCGGCGCACGGTCGCCTCGTTGTCACGTCGGAAGTCGTCGTAGATCAGCACCAACAGCTGCTCGGGCGCAAAGACCTGCTCGTAGCGTCGCAGCTGCTCTACGTAGCGAACGTGCTCGGAGTATTTGAGCGCGTTCGGCCAGTAGGTGTTGCGCGGGACGTTTCTGCCTTCGCTCCTGTCCCGCTCGAGCGCGATCGCCCGGCGCAGGTCGGTCTCGGGCTCAACGTAGAGCTGCACGAACTGCAGGTGAAGCGAGCGCAGCAACGCGGCCGGCTCGCGCAGCACGATCACGATCCGCGCCTGCGGTTGGATCGCCGCGATGCGAGTTGCGGAGGTGGGCGACCACAGGTACCAGGGCGACGCGTCGCCAACGCGTTGCCCTGGGAGGGCGCCTGCGAACCACGAGCGGTACTCCCCGAGCGTCTGCGGCGTGCCCCCGGGGCGCGGAGGGTCGCGCAGGTACAGCTCGCTTGCAAAGAAGCGTGGCTCCTTGCGATCGGGCAGATGGATCTGCGGGTGCGGCTTGAGCATCTCGTACAGCGCCGTGCTGCCGCTCTTGGGCTGGCCGGCGATGAAGAAGTCCGGCAACGGCCCGGCGGCGGCGCAGTCCTCCTCGCCGTCGTGCGGCGCCTGCGCCAAGCCGATCTCCTTTGCGGCGGAGCTCACGTTCGCGCTCCCCGCGCGGCGAGCGCCGGGATGGATCGCTGCGCACCTTCGGCCGGTTGGCGCAGGCCGGGGCCCGCCAGCCAGTAGGCGGCGATCCCGAGCGCGAACCAGAAGAACGGAGCCCCGGAGGCGCTGTCCATGAACGCTCCGCGCAGACCCATCACCGAGTAGGCAAAGACGACCGCGAACACAGCCGCCAGCTCAATGCGCACGCCGGTGTCGCGCACCCGTGGCAGGCGCACCGCCACCAGCGCCACCAGCGTGAGCGTCAACGCCACCCACAGGATCAGACCGGGCAGGCCGAGTTCGTCCTCGACGTAGTTGTACTGCGTCTCGGCTGTCACGCCGTGACCTTCGAGCTGTTCTTTGCTGTTGCCACCGAAGCCGGCCGCCGGTCCGGCGGTCGCCAGTCCGAAGCCGAACGGGGCCCTGGCGACGTAGTGCGGAAGCAGTGCGAGGCTCTCTTCCTTGTAGCTGGTCGACGTCGTCACGACACTGCCTGGAGCGATGCTCGCGTAGCGAGAGAAGAAGCCGCTGCTCTCGGTGGAGGCGAGCACCACGCCGATCGGAGCGGCGAGCGCCAACAGCGCCAGCACGGCGAGCAGCGGCGCGCGGGCGCGTCTGCCGGCGCTGAGGCAGAGCAGCGCGAACAACACGACGGCGATCGCGGCCCCGACCACCTGCAGGCGACCGAGGCCCGTCGCGATCGCCAGGATCGCACCCGCCCCGAGCGGTATCGCGAGCAGGCGCCATCGTCGCGATCCGCTCGCCAGCAGCACGAGGATCCCCGGCAGGGCAATCAGGCCGACGCTGCCGCCGAAGCCGCTGTCCGAGCCGAGGCCCGGTGGACGCACGACCAGTTCGCCATTGCTGGCTCGGTAGCGCTGGGCGGTCAGGCCGGCACCGCCGTGTACGTGTTCGGCATAGCCCGGTCCCCAGCTGGCCAGCTGGGCTGGTGTGAGTCCCGTCTGATAGGTGCTGACGACCCCGTTCGCCAGCGCCAAGACGCCGAGGATCGCGAACAGGTGGCGAAAGCGGCTTCGCGAGCGCATCAGCGCGTAGCCGAAGAAGAAGAACGGCACCCACTCCAGCTGCTGACGAAAGCCGCCGATCACCTTTACGATCCCGTGCGTGCTGGGGTTCAGCGCCTCGGCGAGCACGAGCGCGACGAACACCAACACCCAACCGGTCAGCGGCGGCAGGCGCAGCCGCTCGTGCCGCGCCGACAGGCGCGCCAGCGCACCGAGGCAGATCGCCCCGATCAGGACGTCGCGCACGCTCGAGGCCGCCTGGCTGGCGCTGAGCAGCTTGACCGGGCCGTCGAACAGGCCGAGGTAGAGCACCAGCACCGTAACCGTGACCTCCAGGCGCGGGATCGCGATCAGCGCGACCACCGCGATCGCGCCGGCAGCCACGGCAAAGCTCAGCCCGAGGTTCGGCGTCCGCACGCTGAGCGAGACGACGAGCGCGAGCGCAGCGGCCAGGGAGGACGCCAGCCCAGTGAGGAGCAGCTCACGCGGCGGTCGGCCGCCGACGGCCGCCGACGGTACGCCTGCGATCGTCGAGGAGGGCATGCTCGTTCCCCTACGGGTCAGCCGGCGCGCGGGAAGCTGCGGTCGCCGTAGCTGGAGGCGTAGCCGCCGCGCTTTATCTCCGAGCGCGGGACGCCGTTTGCGATCACTCCCAGCACCGGCGCCGTCGAGGAGTCGGAGATCAGGCGGATCAGGTGGGCGGCCGCGCGCTCGTGCGTGTGCCCGACCCGGCACACGATCACGATGCCGTCGACCAAGTGCAGCAACGGCATCACGTCGCTCACCTGCAGCGGGGGGGGCGCGTCGATCAGCACGTAGTCGTACTCGCTGGCAGCGTTGCGCAGCAGGTCGCGCATCGCGGCGCTGGCGAGCATCGCCGGCGGGCTCGCGACCGGGCGCCCACCGACGAGCACGTCGAGCGAGCCACTCGTACGCACCGGCGCTGCCGTGGCCAGAGAGCCCGCGCCCAAGCCAGCGCCGAGGCGCTCGCCGAGACCGCCCGCCGGAGCGAGCGGCGCCGGCTGAGGCGAGGAGCCGGCCACGCCCTGCAGCGCTTGATTGAGCGGAACGTCGCCGGCCAGCACCTCTGCCAGGCCGACCGAGTCGCTTACGGAGAGCAGTGAAGCCTGGGAGGGGCGGCGCAGGTCTGCCTCGATCAGGGCGACGCGCGCGCCGAACTCGCGCTGTGTGAGAGCGAGCTCGGCGACCAGGGTGGACTTGCCGTCGCCGCTGTCGGGGCTCAGCACGAGAATCGAGCGGCCCGCGCTGCGCGCCGCCGGGTCGCGCATGTCGGCGAGGCCGATCGCTGTGTGCAGCCGGCGCAGCGGCTCGATCAGCGAGTCGGCCGGCTTGGGACTGCCCTCTCGGTAGTCGATCGGCGAGGGCTCGCGCGGCAGGGCGCTGAGCACGCGAGCGCCAAGCAGCGATTCCAGCCCGTCCAGCGAGCGCACCCGCCGATCCAGGCGAGCGACCGCCAGCACCGCGACGCACGCGAGCAGCAGCGCGAGCAGAAAGCCGAAGACCGCGTTCTGCGTCGGCTTGGGCGCTATCAGCTGCGCGTTGCGGGGCTTTGCGGGGGTTACCTGTTGCACGCCCTGGACGGCAAGATCGGCTTCGAGCTGGTTTACCTTGCTGGCGAGACTCGCCTCCTGGATGACTGCCGAGCCACTCACGTTGGAGCCGTGCGCCGAAGCTCCCCGGCCGCCGGTGGAGCGACCTGCGGCGCTCGCCTGCGCGGCTTCGATCCGGCGCAGCTGGTGGCGTGTGTTTGCGATCGCGGCCCGCACCTCGCCCTGGTAGCGGGCGCGCTGACCTTCGATGTAGGCGAGCGCGTAGTCGTTTGCCAGCCTGGCCGCCTGCTTGGCGCCGTGGGCTTCGGCGGCGATCGTCAGGATGTAGCTTTCCAATGCCGCCTTGGCGCGGACTTTGCCGAGCTTGTTAGGCGATATCCCTTCTCGACGCAGGCGCGCCTGCACCGCTTCGGTCACCTCGCTCGAGTTGATCAGCGCCGCCGCGTCAGCCATCGCTCGAGCGTTCAGCGGTGCCCTGTTCTGGGCGCCACCTGCGAGCTGCTGGGCTTCCAGCCCACCACCGAGATCGAGCTGAGTGCTTGCCGAATACACACTCGCCTGACGGTGGTAATAGATGTAAGTGCCCGCGGCGACAATTACGGCGACCGCGAGTATCAGCCACTTGCGCAGCCACAAAGGAGCCACCAGCGTGGCGAAATCTGCTGTCTCGTTCATCGACTTCCGTCCGTGTTCGTTTCGATGGAGCGCGATCAGGCGACCATTGTCAGGTCAAAGGCGCCACGCCGTCACCGGGACGCGCACAGCATCCGGCATAAGAGATGAGCGGATGTAAAGCTCGTGTAAAGTTGCCGTCACGCCGTCAGTGCGCGTGACATCGTGCCGGCGTGCGCAACTGCAGCCACCACGACGCACCCACCGCCAATCAGCATCAGGTGGCCAGCGAGCTTGATTTCCTGGGCGGCGACGGCAGCGGACGGCGGCTGCTGGTGGTCAGCCATCCCGCCATCGTCGACGTCAATCAGCTCGTCTATCGCGAGCTGATGCGGCGCGGGTGGAGCGTGACGGTCGTGCTGCCGACCCACTGGCGCTCAGAGTACTCGGGCGCGCGAATGGCGCCGACGCCGCTGCCGGGCATGGAGCAGGCGCTGCGACCCACGCCGGTCGTGCTCGCCGGTCGCCCCCAACGCCATCTGTACCTGACGCGCTGCCGCGCCACCTGCCGGCGCGTGCTCCCGGACGTTGCATTTGTCGAGGCCGAGCCGTACTCGCTGCCGAGCTTTCAGTGGGCGTTTGCCTTTACCCGACTGGGGATCCCGTTTGGCGTCCAGTGCTACGAGAACATCGACCGTCCGCTGCCCACGCCGATACGCGCGCTGCGCGGCTGGCTGCTGCGCCACTGCGCTTTCGTGGCCGCTCGCTCGCGTACCGCCGGCGAGCTCGCCCGCGATTGGGGAGCGCACGGCGAGATCGGCTTCGCGCCGCCGGCCGTGCCCGGGTGGGAGCTGCGCCGGGACGGGCGTGAGCGACCGTTCACCGTCGGCTACGCCGGGCGTCTGGTCCCAAGCAAGGGGCTCGCCGACCTGCTCGCCGCGGTTCGGCGCCTGCCTGAGCCGGTGCAGCTGCTGCTGATCGGCGACGGCGAGCTGCGTGGCGAGCTCGAGGGACAGCCGGTACCCGGCTCGCGCGTGCGAGTCCTGAGTGGGATCCCGCACGACCGCATGAACGAGGCCTACGCGCAGATCGACGTCCTCGTGCTGCCGTCGCGCACCACACCGACCTGGAAGGAGCAGTTCGGCCGAGTGATCGTCGAGGCGCTGTGGTGCGGCGTGCCCGTGGTGGGGTCTGACTCGGGCGAGATCCCCTGGCTCGTCGAGCTCACCGGCGGCGGGCTGGTCTTTGCCGAGGGGGACAGCGCTGCGCTGGCCGATCGCTTGGAAGAGCTGCGTGCCGCGCCGCGATTGCGCCAAAGACTGGCCGAGGAAGGACGCGCAGCCGTCGAGCGGATGTTCACCGTCGCCTCGGCGACGGACGCGCTGGAGCGGCTGCTGAGCGCGGCCGCGCGCCCGCCAGCTCCGAGTACAGGCGCTCGTGCGAGAGCATCATCCGCTCCCAGCTGAACTCACGTGCTCGCTCGCGCGCGGCATACCCCAGTCGCTCGCGCAGGGACGCGTCGCTTCCCAACCGTCGCAGCCGCTCGGCGATCTCCCCCGCCCGGCGCCGCACCAGGAACCCGCTCTGGCCATCGACGATCAGCTCGCTCACCCCGCTCACGGGCGTCGCCACGACCGGCAGGCCGCTGGCGGCCGCCTCGAAGGAGACCAGCGAGAACGTCTCGTAGTCCGAGGCGAGCACAAACGCGTCGGCGGCGCCGTAGACGCGCTGAATGTCCTGCACGACTCCCAGCCATCGCACCCGCCCTGCAACGCCGAGGTCGACCGCCAGCTCACGACTGCGCTCGACGTGGCCGCGACCGGCGACCAGCAGGTCCCATTCGGGCGCCTCCCGCAACGCGGCGAGCACGGTCGCCAGACCCTTGTCGGCCGTCCCGACGAAGGCGGCGAGCAGCCGCCCGGGCGCGATCGTCTGGTCGGCGCGCAGCGCGGCGGCGCGCTCGTGCGTGGCGGGCGCGAACAGCTCGGTGTCGACACCGTTGTGGATCGTCTGCACACGCGCGGCCAGGCGCGGGTAGTGCTCGCGCACCTCTGCCGCCACTCCCTCGGAGACGCACACCACACGCTCGGGTCTGTTCGCCCACAGGCACAGCCTCTCGCCCAAGCGCGAGACCAGGGCCGTCGCCCCGGCGTACCGGCGAAACGCGACACCCGACCGCTGTGGCTCGGGCCGGTAGACCTGGTGACAGCAGTGGATCGCGACCGCGTCGAGCCGGTTCAGCACGATCCCCCCCGTTGCCTGGACGACCCCGCGCCGGTGGCGGCGAAGCGCCAGCGAGCCGGCGAGCAGAAACCAGGGATAGGCCAGCAGCAGCGGCCGGGCGGGAGCGCGCACACGGTGAAAGCGCACCCCGTTTTCACCCTCGCCGAGCGCACAGGTGCGAGCGATCGCCGTCACGTCCCACCCATCCGCGCACAAGCCCCGGATCAGCTCGGCGAGCTGGCGCTCCATCCCGCCGACCGAGCCGATGTCGTGGGCGACGATCGTGACCTGCCGCTCGCCGCCGCCCGACTCGGCCGTCGCCGCGGCGCCGACCTCCCGGCGCCGGTCCGGGTCCTGCAGCGACGTCAGCGCCGCGAAGAAGCGCCTCCGCAGCGCCGCGTCGGTGAACTCGGCGAGGAACCGCTCGCGCCCCGCTGCGCCCAGCCGCTCCCGCAACGCCGGCGAGCGCAGCAACGGCTCGAGCGCGTCGGCCAGCGCCTCCGGCTCGCCCGACCGCGCCAAGGCACCGGTCTCGCCGCCCTTGACGAACTCGGCCGGACCGCCCGAGTTCACCGCGACGACCGGCACCCCGCGCGCCATCGCCTCCAACAGCACGATCCCGAACGGCTCGGGGTCAGACGCGTTGACGAGCACATCCATCCGCTCGATGTACGGGCCGGCGTCGGGCACCTGACCGGTCAGCTCGACCTCGCCGTCCAGGCCGAGCCGCTGCGCCAGCGGGGCGAGCGAGGCGGCGTACTGCGGCGAGAGGCCATAAGCGTCGCCGCCCACGATCAGCGTGCGCACGGGCACGCCCCGCTCCCGTAGCAGAGCGTGCGCCTCCAGCAGGCGGTCCTGACCCTTCCACGGCTGCAGGCGACCGACGATGCCGACGACGGGCGTGTCAAGCAGCGGTGCCGCGGCAACGCCCGGCGCCTGAAGGGGGGGTGTTTGCTCGCGCTCTGTCTCGGCCTGCACGCGTGAACGCGAAGCCTTGAGCTCGGTTTCGCTCGACTCGGAGCTCGCCCTCCCTTGCACCGGGCGCGCTCCGGCCGCCACGACAAACGTCCGCCGCCGGGGCCACATCTGCTCCTGTGCGCGCGCCGCCGCCCGCGAGTAGCAGCCCACCGCGCGCGCCGGCAGGAGCGTCGCCGCGCGATCGATCCACGCGCCGTCGGGGACGTTCTGCTGCCACCACACCACCCGATCTCCGATCCCGGCCAACATCGCCGCGGGGGCTCCGTACAGCTGCGTCTTGGCCGCCCAGTTGAGAACCAGATCTGGTCTTCTACGCCGCAACAGCGCCGCCAAGCGCAGCACAGTGGCCAGCCCGCGGTGCGCCTCGCGTAGCTTCCCCGCCCGGAGCACGTCGACGCGAAAGCCGGCGGCGGCAAGCTCGCGCGGCCATGGACCGTCCTTGAAGAACACCAACTCCAGCTCGTGCCCCGACCCGCCGGCCCCGTCGAGGATCGCCTGCAGCATCGCCTCGGCGCCGCCGAGGCGCTCGCCCCAGGGCAGCGTGACCAGCACCCGCATTGCGAGAAACTAAACCCGTTCGAGCGCGCGCTCGACCTGCGCAGCGATCCGGCGTTGAAACCTCGCCACCGAGAAGCGCTCGGCGTTGCGCACCGCGTGCGCCGGATCCAGGTCGAGCCTGTCGATCGCTCGCATCGCCGCGGCAAACGAGTCGGCGTCGTCGAGCCTCGCGAGCAGGCCAGTCTCGCCCGCAATCACCGTCTCCAGCGCCCCGCCGACGCCGGCCGCTATCACCGGTCGCCCGGCCGCCTGTGCCTCGACTGCAACGATGCCGAACTCCTCGGGGCCGGGCGCGATCACCGCGCGCGCGCCGGCGTACAGCTCGGCCAGCTCGGAATCGCTGGCCCGACCGAGGAATTCGGCCTCTGGGTAAGCGTCGCGCAGCACCGCCGCGTCGGGGCCGTTGCCGACCACGGCGATCGGCGCGCGCGCACGGCGCGCCGCCTCGAGCGCTATGTGCACGCGCTTGTGGCGTACCAGCTCGGAGACGACCAGTAGCCGCTCGCCCGGCCTGCCGGGGGCGAACCGGTGCGTCTCGACGGGCGGGTGCACGACCGCCGCCTCGCGGCCGTAGCAACGCTTGATCCGCTCGCGGCCCAGCTGGGAGATCGCCACGTACGCGTCCACCCGCGCGCTCGCCGCCCGGTCCCAGCGGCGGATCCGACTCAGCTCGAGCGCGAGCAACGGGCGCAGCGGCGCGGGGGCCTCGCGCAAGGCTGTCCCACGCTCGTTCCAGGCGTAGCGGAAAGGCGTGTAGCAGTAGCAGACGTGTACGGCTCCGGCGGGGACCGTGAGACCGTGCGCGAAGGCACTGCTGCTGGAGAGCACTACGTCGCAGCTGGGCGGCCGCAGGCGTTTGGCCATGTGGGTGTACAGGGGCAGGTAGCGGCGAAAGTCAGCCTGCCCGAGACCGAGGCGCTGCAGCGGCGAGGTCTCGATCGTCCGACCGGCGAAGCGGCTCCCCGTTCCGCGCTCGTCGTAGAGCAGCGTGTAGATCGGAGCGTCGCAGTAGGCCTCGGAGATCGCGGCGAAGGTTCGCTCGGCGCCGCGCATCACGAGCAGGTAGTCGTGTGCGAGGCACACGCTGCCGATCGCGGCCGGCAGGCCGTCGAGCGGATCGACCGGCGGCTGGTCGACGATCCGCGGCGGCTCGTACAGCGGTGTCGTGACGGTCGGCGCCATCGCTACAGACCGCGCCTTCCGAGCACGTGCGGCACCGTGCGCAGCAGCAGCTTGACGTCCGTCCACAGCGACCAGTTGGCGACGTACAGGTAGTCGATCGCCACCATCTCGCGCAGCGGCACGCGCGCGGGGCCTCCGAGCACCTGCCAGTGGCCGGTCATCCCCGGCATCAGCTCCAGGCGCCGTCGGTGCCAGCCTTCGACGTGGCGATCCTCGTCGAGCACCAATGGGCGCGGGCCGACGAGGCTCATCTCGCCGCGCAGGACGTTGATCAGCTGCGGCAGCTCGTCCAGCGAGCTTGCGCGCAGCCAGCGGCCAACACGCGTGATGCGCGGGTCCTCGGCGATCTTGAACAGCTGGCCGCACGCCTCGTTGCGCCCGCGCAGCGCGTCCTTCATAGCCTCGGCGCCGTTCACCATCGTGCGGAACTTGAGCATCGAGAAGCGCTCGCCGTGGCGCCCGACCCGCAGCTGACGAAAGAACACCGGGCCGCGGCTGTCGAGCTTGATCGCGACCGCCGCCACCGCCATCAACGGTGCGACGGCGACCAGGCCGAGCGAGGCGCCGACCACGTCGAAGGCCCGCTTGACGCGCGCCGAGGAGCGCGTCAGGTCAAAGCGACGCACTCCCATCACCGTGATGCCGTGCAGGTCGTCGAACTCGACCGTCGATCCCACCACCTCGAGCAGGCGCGGCAATAGGCTCACGCGCACCCCTATCGCCTTCAGCGTGCGCACCAGGTTCAAGAGCTCGCCGCCGTCGTCATCCCCCGGCGCGATGATCGCCCGCTGGACGTCCAGTGAGATCGCCAGGTGCCTTATCTCAGCCAGGCGCGGCTGCGAGAAGCTGTCGCTCGACCACGGTGCGGTGGCATCCAGCTCGATCTCGGCGACCAGCTCGGCGTTCACGCCTTTGCCGGTGAGCTTGCCCCGCACGCGCTCGCCCGACGCCGGATCGCCGACGAACAGACAGCGCTCTGTCGGCGCGCGGCGCAGGGCCAGCGCTCGCGCCGCAGCACGCGCCACGATCAGCAGCGCCGCCAGCGACAGCCACAACAGCAGACCCGTACGCCGGCCGAGCGTGCCGTGCACGCTGGCAATACCCGCAAGCCAGGTGATGAGAGTGCACAGCGTCGCCAGCTGGAACAGGCGCGGCGCCTCCTCGAGCGTGGTCTTGCGCAGCAGCGTCTCGTCGCGGTCGTAGAGGCCCGTCACCTTCGCTGCGATCAGTAGCGTCGGCACCGCTGCCAGGGCGGGCCAGCGCAGCTGAGCGGGCTCAGCGGACAGCAATGCCGTCAGCGCGTAGGCCAACGCAACCGCGAGGGCGTCGGCTGCGAGCAGCAGACGCCGGAACAGCGCATCGCGGCGCAGGCTCGCCTCGGGGCCCCCCAGGGTACGCGTCCGCTCGCTCTGTGAGCGCGGCGAAGCGATCCGCGCTCGCCCGACCGCCAGATCTTCAACGCCGCCGGTCGGCGCGATCGGCGTGCGCAGGTCGGTGCTCATCGGATGCGACCGCGCTGACGTGGGCCCCTGCAGTTTGCGCACTGCTGTCGGTCACAACACGGGGGCCTCATACGTCACGGCACAATGCCAGCGACGTCTCAGACAAACGTTGAGATTCGGTAATCATGCGTGCCTAGAGCACCCAGCCAGCCTGGCCAGCAGACTCACGAACCTGGTTAACGCAGAGCCGGGCCGCCAATCGACAGGCGGCCCGGCGTCTACACACTGCGTAATACTGCCGTCAGTTACTCCAGACGGAAAGCCAATCGACTAGAAGCCGATCAGCGTGGTGCCTTTCTTGGCCTCCGACAGGACGGTGCCGGTGAGCGGCTCGTAGTCATGGAGCTTGATCAGCGCCTGGCCGCCGTTCATTTTGTTGCCTTCTTTTTCTTTGGTGGTGGAAACCACGAACTGCAGGTAGTTGTTGACGGTCGTCGCCTCGGTGAGGCTGGTTCCGCCAAACGAACCGTACGGGAGCAGTGCGAGGTCGAACGTCAGGCCACAGAGCGTGTAGTGCGGCTCGGTCGTCTTGGTCGTCACTGCGCTCCAGCTTTCCTTGACGCTTTCGGGCGGGAAGGCAACCACTCCATTTGTGTATTCCTCTTTGGAGCAGTTGGATTCCTTGAGTGCGTCGACCTCCTTGTTGCTGGCAGGATCCGCGTAGGTCACGGTGCCTTCTTTGTTCTGAACCATGACCCAGAACGTGGAGGTTTTTTCGCCTCCGGTGCCGCCTGGCGGCGGGATAAACGCTTTGTTGGCGCGTGCATCCGCTACGTTTGCGTAACCGATCGAGCTGGCGGTTTTGGCGACCAGTTCGACGAGTTCGCCGCCACCTTTGTTGACAGGGTGGATCACGGCGTCGGCGGTCGGCCACGTCGTGTTTTCCGCGCCTTCGGCTATTTCATCCCAGGTGCGGCTGCCGACGGCTTCGCCTTTGTTGTTGGTGGCTTCGAATTTACCTGACGTGTTGATCAGGCCGAGGTACTTCTTGAAGATGTGCGTTGTTCCAGAGCCATCCTGGCGCACGACGTGCTGAATGGCGGTCGCGGGGTTGCAGCCCGTGCCGGAGAGTTTGTCGCCGTCTTCGGTGATTTCGCTCCACTTGGTGATTTCGGCGCGCCAGATCTTCTCCAGCGTGCTGTTGTTCAGAGCCAGACGGCCTTTTGCGGCGCTGCTGGTCGCGACGCAGTTTTCCGGCAGGTGAACGATCACGGCCACGGCGGCCTGCAGCACGGGTACGGTGGCCACGGCCTGAGGCGTAATGGTGGTCTCGTTTTCTTCGATTTCTGATAGTGCGGTCGGGTTCGGCGCTTCGTCGGTGCCGACAAACGCGTTGGTCGCTTCGTATTTGTGTTCGGTTTTGCCGACGCCCCACGATTTCAGGCCGGCGCCACTACCCGACGGGTTGTACGAGACCGTCGGAATGCCTTTGGTGCCCTGCGTCCCGTTGCAGGCGTGTTTTTCGGTCGAGCTGTTGAAGCCAGCGACCCACACTTCCTGCGCCAGCTTCTGCAGCGAGGAGCCCTGGCCCCCGATGTTGGCGCCTGAGCACTGCGTGCCGAGCGACGCGTTTGCGACGCCGGGCGCCACGCACACGGCCGCTGTGGCCGCTGAGAGGGCGCACGCCGCTACCGTCCGGCGTACAGAAAGGAATTTCATCTTGTGACTACCTCCTGGTTGACAGCTTCCGTTGCTGAATGCTTTGAGGAGCTATGTGCCCCGCTATAAGACTCTGACGTTGAGAGTCGTCGACTGGGTTATCAAGCTGTGCCGAGCGTGTTACAAGACTGTGATCGCCGCCGTCGTGCAAGCCGCAATCCGAGCGCCTGCTCCGGCCTGAGCGCTCGCTCCGCGCATCCTTCGACCTCACGCAGCTCAGTGGCGCCCGTGGGCTTTGCCAGCCCGCAGCGTGACCGTGAATGTGGTCGTGTGCGCGGATCCGGTCGTGTCGTAGGCCAGGACCGTCACGCGTGCTCGCAGCACGTGTAGGTGAGCCAGCAGCGCGCGGGCTTTGCCGGACAGATGCAGCGACAGCCTCGCAGCGTGACCTCCGGAGAGATTCAGCGGTCCGCTCGCGAGCGTCAGCAACGACTTGTGCTTGCCGGTTCCCACCGGCTTGAGCGTGCGCAGCGAGATCGTGCCTTTTGCGCAACTGCTCGCGCCGGCGCAATCGAGCGTCAGCGTCAACGAGCCGGACGGAGCGACCGCGACCGTCGAGCCGGAGATCGTGAGCTCATACGTGAGCGGAGGTTGGCTTTTCGGGAGTTCTTTCGGCGGCGGCTTTGATTCTTCTTTTAGCTGCTGTTTTGGTTCTTCTTTGAGCGGTTCTTTTGCTTCTTCTTTGACGCTGACCACGATCACGTGGGTCACCGGCGCACTTTCCTGCCCTTTTGAATCCTTGACCGTGAGCTTGACGTGATATTCACCCGAGGCGGTATAGGTGTGCAGGACTTTGGACACGCTTGTTTTTTCAGAGCCGCCATCCCCGAATTCCCACGAATAGGTGAGCGCAAGACCGTTCGGGTCGGTCGAGTTTTTGCCGTCGAAGGACACGGCTTCCCCAACCAACGCCGCTCCAGGTCCACTGAAGCGTGCGACCGGCACGGAGCCTTTGACGACCACCGTCTTTTCCTCGACGAATTCGGGCGACTGCAGGTTGTCGGTGCGAATCGTCTCTGTGACTTTGAATTGGCCTTCCGATGCGAACTTGTGAACGACTTCGGGGGCCTGATGTTCGTCTTGGGTTTCGACTTCTTCGCCGTCGCCAAAGTTCCACTTGACGCTCAGGGCATTGGCCTCGGTCAACGTCGAAGCAAACTTCACTTCGACTTCGGGGGCCACCGGTTCGATGACCGCGGACCCGTTGACGGTCGCTGCCAGTTCGCTGGAGGTCGCGGCCGGGCAGCCTTCCCCTCCCGGACCCAGCTCGACGACCTGGGGCGCTTCCGGGTTTGAGTCGAACACGAAGACGCGTTCTTCCTTGCCGGCCGCGATCATCGGGTGCCCGAGGAAGCTGATCGCGCACTTGGGGCCACCCTGGGCGGTCTGGCCTCCAGTCCAGCCGAGCTCTGCGCCGGAGGAGCCGAAGATGAGCACGCCGGGCGCAAACGTTTTCGCGCCTCCCTGATGGCGAACCTTGGCATAGGCGTAGAAGTCGCCGTTCGGTGCTATCGACAGCCCGGCGCCCTCGTTGGGGACGGGTATGCCTGGGAAGGTTACGAGTTCGTTTAGGCCCGGGTCGTATTCGACGAAGTCCCTCGGCGCTTCGCTCGAGCTGAAGTTGCTGGGAATTTCGTCGATCTCCTGCACCGTCGCTCCTTGCAGGTTTTCGAGCGAGCCCCCGACCGCGTAGACCTTGCCGCTCGCCGAAACGGCCGGCGAAGTTGCTTCTTCGCCTTCTTCGAAGAAAGCCGCTGTCTTGCTGTCCACATAGCGTGCGCCCTTGGAGCCAGACGATGTGATCCGCTCGAGTGCGATTCGAAGCGAGGGTTCGAAGCTTTCTCCGCGGTCTTCCTTGGCCATCACGACGATGTCGTGGCTGGTCGGATCGACCGCGATCCCACTCGGTTCCAGCAGCGCTTCGCCGAGGGTTTTTGATTGCGGTTTGAAGACGGTGCCGTTGGCCAGCACGCCTCCGGTGGTGCCGCTTGCCGGTTCGAGTTTGCCGGCGACCGGTTCTGTGGAGAAGGCGTAGAGCGCTCCCGCGGCGAGCACTTCCGGGTCCACTTCGACTTTTTCTTCGGTGCCGCGCGACTGTACGGCGAGCACGTAAACGCGATGCAACGCGGGGTCGACCGCGATTCCCTCGATACCGCTTTCGGGTTCCGGGCCGCTGCCTTTGACTTCGAAGGAGACGGAGCCCTGGAATGTCCCGCCTTCGCTGAACTTTTGGATCCGAAAATGGTGTTCTTCGGGCTCGTCGCCGACGTAGATGCTGTTATCGGTAGGGTCGACGCCGAAGGCGATCGCGTCTGTGGCCCGCTCGGTGAACTGACCGTTGCCCGTCCCCTTTTCCCCAAACCTGGCAAGCTCGCCGTAACCGCCGCTGGCGCGTGCCGGGGCGACAGCCGCAGCTGCCTGCAGCAGACACCATGCCACGACGGCTAGCGTCACCGTGAGCAGCGCTCGTCGGCTGCTGAGGAGTAGGGGGTTCGACATCACGCTCCGATCGGTTGGTCAGCTGAAATCGCACATTTGCGGTACACCGCGACGAACGCCTGTGTTCACCATCTGGTAACACGTCGTCACAAACTCTCTGCGGATGCGTCAAACCTCTCAGGTCGGGTCGGCCACCTTGTTATGAATCGGTAAACGATCGGCAAACGTTCGAGCAGACCCCGTTTGCCGACCTGCGCCTGGTCGGCATGCCACGTCACGGCCAGACGATCGGGGCTTTGAGAGAGCGGCTATCGCCCGCCTCGTCCCAGCGCTCACCGGTCGAAACGCCGCTGCGCTCGCATCGTCGACAGCGTGGCCGGCGCGACCCTGGCGCCCCGCCTGCCTCTCCTTGGGCGCCCGCGCGCGGCCGCGCCCGCGAACGCGGCCAGCACCATCACACCGATCAGGTAACCGACGAACGGCTCCTGGTCGGTCTGCCGGTAGACGACCGCGTCGGCCCTGGCGGACTCGGTGGCCTCCTCCTCCTCTTCTTCGCGCTGCGGCGCCTCGATCGGCGAGGTCACTGCCGAGGTCCCGCTTGGGGGGGTTGGGCGCGCCGGCGTGGGCACCGGCAGCGGGACGAACGGCAGCAGCGCCGCCGCCGGAGTTGCGGCGAGCACGAAAGGCCGAGGTGTCGGGTGGACGGGAGTGACCTTCACCGGCGTCGGCAGCGGGGGCGGCGGCGGGACGGGGATCGGCGGCGGCGCCGCAGCCGGCGCTGGGCTTGCTGCGGCGGGGCCGCTCGTGGGTGGTGGTGGGGGCGGCGGCGTGTTGGTCGCCGCTGTGGCAACTCCCTTCAACGGCTGCGTGCCGCACGGGCGCCTGACGCTGCCGGCCTGGACTGTAACCGGCAGCGATGAGCTGAGCCCGCCGGCGCTGATCGTGACGATCGTCGTTCCCGCGTTGTAGGCGCAGAACAGTTCGGACTGCTGCGGAGAGACCACTTCTCCCTTTTCGTTGATCGGTTCGCCGCGCGAGTTCTCTTCGAAGCGGCCACCTGGGATCAGTTCTCCCTTCGAGTTCCTCGGTTCGTCGGCAACCGGCTTTTCGCCCGCTCCGAGCAGCACGGCGCGCGGGTCGGCGGAGGCTTCGTTTCGCTCGACGAAGGCGCCGACGTCAGGGCGAGAGGAGCTGAAGCTGAATTCCGGGAAGACGCCGCTTGCGCACTGCGTGCCCACACACCGCGAGGGGATCGGGACGTACGGATCGGTTTCGGGGCTGGCGATCTTGTCGATCGAGCGGTTGCCCGAGCGGGGGCGCCGCGCCAGCGCGAAGAACCGCGCCACGTGGCTGCGGCGCAGCAGGGTGCCGTCCTGCGGTTCGATCGCCAGCTCGCCGACGTTCGGGATCAGACGAACGCTGACCGGAGCGACGTTGGTGCTCGGGTTGCGTTTGGCGACGTCCACCTGCCCGAGCAGGAAACCGCTCGCGCCGAGGAAGGCGCCGCTGCTCTCGGCGTTGAACTTGACGTAGCCGAGCGTCCCCGACCCGAACGTCGGCAGCGAGGCGCCCGCCACCTGCAGCGTCGAGTGGACGTTCTGTTCGGGCGAGTCGTAGAAGTAGGCGGAAGCCCCGTCGCCGATCAGCGCACGCGCGGTCGCGACCGCCGACGCGTCGCCCGCCGCGATCTCGGCGCCCAGGTCGGCGTTGCCGACGACGATCGCGGGCTTCCCGGCGCCCCGGGCCCCGGTCAGTTCTCCTTCCAGCCAGCTCAGCTGCGTCGGATCGACGTCGCGCGAGGTGTCGAGCACGACGACCCGAACGTCGAGCGTGCCCTGGTGGGAGTCGATCGCGTAGTAGCTGCAGCTCGTGCATGGCGCCGAGGCGCGTCCGGCAGGGACGAGTTCGGCCGACTGCGGCGGCGCTTCGCCGAACGGCTGGGGAAAGCCGGCGAACGCCTGCAGGAACGTGCCCTCACCGCCGGCCGAGTCCAGGTCCGACGGCGCCGCGGCGGCAAAGGTCGGCAGCGGTCCGGACGCGAGCAGGCCTGCGTAACGTTCGAGCTCGCGCTGGTAGGGGATCGGGATCGTCGGCGGCCCGACCGTTTCGCCCGCCGTGACCCGCGGGCCGGTGTAGAGAAACGCGCGGGCTCCGATCCCGCCGGCGCGCCGAAGCGCTGCCAGCAGCCAGGCATCCGGGCCGATGCCTGCGTTCGCGCGATCGGCGCACGGCGCGGCGCACTGGCTGCCACCGCCAATCGCGAACGTCTCCTGCCCGGCTTCCAGCGAGACGGTGGAGCTGCCGACGCCAAGCGGCGCGACCCCGTCGGAGGGGTAGCGCTCGATGTCGGCCGTGTCCAGAGCGCCTGTGTGGGCGCCGTCCACGTAGCCACCGATTGCCCAGCCGCTGCCGCCGCTCGGATCGACCAGAACCGCGGCGATCGGGTCGGGCTCGTAGACGGTGTCGTAGGAGCTGTATTCGCCCGGCGGTTCCTTGGCGTCGTTGAGTTCGTGCTCCTCGTCCGACCAACCGGTCGAGGTCTGTCTGAGCACGCCGCTTTCGAGGTTCGAGCCGATCCCGTAGGGAGCAATGTACGGCGGCGGAAAGCCAGGCGGCGAGGGCTGTACCCCTTCGACGTCAAAGCCCGCAGGCGCGCTGCCCGACGCGATCGCCCGCACGGCGCCGCCTTCCCTGAACAGCACCAACGATCCGGGCGAGCCACCGCCCGGAAATGGGGTCGGCACCGGCTGCCAGGCCGCGCCGGCCGATTCGCGCTCGAAGATCGTCGCTCCGCCGCCCGAGACGAACGAGCGCGCCGCGAAGGCCGCGCCTCCGTCGGGCAGGCCCGCCACCGTGAGCGGGATCTGGCTCCCCATCGCGCTCGCTGCCGCCTGGTCGACTCGCCAGCCCGAGCCTTCGTTGACAAGCAGACCGCCGACATAGCTGCCAACGCGCGTGCGGTCGAGCAGCTTGCGGTAGGCGACGATCGCCTCCGAGCCGGAAAAGGCGATCGAGGTGAAGCTTGCGCCCTGCGCTTCGGGCGGCAGGTCTTCTTCCTGCGTCCAGGTCTTGCCGTAGCGGAGCAGCACCCCACTCTCGCCGACGGCGTATCCGCGCACCGGGTCGTTCGGGTCGAAGGCGACTCCCATCAGGTTGCCGCGAAAGTTAAACGGCGTCGCCGGGTCCGGTTCCCACAGGCCCGTCTCCCCTCGCCACAGCCACATTTGCCCTTCGTCGCCGACGGCGTAGATGCGCTTGGGGGTGGGCCACGCGACCGCGCGCAGGCGCGGGGTTTCGTGTCGACCGCCGGGTCCGAGCAGGCTTTCCGGCAGCCAGCCCTCACCCGGCTGGAAGCGCGCCACCTCGCCGCGATCGCCCACCGCGATCGCTTCGCTGGAGAGCGCACCGATCGTTGCTCCGGGCTGCGGCGCCACGGCAAGCAGGGCGTGACGAAAGGAGACCGGCCACGGGGTGAGGCGGTTCGGAGCGGGGCGCAGTGTCAAATGCACCGGCAGATGGCCTCCCTCGCCGAGCCATCCCTCGCGCGGACTGGAGAATGCGGCGCCGTACGCCCCACCGGGGAAGGTCTGCGGGCCGCCGCCAAGTGCCAGTACGCGGGTAAGAGATTCCCCGTCCAAACGCAGGCTGACCCCCTCGGGCAGGCCGGTGACGACCCGTTCTCCAAACCCTCCCGGCGTCGCCGGGTTGGCCCAGGCGACGCTTCGCGACGGTCCGGTCGGCAGCGCCTGCGGCAGTCCGTGATCGCAAGATGGGGTTCCGGCGGGCACGCCGGGCGGCAGCGTGCACCAGCTCGCAAGCAGGCGACCGCCGTCTTCTCCTTCGGGCTTGAAGTAGAGCGTCGTGGAGGCGTGGACGTCCATGCGCAAGCCGTCGACCCAGACCCCTTCACCGGTCACGGTGAGCACCTGCGCCAAGACCGTGGGCGGCTCGCCGGTGCCAGAGACCGTGAACGGCCTGCCGGCCGCCGTCAGCGGGTGCGCCTGACCGTCGCCGCCGCCGGCGGTGAGCGCGACCGGGCGCCAGACAGGGGGTTCTTCGCCGCCCACGCGGTCTCGACGAAACAGCGCCACCGCGCCCACCGGGTAGCTCGAGCTCGAGGACAGTTGCGCTAGCAGCCAGGCGTTGCCCGGTGAGCTCGCGCCAATCGCAAGGACACGGAAGTCCCCGCCGCTCGCCGCGGGGACCTGGACGCTCTCGCGGGCCCACGCGCTGCCGTCCCAGTGCAGGACGGAACTCTCGACCCCGTTCTGCTTGACCGGCACGACCAGCGCTCCCGCCTTGCCCGAGCCTTCTTCCAGCGCCGCCAGCAGGGGGGCGCGCCGCTGCCCGAACAGCGTTTCGCCCGCCACCAGCGCGGCCGGCCCGGACTGGGCCAATGGCGCCTGCTCGAACGCGCCGCCGGGATCGCGTACGAGCACCACCTGGCGCGGCGATTCGCCCGCGCCGGCGGGGACTTCGCCACCAAGCACGCCTGCCCCGTGAGCCGTGATCTCTCCGGAGAGCGGGCTCGCCGTCGAACCGTCGGGGGCAAACAGCTTGAAGCCGGCGAGCGGTTTGCCTTCGCTGTCCAGGAAGGCGGGACCGAGTGTCCAGCCGCCGTTTTCGGTGTAGCGGACCAGCACCGAGGGGAATTCGCCGCTACCTTCGCTGGAAAGACCGACTCCCCACGTCTCGCCGGGCGCCTCAGCCGGCGAGGCGCCGAGCATCGTCACGTTCGGAGCCGGTGCCGAATCGTCGGTTTGCGCCGTCGGTTCGTTCAGCGCTCCCAGCGCGAGCGCGTGCGAGGGCCCGGAATCGCCAAACGGGTCGATCCGCAGGATCGCAGCCACCGACGCAACGAGCAGGAGCAGCGCAAATGTCCGGCGAGAAGTCCGGCGGGCCCTCGTCTGTCGGGCCTTCAAGACAACAGCCCCAGAGAGTCAAGCTCGGGCAGGCCGATGAAGGGCGTGCTGACCGTGCCGCTGTTGCTCGAGCCGCCGCTTGACACGGTCGGTAGCGGCGCGAGGGCATGCGTCTTCAGCTGCAACTTGGTGGGCCAGCGGCGGCGGTCCAGGCGCAGCAGAAGCCGGCGCTTGCCTCTGGCAAGCTCACGCATCGTGGTGTGCGCCACGATCTGCTTGCCTCGCTCGGCGATCAGCTCGATGCGCGCCTTGACCGCGAGGCGAAAACTCAATTCAAGCGTCGTTCCCGCCACCAGCCGCGAGCGCAGATGCGAGAGCAGCGGCACGGTCACGCGTTCTTCGGGTGGCTTGGGGGTTTCCGGGATCTGACCGAGTTCCTGCGGCGGTTCGCCCAGCAGGCCGGAGTCGTCGGTGGGCGGCGCGTCCGGCGGGATCTGCGGCACCCCTTCGTCGAGCGGGCGTTCTGTGATCAGGCCGGCGAATGCCGGGTCGGTGTCCAGGGGCAGCGATTCTCCGTCGGTGAGGTGAAACAGCCACCCCTGCGTCGTGACGAGCCAACAGTCGTGCAGACCGGGGCAGGCAAGCTTGGAGGCCGCACCCTTGGGACCGATGCCTTCGCCCGGCTCGGGCAGGCCCAGCGTGTCTTCGCTGGAGACCGATCCGTCGGCGCCCACGCGCGTCACGAGTGCCTGCGCGGTCGGGCTCGGCTGTTCGGCGTCGGCCTGCCCGTCGAGCGCTAGCCACGCGCTTTCGCTTTCCGGCTCGGCCGCTATCGAGCTCACGACGCTTTCGCCGAACAGCGCAGCGCCCGACGGGTTGCTCGCCGGGCCGATCAGCTGCTGCCATCTTTCCTGTGCGTAGCGGGCGACGGTGACCTGGCCTTCGGTCGAGCCAAGCGGTGTTTCCCTGACCGGTCCGGCCGCCGCCCAGAGCGCCTGGTCGGTCGCCGACAGGCGCAGAACGCCGAGCGCGTCCGGGAACTCTCCCGTCGCGTACAGCGGTAGGCCGAAGAGCGGTTCGAAGGTCGGCTGCACGCCGGTCGGATTGACGAGGTGCAGAGCGTGCGGTTCCTGAAGCGGTGCGGCGAGCTGGACGCTCTCGTAGAGCTGACCGCCGAACACCCTTGCGTCCTGTACGGCGTAGCCTTCCTGCGTATACGGTTCCTCGCTGAGCGAGCTGCCGTTCCAGTGCAGGTGAAACGAGCCACTCTGGGGAGCGGGCAGCGGATCTCCGGCAAACCAACAATCGTTTGGCGCTATGCAGCCGGCCGCGTGCATCGGCTGGTAGGAGTTGGCGCGAAACGCGACCGACGCGTAGGAGCCGACGACCCTCCCCCCCGCGAAGTGGCAGAGGGTGTTGTCTTCGATCGGCGCGGGGTCACCGTGCGCGTCGGGAGCCTGCCCGGGCCGGCCATCGGAGATCGTCCAGAATTCGTCCGGGCCGGCCCACGCGATCCGGCCGTCCGTCCCGCCGCACACCCTCGAGAGCTCGTGCCAGTCTTTACCGTTGTACGCCCACACGCCGGGCAGGATCGTCGAGCCGTTACCCGCCGTGATCAGCAGACCGCGGTTGGGCGCCCAGAACTCGACGTCGCCGACGTGACCGAGCCCAACCGGCGTAGAGGAGGGCGTCACGCCCGGTGGCGGTTGCGGCGGCGGTGGCTGTTCCAGGCGCCAGCTCGCCCCGCCGTCGTCAAGAAGCGGACTTGCGAGGGCCGGCGCAGCCGGACAGCAGAGCGCGGTCGCCATCAGCGCAAGCAGAAGAGAGCGCGTGCGTCCGATCATCGTCTGCTCCCCGCAGCCTTTCCTGGCTGGGCACCTCCTGCATGAGCCCTGCCACGGCCGACCGTGACCGCGCGTCGCGCCTTTGCCCGGACCTGAGCGAATGTGGCCATGATGCGTTCGTGCAGCGGTGGGTGGCCTTGAGCGGTGAAGGTCAGGTTCACGCTCGCCGACAGGCCGGCAAGGGCGCCGACCAACGCTCGATAACGACCGTAGGGGCGAGCCACGAGAGTCGCCAAGCCCGGGGCCCGGACCGTCACAGCCACGCTCGCCACCGTCCGCGCCGCCACGCTCGCCAGCCGCCTGCGCCGCGCGCCGTGATGCGAGCGAGCAACCACGCCCACCCGTGCGACTGGCACCAAGGCCCGTGCCACCGCCCTCAACGAGCCCGCACCGGGAGCCTGAACCTCGATCAGGACGCTGCCGTCACGCCGCGAGAAAGCCGTCGCCTCCAACCGCCACTCAGGGACCGGCAGCGAGGTTGCGGGGGGGCTCGAGACGTAGCCTTCGGCCTGCTGGGAGCCGAACTCGATGCGCGGCGCCGAGAACGCATCCGAGCCGTCGAATTCGCGGCTTGCGGTGGCGCTTGCCGGCGGCGTGTTGCCGTCCCCGTAGACCAGGTTGGCGGCGGTGGAGGCGAACTCGAGCGTGTCGCCAGAGCTCGAATAGGACGGCGACAGCGCGCCGTCAGCGCGAGCTAGTTTGAAGTAGGGGTCTTCGCCGGTCGTCTGCTGGACGTGAGGCTGTTCGCTGGCACCGCCTTCGTAGCCCTGCGTCACGCGAGTCAGCGTTTCGTCACCGAGATCGACGTCGAACAGCTCGGCCATCCCCGGGACCGGGGCCGGCGCGCTCACGTATGACGGAGCGCCGAGCGGGAAGACCGTACGCATCGTCGTGAACGCCACCTTCTCGGCGTCGGCGGAGATCCCGAGGTCGATCACCGGCGCGTTGGTCGCCAGGTCGCTGCCGAGGCCGCTGGCCGGCTCGGTGAGCGCCCGCAGAGCGCCGTCCCGCGTCAGGCCCGGATGCATGTCTGCGATGTAGAGGTTGCTCGTGTTTTCGGTGTTGCCGAAGTCGTCTCCGAACGACACCAGCGGCGCGGTCGCGAGGAACGCCACGGTGTAGCCGTCGGCGCTGAGACAGGGAACGAAGTTCCCGATGCCGCTTGCGCCTGTTCCCGGCGTGGCTTTCTCGGCATAGGTGGCAAACGGGCCCTGGCAGGGATCGCTCGGCGAGGCCAGTTCGCCGATCGCCGACTCGCCGCTTGCCACGCACGCGGGGTCTTCGGGGTCGGATCCGCCCGTGATGCGCCTGGTCGGCGCGAGCGGGCCGTCGGCGATCCGACGCCACAGCGGTTCCTCGTACTTGGCGATCGCCGATTCGCCGGGCAACAGGCGCACCTGGTCTGCGACGTTCTGGCCGAGCCACGCCACCGTGGAGCCATCCGCACTGATCGAGGCGCCGATCGACCGGGGCGCCGCGTAGGCACCGACGGGCAGGAACGGCGGCACCTGACCGCCTTCCTCGTACGCCGCACCGTAGCTGCCACTGCCTTCGCTGCCCGACACCGGTTCGGGGTGCTGGCTGGGCGGGTAGGCAGCGCTGACCAGCTGCGTCGTATCCGTTTCCAGGTCGCGCATCGCAACCTGCATCGCCGGGGTCCCGGGACCGTCCAGGTTGGACACCGAGGTCGTGACGAACACGACCTTGCGCCCGTCGGCGCTGAGCGCATAGCGGCCACGCGCCAGCGCGCCGTAGCGGGTCGCTTCGCCGCGGCCTTCGTAGAGGAGGCCTTCTTCTGAGCCGTCTACCGCCGAGGCCAGTTCGTATTCGGGTTCGGCCGAGCCGGGAAGCAGGTCGGCCACGTACACGTCCGGGGCTTCGTTGTGATCGTGGGGAGAGAGCCTGGAGGTCGTCGTGAAGCTGACGTACTGACCGTTCTGGCTGATCGACGGCAGCTCCGCATCGCCGCCGGCGACCTCCTGGACCGCCCCGGACTGCAGGTCCTTGCGCCACACGCCCGTGACCCCGCCGAAGGACCCGTCGAAGGCGACGTAGCGACCGTCGCCGGAGATGGCTGGGTCGCGTGCGTAGTCGGCCTGTTGGGCGCTGCTCTGCGAAGACAGCGAGATCGGCCCAAACACGTCGGCCGGCGCGGGCGTCGCTTCAACCGACGCGAGCACCAGCACGGCAGCGACCAGCAACGCCAGCCGGGTGCGCGCCGGGGCAACGCCGGGCCACGCCGCTGCGAGCGATGGGCACACGGGCAGCAGCGCGCCTCTCATCCCACGCTCACCAGCCGGCTCACCGCACCCGCATTACCGACGCGGTCGCGGGCGAACACCACGACGCGGTAGACGCCGGGGCGAGCGTACCGGTGCGTCGCCCGGGCACGGCCGCGTGCGCTCGAGCCGTCGCCGAACACGATCCTGACCGAGTTGCGTACGACCCACGACTCGCGGTCGCTCACGCGCACGCGCACGGCCTGCCCGTGCTGGACAGGCGCGAATTGCACGATCGGCGCGGTGCGATCGACGTGCAGCGTCTGCCTGGCGCTGAGGCTCACCTGACCGTCGGCGTCGCCGACCAGCACCTGGACCGTGTGCCGTCCGTCGGCTAGGCGACGAATCGGCAGGCGCAGCTGGAGCGTCTCGGAGGGAGTCGCCAGCAGCCGACCGTCGAGCGCGACCGTGTATCTGAGCGGTCCGGCGGCGCTCGCTGCCGCCTGCCAGGAGACCGTTGCGCCGGCCGGGCGGATCCATCCGTTCGGCGCCGTGACCACGACCTGCGGCGGCGGCGCGGTGGCCTCCGCAGCGACGATGCCGGCGTCGCCGATCTCACCCTGCATGAATGCCACGATGCCGTCTCCGAGCCCCGATCTGCCGACTGCGACTTCGCCGATCGGGCCACCGGCGGCGCCGGCAAGCAGCGCCGTTTGCACCGCGCCGCCGGGAAAGTCCTCGCGCACGGCCAGGGCCGGGTTGCCGTGGGCGTCGGCGCTCGGCCAGGCCGAGACGCCGCCGCCGGCGGGGTCGATCACACTCGCCGGCGCCTGCGCACCCGCAAAGGACGGGCCGAGCGAGAGCGTGCCGGCCAGACCCAGATCGGTGCCTTCGATCACTCTCGGCGTGCCATCGCTGTCGTAGAGCAGGCGCATGCCGCGCTTTTCGTCGATGTCGATGCTCGGCGGCCCGATGCTCGCGCCGGTGCCGCCGGAGACGGCCGTGTCGACGATCGTCGCGCCTTCGAACTCGGCGCCGTTGCCAGATTCGCCGTCGGTGAGCGTGTTCAGGAAGATGCGCGGGCCGGGCAGTGGCGAGCCCGGGCCAACCGGCTGACGATACGCGACCTCGACCTGTCCCAGAGGCGAGAAGGCCACCGCCGGGGCGTCTGCGTCCTGGTCGATCGGCGCTCCGGCAAAGCTCCTCGCGCTCACCGGCAGGACGTATTCGAGGCTTCGGCCGAACAGTCGCCGGGCCCAGATGCGAGCCACGCCTTCGATGTCTGGCTCCTGCCACACCACCACGCCGTTGCCTGTCGGGCCAATCGCCACCTGGGGGGCGTTGGCGTCGGTCGGAGCTCGCATCGACACGCCGGCGTTGCGATTGACGGCGCCGAGCCGCGTCCAGGTCTCGCCGTTGAAGTGGGCGACGCGTACGTCCTCGACGACGTCTCCCGGGCGCAGCAGCGGGATGCTCTGGCCCGAGCTTTCGTTGACGACGCGGTAGACGACGTCGGCCTGCCCGGTCGAGCTCATCGCCAGATCGGGGCTCGTGCCGGTGCCGGTGCGGAGGTTGGGGTCGACGATCATCGCCGGCCCGAACGCGCTCGAGCCCGGGCCGAGCGTGGAGCCGAGCAGCTCGTCGACCGGACGACTGCCTTCGGTGGCAAACGGGGTCGCCCACACCACGACGAGCTCGCCCCCGTCGGCGGCCCCGATGCGTGGCCAGCTCGCGCCGTAGGGCTGTTCTGTGTCGACCCTGATCGGCGCGAGCCAGCGACCCTGCAGGTAGCGCGAGACAAAGACGTGCGCGACGCCTTCGACGCGCTTGAGATAGACCACCCCTCCGGTGCCGTCTTCGGCCATCGCTACCCCGCCAAAGCCGACGATCTGCTCGTTGGGACCGTCGATGGTCTGGGCCGGCAGGATGATCGCTCCTGCGGTGGTCGGGCCTGACGCGAGCAGAGCCAGCCAGAGCGCCAGGGCAGCCAGCGCCCGGGGCGAGCGCTCACGCCGGCGACACCGGTTGGGCTGCAGGTCGGGCTGGGTCCGGGGGCTCGCACGCATCGCCCGGGCAGATCACGAGCCGCCGCTGTTCAGCGCGCCCGGCGCCTTCTCGTAGGCGCAGCGAAAGCTCTCCGGGCTCTGGACGGGCTCTGAGCCTGCGAATCCGCCCAGGTTGTGGTTGTCGTAGACCGTGACGTACTGAAGCGTTTCCGGCAGCGGATTGGCCGGCAGCGGCACCGGGTTTGACTGGCCCTGACGTGGGTTGCCGGTGGCGCCTTCAGAGACGCCCTCCGAGCCGGCGGCTTCTGGGCCGGCCTCGGTTGTCACGAGGCTCGAGGACATCTCGCGCAGGTCCTTGAGACCGCGCGTCGGGTCGAGATCGATCGAGGCAGTCAACTGCGAGTCGTGGATGGTCGAATCGAGCTTGACGCGTTCGGCACCCCCGAGCAGCTCCGAGGCAGACGGCAGCCAACCCCCTTCTTCCTCGCACTTCTTGCTCGCCCATATGAAGTTGTTCTTGCCTCTGTCTTCCTTGGTCAGCGGGAACGGAGTGCTTTCGAGACACCACGTGCCGACGTCGACCGTGGCAGGACGGCAGCTGCCTTCCAGCTGCGCAACCGTCCTGCCACCAACTCGCGAGGCGTTGCGCACCGTCGGGATCGCCGCCGCCGGGAACTTGCCGCCTGGCCCGAGTAGCAAGACACCCCCGGCGTGCGGCTTGGCGCTGACCGGGTGGCCCGCGATCGTCGCCACGACCGCCCTGCGCGCGGCGTCGGCCAGACCCGTGGTCGAGAGCACCAGCGCGACCAGCGCGACCGTCATCGCCGGCGACGGCGCCTTTACGCGCCGGCGGCTCACGCGCCCTTGTCGAGGTCGCGGGTGGCGCGGCGCACGTCGCTCAGCTCCTGCAGGCTCGTCTCCTGGACCGTCGAGAGCACCGCCTCGAGCGCCGGGCCCGACAGCGTCTCGTGCTGCAGCAGCGCGTTTGCCGTCTCCTCGACGGTCGCCCAATTGCGCTCGAGCACCAGCGCGGCACGCGCCTCGGCGTCGCCGACCAGGCGCTCGACCTCGTTGTCGATCAGGTTGAGCGTCTCCGGGCCGACCGAGCCGAGGTCCTGCAGGCTGGCTCCTAGGAACACCTCGCCGCCCTTCTCGCCGATCGTCACGAGCCCGAGCGCCTCGGACATGCCGTAGCTCGTGACCATGCTGCGCGCGAGCGTGGTCGCGGCGTGCAGGTCGTCGTTGGCGGCGGTGGAGACGTGTCCGAAGGCGATCCGCTCGCCGGCTATCCCCGCCAGGATCACGACCAGCTGGCTCTGCAGGTCGGGCTCGGACATGATCACCTGGTCGCGGTCTGAGAGCATGTGCGCCGCGGTGCCGAGCTGGCGGCCGCGGGCGACGATCGAGAGCTTGCGCGTCGAGGAGGTGTGGCCGAGGGCATCGGTCACCACGGCATGGGCGGACTCGTGGATCGAGATCAGCCAGCGCTCGGCCTCGGTGAGGATGTGCTTCTTGGCCGGGCCGGCGACGACGCGGTCGATCGCCTCCTCCAGGGTGTGCTGGTCGATCTCGGCGCGGCCGTCGCGTACCGACAGCAGCGCGGCCTCGTTGATTACGTTGGCAAGCTCGGCGCCGCTGAACCCGGGCGTCTGCTTTGCGACCTCCTCCAGCGAGGCTCCCGGAGCCAGCGGGCGCTTGTCGCCGTGTAGACGCAGGATTTCCAGGCGGCCGTGCACGTCGGGGTTGTCGATCACGACCTGACGGTCGAAGCGGCCGGGGCGAAGCAGAGCCGGGTCGAGGATGTCGGGGCGGTTGGTGGCGCCCATCACCACGAGGCCGCCGTCTCCCGCGAAGCCGTCCATCTCCACCAGGATCTGGTTGAGCGTCTGCTCGCGCTCGTCGTTGCCCTGACCGATGCCGGCGCCTCGCTTGCGCCCGGCGGCGTCGAGCTCGTCGATGAAGATGATCGCCGGCGCCGCCTTGCGCGCCTTGCGGAACAGGTCGCGTACGCGAGCCGCGCCTACTCCGACCAGGCTCTCCACGAAGTCCGAGCCCGACAGCGAGAAGAAGGCCGCATCGGCCTCGCCGGCGACCGCCTTGGCCAGCAGCGTCTTGCCGGTCCCGGGCGGCCCAACCAGCAGCACCCCCTTGGGTGCTGCCGCTCCAACCTCCAGGTACTTGCCCGGTTCGGCCAGGTAGTCGCGGATCTCGCGCAGCTCGGCCACCGCGTCGCCGGCGCCCGCTACGTCGGCGAAGGTGATCTGGTGGGCCATGCCCTTGCCTTTGCGCTTGCCCTTGCCGGTGAACTGCGAGAAGGCGGCGATGCCGCCGGCCGCGCCCTCGGCGCCCAGGCGCGTGAAGAAGGAGAACAGGCACACCAGGAGCAGGATCGGGATCAGGAACTGGACGACGATCGCCTTGGTCGGCTTGCCCGACTGCTGGTCGATCGTGACCGCGGCGCCGCTGGAGTACAGGGTCGTGAGGATCTGACCCGTCTGCGCGCCGGATGCCGGGTAGGCGGCCCACAGTTGCTGTTGCACGCCGGCCGACGGCGGCTGGGTCACGACCGTGCGCGTGCTCGACTTGCCCTTGGGGCCTTTGGGCGCGACGACTTCGGTGTGGCTGCTGGACGGCGGCACCGCGCCGCTCGGCAGCAGGGCGGGGGCCTGCGTGGTGGTGGCGATTACCACGCGGCTGTCGTGGTCGAGCATCGTCGCGCTTGCGATCTGGCGGTGATGGGCCAGCGCCTCGACCGTCGAGAGCGGCACCGGCCTGCCCGAGCTCGCCGGCTTGATCGCGCCTAGCAGGCTTGCGAACGCGATCGCCAGCGCAACCGAGGCGAGCAGCAGGAAGGTGTTGATCGGGTCGCGCAGCAGCACCCTGCGCGTGCCTTGCGCGACGTCGCCGAGCAGCACCAGCGCCGGGTTGCGGCGCGTTGCCAGGCCCGAGCGCACGCGCGCAGCGCCCGCACGCGAATAGCCGTTGCCGCTGGGGGTCTGGTTGGGTTGGTCTTGGTCTGTCATCTGTCTGCGGATCGGACACGGATGAGCGCCGCGACGCCCCTCAAAGCCTCAGCGACGGCTCGCTGTCACAGCAGTCCACGTCCGCCGTCACGCACTGGCCGGCCCGCGGCGCCGCCAGCATCACATGGGCGCCAGCGGAAAGCAATCCCGTTCACAAAAACAAAACAACGTCCGGCGCGCTTGACGCCAGTCTTACGTTGCGGAGCCGTGTGGGCGCTCGTCAGGGCACCTACCGCACATAGCCTTAGGGCCACCGTGGGGCCGTAACAAGGCGTTTACCTACCGACTCCCAGTCATTACTCAAAAAGGAGCCAGCCCTGTGCGAGCGCACCGCACCCGTAAGCATCGTACCCTGATAGCCCTACTCGGCCTGCTCGTCGGCCTTGCCGCCCCTGCCGGGGCGATCGCCGCCAAGCGCCTGATCGAGGGGGGGTCCACCTCTGTGCTGCCGCTCGCTAAGGAGCTCGCGGGCGCATACCACAAAGCGTTCCCGAAAATCCCCGAACCACAGGTCCTGGGCGGCGAGAGCGACATCGGCATCAACGGCGCCTCCACCGGGCGCTTTGACGTCGGCGACTCCTCGCGCGACCCGATCAAGGGGGTCGACCCGAAACACCTGATTTTCACCAAGATCGCCCGCGACGGAGTTTGCATCATCACCAACAAAGCCAACCCGATCGCAAACCTCTCCCAGCAGGAGGTGGAAAGCATCTTCACCGGGCGCACGCGCGACTGGAGCGAAGTGCCGGGGGCACACATCAGCGGGCCGATCGACCTGTTCGACCGCGATGGCGCCTCGGGTACCCAGGACGCCTTCCAGCACATATTCCTTGGCGAATATCTGCAGGTCTCCCCCAGCGCGACCGCCAAGACCTCGAACGGACTGGAGCAGAACGCCGTCATCGCCGACAAGCAGGGGATCGGCTTCGTGTCCTTTGCCTATACGCCCGGCACCAACGCCGTCGGCTACCAGGGGGTCGCTTGCAATCTGCGCAACGCACGGTCGGGGCAGTACACCGGCGTGCGTAACTTCTGGATGGTCACGACCACCCATCCGAGCGCGGCAGCCGTCAAGTACATCAAATGGGTGACCAGCGGCAACGCGGTCACCAAAAGGATCATCAACTCCCAGTGGATCGCGATCCACTAGGAGCAGACAGCACCGCCTGAGGTGATTGGCTTCGGGCAACGGGCCCCGCATCCGCACGCGGCGGCCAGACGCGACAGGCGCGCCGAGCTCACGCTCGGCGCGTTTGCCGTCGGCGTGCTGGTGGTGATCGCGGCGATGGTGGTGACCGTCGCAATCAAGGCTTGGCCTTCGTTTTCCCACAATGGGCTGGCGTGGTTCGGCTCGGGAGCCGAACCGGACGCCTCGATGCGCGCGATGCGCGACTCGACGCCGCTACCGGGGCACTCGATCTATTACTTCCGCGCTTGGCCGCTGATCTGGGGAACGATCGTCACCACCCTTCCGGCCGTGCTGATCGCGCTCGTGGTCAGCACCTTGGCGGCGGTCTTCCTGACGGAGTTTGCCCCCTCGGCGGTCCGCCGCACGGTCGAACCGGTCGTGCGGCTGCTGGCGGGGGTCCCCTCGATCATCTACGGGCTGATCGGGATCCTTGCGCTGGCGCCCTGGATCGAACACGACTTTATCTCCAACTCGCGTAAGCAGTCGGTGATCTACGTCGTCCAGCTCAATGGCAACAACCTCTCAACCGGGGCGGTGATCCTTGCCGTGATGATCCTGCCGATCATGGTGGCGATCACGATGAACGCGCTCGCCGCGGTGCCGGGCTCCTGGAAGGAGGGGTCAGCCGCGCTGGGAGTCAACCGCTGGCGCACGATCTGGCGGGTTTCGCTGCGTACCGCACGACCGGCGATCGTCGCCGGGCTGATCCTCGCCACCGCTCGCGCGCTCGGCGAGGCGGTGATGCTCGACCTGGTCGCCGGCAGCCGCGACTTTAACGCTAACCCGCTGGACGGGCTGACCTTCCTCTACGAGCCGGTGCGGCCCCTGGCCGCCACGATCTTTCAAGAAGCCGGCGGGCTGAACATCGGCGCGCTCTCGCACACGCTGTACGCGATCGCCGCGGTGCTGCTGGTGTCGGCGACGCTGCTGTCGCTGGCCGGCTGGGCGACTAAGCGATCGATCGCTCGCTTTGGGGTTCTCTGAGGTGGTCGCGCCGACCGCCGACGCTCCGATCTCGCGCGGGCCGTCGCTGCCGATCGCCCGGCCCGGGCGCGAGAGCACTCGCAGCTGGCCGCTCCTGGATCGGGGCTTCTACTGGGCCTGCTGGGCAACCGGGATCGGGCTGTGCCTGATCGCCGCCTGGGTCGTCCTGTACATGATGGTGAAGGGGCTCGCCTTTCTGGAGCCTTCGATGCTCGTCACCTCGCCAAAGCCCGAGATCACCCAGCAGGGCAGCGGCGGCTTCTTCGACCCGATCGTCGGAACCTTCGTCATCGTGGCGATCGGCACCGCGCTTGCCGTTCCGATCGGCATGGGGATAGCGGTCTGGCTGTCCGAGTACGCGCGGCCCGGCTGGCTGGCGCGCACCGTCGAGTCGGCGCTCGAGACGCTCGCTGGCGTGCCTAGCGTGGTGCTCGCGCTGTTTGGGCTACTCGTCTTCTCGCGAGGGTTCCTCGGCTTTCTTAGCGAGAGCTCGGTTAGCGGCGGCGTGACCGGGACCTCCTTTCTGACCGCCGGGGTTGCCATGGGGGTGCTCGCGACGCCGCTCGTGGTGGCCGCCAACTACGAGGCGCTGGCGCTGCTGCCCTCGCGACTGCGAGAGGGGTCGCACGCACTCGGCAAGACACGGATCACGACGATCCGCTATGTGCTGCTGCCCGCGATCCGAGCCTCCTCGGCGACGGGGGGGGTGCTTGCGATGGGGCGGATCGTCGGCGACACCGCGATCATCACGATTCTGCTGGGCGGGGGGGTCAACACCGAACCGAACGGCGGCTTTCTTGGGCTGCTGCGCGGCACGGGAGCGACGCTTACGAGCTACATCTTCTACGAGTCGCCCGCCGGCGAGGGCAACTCGCACGAAAAGGCCTATGCAGCCGCATTCGTGCTGCTGCTGATCGTGCTTGCGCTTAACGGGCTCGCCGTCTGGATCGCTCGCGATCGCTCGGTCGCTCGTCGCAGCATCTGGAGCGCCTTCGGATGGGATCTGCCTTGGACTCGCTAACCCCGCCCCCGATCCGGCGGATCGCCCTCGACCGGGCCCCGACCGTCGCGCCGGCGCCGACCGGCGGCAACGGGCACGGCGCCACGGTCGTAAGCGAGCCGAGCCAGCCCTCCCGGGCGGCCCGCTTGCGCGCCAGCCGACCGCCCGTCGCGAGCGTCCGCGAGCGCATGCAACTCGAATCGGTCTGGCTTGCCTACGGCGAGAACTGGGTCGTGCGCGACGTGTCGCTGACCGTCCGCGAGGGGGAGGTGCTTGCTCTGATCGGCGCCTCGGGGTCGGGCAAGACGACGCTGCTGCGCTCGCTGAACCGGCTGACCGAGATCACCGAGGGGGCCGCCCGGGCCGGGCGCGTGACGCTCGACGGCGAGGACGTCCACTCCCTGGAGGTCAACTCGCTGCGCCGGCGCGTCTCGATGGTCTTCCAGCAGCCCAATCCCTTCCCGATGTCGATCTTCGACAACGTCGCCTACTCGCTTGCCGAGCAGTCGCCGGCGCGCGGTCGGCGCCGGCGCCGGCGCTCGCCGGAGATCGAGCAGGCCGTGATCGAGGCCCTGCGCAGGGCCGGGCTCTACGAGGAGGTCGCCGGCGATCTGGGCCGGCCCGCGCTTCGTCTCTCCGGCGGGCAACAGCAGCGGCTCTGCATCGCCCGCGCGCTGGCCGCCAAGCCGGAGGTGCTGCTGCTGGACGAGCCCTGCTCGGCGCTGGATCCGATCTCGACCGCAACGATCGAGGAGTTGATCGTCTCGCTGCGCTCGCAGGTCGCGATCGTGATCGTCACGCACAACCTGCAGCAGGCCTTCCGCGTCGCCGACCACGTCGCCTTCATGCACCTGGGCGAGCTCGTCGAGTACGGAGCCGCCGAGCAGGTCTTCGACCGGCCGACGCAGGAGCGCACGCGCGAGTACGTAAGCGGAGCGTTCGGGTGAGCGACCCACCGCTCGGGGCCGGCGGGCCCCGACGGGCGCGCGACGAGGGCGAGGGACAGTTGGGACGGGGGCGCCTTCGGCGCCCTGGTCTGGCCGCTCGTGGCTGCTCGCTTGCCTGCGCCGCAGTCGCGCTTTGCCTGGGGCTTGGCGCTTGCGAGTCCACCCAGGAAAAGAGCGCTCGGCTGCAACGTCAGGCAAAGCATGTCTCGCTTGCCCAGCAAGGAGTGCAGATCTCCCGGCCCAGCACGCTTGTGAAAGTACTCTCGGTCACCGTGGTACACGGCTCCGAAGCCGCGGCCGTGGCGGTCACCGTGCGCAACGAATCCGGACGCGCGCTGCGCGAACTGCCGCTGGCGGTCAAGGTGCGCAGCGGCTCGGGGCAGATGCTCTACGAAAACGACGGCGCCGGACTGGAAAGCGCGCTTGCTTCGATCCCATTCCTTGCGGGGCACGCAACGCTCACCTGGGTCGATGACCAGGTGCCGGCAAACGGCGAACCGACGAGCGCCACCGCCGAGGTCGGTGAAGGGCACACGACCGTGGGGGCGGTTCCTGCGTTGACCGTCTCCGGGCTGCACCCAATCGAAGACCCGACCAACGGAGCGGGGGCGGGCGGGACGATCCTCAACCGCTCTGCGACGGCGCAGACCAACCTGCCCGTGTTCGTGCTCGCCCGCCGCGGCGGGCGCATCGTCGCCGCCGCGCGCGCGGTGATCCCGAGCCTTGCCGCCGGTGCCTCGGCGCCCTTCCAGGCCTTCCTGATCGGCGAGCCCCACGGAGCGACGCTGCAGGCCGACGCGCCGTAGCGCAACCTTCGGCCACCCACGGGCGACTACAGGCCAGGGGCCCCGCAGCGCAACCTCACCTCAGCGGCCGGCCGGGCGGTGCTGCTTGAGCGTGATTCCCTCGAGCACGTGCGCGACCGTCTCGCAGGCGTCGACCGCGCCCTCCAGCGACTCGAAGACGTCCTTCCAGCGGATGACGACCATCGGGTCGGTGCCGCCGGCGAACAGCGAGGCGACCGCGTCGCGCTGGAGGCGATCGCCCTCGTTCTCCAGGCGATGGATCTCGACCAGGTTGGGGGACATGTCGGTGCCCGTGCGCAGGCAGCGCAGGGCGCGGGCGATCTGCTCGCCGGCGCCGACGAGCACCTCGGCGAAGTCAAGCGCCTGCTCCATCGCCGCTTCGACGCGGTAGAGGCCGAGCTGGGCCGCCGCCTGCTCGACGTTGTCGACGACGTCGTCCAGAGCGGTCGCCAGCGCGTAGCCGTCGCCGGCGGCGAACGGGGCCCTGATCCGCCGGCCCTCGGCCAGCCGGTGGATGATGTCGTGGGTGATCCGGTCCCCCTCCTGCTCGCAGACCTTCAGGTCCTGCGTCATCGCCATCCGATCGGGGAACTCGGCGAGCAGGTCGCGGAGCAGCAGGCCCGAGCGCTGCACGTTGCGGCCCGCCTCCTCGACCAAGGCCATCAGCGTCGGGTCGTATTCGCGTTTGAGCAAACCCATCGCGGCAGGATATGACGCCGAGGTAAAGCGATGCCGACTGCTCGATCCCCTTCACAGGTTCTTTACGAGTGGATCACGACTTCTAAACGCACCCGTGTCAGCGGTGCGGGAGGCTGTCCGGTCGTGGGAGTCGAGCACGACGATGTGACCGTCCTGTACGCCGGTGAGCTGGAGGTCAGGCTCAGCGACGGTCTGGTGCTCGCGGCCGGGCGGGCGCTGACGCTCTCGATGCGCGAATTCGAGCTACTGGTGGCGCTGGTGCGCCAGACCGAAACGATCCTCACCCGCAGCGAGCTCTACGAAGCCGTTTGGGGCGGCGAGCTGCGGCGCGGCGACCGCTCGGTGGACGTCTATGTGAGCAAGCTGCGCAGCAACCTGGAGGCGGCGATGCCCGACCGGCGCTTCATCCACACCCACCCCGGCTTCGGCTACCGCTTCCAGCCCCAGCCGGTGGCGCAACCCGCGCAGAACGGGACGCGTCCGCACGAGCTTTCACAAGATCTTCACAACGGGCATCGCGGCTAGCGCACAGACTGCGCGCGGTGGCCCGGTCGCAAGAGCCACCGGCACTGAGCCGGCGCAGCGGGGCAAAGCCCGCTGGCCCTCGAAAAATCCAGTCAGAGGAGAAGTTGTGAGCAAGAACAAGATCGGCGCGCTAGCCAGTTGCGCGCTGCTCGCGGTTGGCGTTGCCGCGTGCGGCAAATCGAAAGAATCCAGCACCACCGGCAGCACCACCAGCTCATCGTCCGCGACACTCTCCGGCGCCGGCTCGACCTTCGCCGCCCCGGTCTACCAGCAGTGGGGCTCCAGCTCCGGCCTGACCGTCAACTACCAGCCCGTCGGCTCGGGCGCCGGCATCACAGCACTCGAGGGCAAGACGGTCGACTTCGGCGCCTCGGACCCACCGCTGAAGCCGGCCGACGTCGCGACGCTCGAAAAGGTCGGGCCGGTGCAGCAGCTGCCGATGTTCCTCGGCGCGATCACCGTCTCCTACAACCTCCCCGGCGTGCAGAGCGGGCTCAAGCTCGATGCAAAGACGATCGCCGACGTCTACCTCGGCAAGGTCAAGAGCTGGAACGACGCCGAGATCAAGGCGCTGAACCACGGCGTCTCGCTGCCGAGCACGGCGATCACCGTGGTCCACCGCTCGGACTCCTCGGGCACCACCGCCGGCTTCACTGGCTTTCTGACCTCGGCCGACCCGGAATGGAAGAGCAAGGTCGGCGAAGGCAAGGACGTCCAGTGGCCGACGGGCACCGGAGCCAAGGGCAACGCCGGCGTCGCCGGAGCGGTGGCGCAGACCACCGGCGCTGTCGGCTATGTCGAGCAGGCATACGCGCTGCAGCACAAATTCACCTACGCCAGCGTCAAGAACAAGTCCGGCGCCTACGTCGAACCGACGCTCGAATCGACCAGCGCCGCCGCCGAAGGGGTCGAAGTGCCGGCCAACCTCGGCTTCAAAATCAAAAACCCCGCCTCGCCGAAGGCATATCCGATCACCTCGCAGACCTTCATCGTGGTCTACAAGGACATGTGCAAGGCCGGCATCCCCGGCGGCGAAGCGGCCGCAAAGGGCGTCGTTGCGTTCCTGAACTACGGGTTCGGCTCGGGGCAGAGCATCCTCGCCCAGGCCGACTACGCGGCGCTGCCGAGCGCGATCCTCGAAAAGTCGAAGGCTGCGGTCACCGGACTGCAGTGCAACGGGTCAGCGATCGGCTGATCGACCGTGGCCCGCTCCGAATGCCCCGCTCCTGCTCGCCGCCTCCCAGCGGTCGAGCGGGCGGGCGCGGGCGGAGCGGGGCACTGAGCAGGGCATGGAGGCAGCTTCGCTTGCAAGCGGCGGCCGCTCGAAGCTCGAGCGCTCGCCGCTTGCGCGCCTTCCCGACCGCGCGCTTAGGTACGGGCTCACCGCCCTGGCGGTCGCGATCCTCGCGCTGATCGTCTACTTCTTCATCCGGCTCGTCGGCGAAGCCGCGCCGGCGTTTGAAAAGGAAGGCGTCCTCGGCTTCACTTTCGGCAACGACTGGAACGTCAGCGCCAACAAATTCGGCGCCCTGCCGCTGCTGGTCGGCACGCTGATCACCTCGGCGCTGGCGCTGATCGTCGGCGTGCCGGTCGCCGTGGCCACGGCGCTGTACGTCACCGAGCTCTCGCCGCGGCGGATCCGCGGGCCGGTGACGATCCTGATCGAGCTGCTGGCCGCGGTGCCTTCGGTCGTCTACGGACTGTGGGGGATCTTCTTCCTGGCGCCCAAGCTGCAGCCGGCCGAGCAGTGGGTCGCCGACCGGCTCTCCGGCGTTCCCTTCGTCGGCGGCGGGATCGTGACGATCCCCAACTACTTCATCACCGGGCCGGTGCTGGCGATCATGATCCTGCCGATCGTCAGCGCTATCTCGCGCGAGGTGATGAGCACCGTCCCCGGCGACCACAAGGAGGCGGCGCTCGGGCTCGGCGCCACCCGCTGGGAGATGATCCGGCTGGCCGTGCTTCCCTACTGCCGCAGCGGCATCACCGGCGCGGCGATGCTCGGGCTCGGGCGCGCGATCGGAGAGACGATCGCGGTGACGATCCTGATCGGCGATGCGCCACAGCTGAGCGGGCATCTGTTCGGACAGGGGTACTCGCTTGCCGCGGTGATCGCCAACGAGTTCGGCGAGGCCCAGGAACTGCACCGCAACGCCCTGTTCGCCGCCGGGCTCGTGCTGTTCGTCCTGACGCTGCTGGTCAACGTGGCCGCGCGGCTGCTGGTCGTCCACGCGGCGCGCAGCCAAACGCCCAAGCGCCGCGCCGGCGACTTTGCCGAGAGCACCACCCCGGCCGCGGCGGCGCTCGGAGCATGAGCGCGACCGGTCACGGCATCGAGCGCTTCGCGCTCACCCCCGCGCGGCGGCGCAAAGACCGGCTCGCCCGCGCCTGCATCCTCACCGCGACCGTCGTGGCGCTGATCCCGCTTGCGCTGATCGTCTACTACCTGCTCTCCAAGGGGCTGGGCTCCTGGAGCTGGAGCTTCTTCACGACAGACCCGACCGGCAACACCTTCTTTGCCAAGGAGTCGATCGGCGGCATCAAGAGCGCGATCCTCGGCACGATCGAGATCGTCGCGCTGGCCGCCGCTCTGGCGGTGCCGATCGGCGTCGGCGTCGCGGTCTGGCTGGTCGAGTACGGGCGCTCCTCGCGCTTTGCCCACACGGTCCGTTTCTTCGTGGACGTGCTCACCGGCGTGCCCTCGATCATGTTCGGGCTGTTCGTCTACATCGTGCTGATCGCCGGCACGGGCTCCTCCTACGCCGCCTACAAGGGGTCCTTCGCGCTGGCGCTGCTGATGCTGCCGGTCGTGACGCGCTCGGCCGAGGTGGTGCTGCTGCTGGTTCCGGGCGCCCTGCGCGAATCGGCACTCGCCCTGGGGGCGCCGCGCTGGAGGACGATCGCGCGGATCGTCCTGCCGACCGCGCTGCCGGGGCTCGTCACCGGAATCCTGCTGGCGATCGCCCGTGCCGCCGGCGAGACGGCGCCGCTGCTGTTCACGGCCGCCGCCACCTTCAGGACGAGCTTTTCGCTGAGCGGCTTTATGAACTCGCTTCCCGTCCAAATCTACAACGACGTCACGTCTCCGACCACAGCCGTGGTAAACCGTGCCTGGGGAGCAGCGCTCACGCTGGTGAGCATGATCTTGCTCCTGAACCTGTTCGCTCGGCTGGTCGCGCGCAGGAGCCGCCTAGGATGAGCCCAGCCGAATCCCGCATCGACCCAGCCGGCCTGCCGGCACCCGACATGCTCGAGCCAAAGCCCGCCAACGCCTCCCAGAGCGCGCCGCACGACGGCGACGCAGGCGAGCCGACCGGGCTGCTCGCGCCCGCCGGGCTCACCGTTACGCTGCAGCGGCTGAAAGCCTTCTACGGCGAGGTCGAGCAGGTCAAGGGCATCGACCTGCAGTTTCGCTCCGGCGAGGTGACGGCGATCATCGGGCCCTCGGGCTGTGGCAAGTCGACGATGGTGCGCTGCATCAACCGCATGCACGAGGAGGTCCCGGGCGCGCGCGCCGAGGGACGGGTGCTGCTCGACGATCTCGACGTCTACGATCCTTCGATCGACGTCGTCGCCGTGCGCCGGGCGATCGGCATGGTCTTTCAGAAGCCCAATCCCTTCCCGACGATGTCGGTGTTCGACAACGTCGCCGCCGGGCTGCGGCTCTCCACGCGTAAAGCCGGCGACCTGCAGCACCGCGTCGAGTCGGCGCTGCGCGGCGCCGGGCTGTGGGAGGAGGTCAAGGACCGCCTCTCCGAGCCGGGGGCCGGGCTCTCCGGCGGGCAGCAGCAGCGGCTGTGCATCGCCCGCTCGCTGGCGGTCGAGCCCGAGGCGATCCTGATGGACGAGCCCTGCTCGGCGCTGGACCCGATCGCAACGCTGAAGATCGAGGAGCTGATCGACCAGCTCAAGCGGCGCGTGACGATCGTGATCGTCACCCACAACATGCAGCAGGCCGCGCGGGTGGCCGACCGCACCGCCTTCATGCTCGACGGCGAGCTGATCGAGGTCGGGCCGACGGAAAAGATCTTCACCAACCCCGAGGACTCGCGCACCGAGGAATACGTCACCGGGAAGTTCGGTTAAGGCAGGTCGGCATGGGCACAGAGGCGAACACCGGGCAGCCAGTGCAGCTGACCGCCGCGCAGGGGCGCCAGCACTTTCAGCAGCAGTTGCAGGAACTGGAAGAGCGCGCGCTGGGAGGGCTGGACGTGGTGGTCGAGCAGCTCGACCGCACGCTGGAGGCGCTCACCCACCAGGACGTCGAGCTGGCCCAGATGGTGATTGCCGACGACGACCGCGTCGACGGGCGCTACCTGGAAGTCCATCAGGGGATCCTTTCGCTGCTTGCCACCCAGGCGCCCGTCGCCGGCGACCTGCGGCTGGTTGCCGCGCTGCTGCACGTGATCGTGCACGTCGAGCGAATGGGCGATCAGTGCGTGAACATCGCCAAGCTGATCCCGCTGTCGGGCTACCAGCCGCCGGTGCGGCCGGAGGTGCTCGAGACGATCCTGAAGATGGGGGCGCACGCGCGCTCTGAGGTGGTCCAGTGCAAGGCGGCCTTCTCCGGGCGCGACATCGGGCTGGCCGAAGACCTGGCGCGCCAGGATCGCGACATCAATCGCCTGAACCGCGAGATCTTCAACAGCGCGCTCGAGATCGGCGACGATCCCGACACGCGCGAGTGGGCGATGCACATGATCCTCGTCGCACGGGCGCTGGAGCGGATCGGCGACAACGCGGTCGACGTCGGCGAGCAGGTCGCCTTCGTCGTTACCGGGCTGTTCCGCGAGTTCTCCGAGCAATCTGGGTCGATCGGCACCTGATCGCCGCGCCCGCGCGGGCCGGTCGGCGCTTGAGCGCAGGCGCCGCCCGGCGAGTCGACACTCGATCGCCGGCGCCTGCGCGGGCGGTCGGGTCCGCAAACAGCGAGAAACCGCCTGTGAAGATCCTGTGACCATCGTCTGCGGACATTGACGGACCTGGGGCTGCCGCCTATACACTGCGCGCAGATGACGACGGGCATCCTCTCCAAGGATGAAGGAGTCGGTTCGAGCGCGGGGGGCACCTCCACCCTACGGGTGGCGGTTCTCGACCGCGACAGTGGGTTCATCCAGGTCCTGAGCAAGCGACTGGACCGGCTCGGCTGGGAGCACCGCGTGCTCGCCAGCCCGGTTCCGGTTGACGCGATCTCCTCGATGCGGCTGAGTGCGATGGTCGTCGACCTGGCGGTGCTCGGGCCGCAGGCGTGGACCTGGCTCGAGCGTGTCTGCGGCGAGCTGCCGGACCTCGGCATCATCGTCTGTACCGGGCCCTCGACCGTCGCCCAGCGCGTGCGCGGGCTGCGGCTGGGGGCAGACGACTGGATCACCAAGCCCTGCCACCCCGAGGAGGTGATCGCCCGCGTCCAGGGGCTCGTGCGCCGCCGTCGCCGGATGGCCGGTCGCTCCAGCAACAAGCCGATCGTCGCCGGCGAGGTCGAGATCCGCTCGGACCGCTTCCAGGCGTTCGTGAACGGGAACAGCCTTGGGCTGACGCGGCGCGAGTTCGAGCTGATCGAGCTGCTCGCCTCCGGCGAAGGACGCGTGCTCGAGCGCGAGGACGTCTACTCGCGACTCTGGGGGTACGCGATGGTACGCGGCGATCGCTCGGTCGACGTGTTCGTGCGCAAGCTACGCCACAAGCTCGAGCGCGCCTCGCCCGACTGGCGCTACATCCACACGCACTTCGGGATCGGCTACCGCTTTGCGGCCGAGCCCGCCGACGCCGAGACCGCCAATGCCGAGACCTGCGAGGTCGAGCAGGGCTCCGACGCCGCGGTTGGCGAGGGCGGCGGCGATTCCGGCCGGGCCCACCCCGTGGCAGCGATCGACTCCGCAGCCGGCGGCGAGCTAGGCCTCGACGAGGGTGATCCCGGCGATCAGCGCCAGCTCGGCGGGGCGCAGCAGGAGTACCAGCTCGCCACCCCCGCCGCCTAGCCGCAGAGCCACCAGGCCGCCCTTCTTCAGATCGACGCGGGCGCCGGTCAGTTCGGCTACCACGGCCGACAGATCCGGCTCGTGCCCGACCAGGAGAACCGGACCCTCGCGCTCGGCTGCGGCGACCGCCGCGAGCGCCTGCTCGGCCTCGAAGCCGCCGGCCAGCGGAGGGTGCAGATCCAGCGGCGGCGCCTGTGACTCCTGCAGGCGCGCGAGCGCCAGCTCAGCCGTTTCCCGCGCGCGCGACTTCGGGCTGCAGAGCACGGCGCCGAAGCCGACTCCCATCGCAGCCAGCGCGCGGCCGGCCGCCTCTGCCTGCCTGCGGCCGCGTTCGGTCAGCCGCCGCTCGGCGTCCGGGCGCACCCCGTGCGGCTCGGCGTCTGCGTGGCGAAGCAACCAAAGCTGGCGGGCCGCGGCCATGTCCTTCTGCGAGCATAGATGAGATGAGCGAGATCCACCAAGGCAAGCACTCCTCGGCGCGCGGCGAGCATCGCGGGGGTGGGCACGGCGAGCGGCGGACGCTCGAGCACGTCGACCGCACCGAGGAGAGGCCGCCCGGCCACGCCGGCAAGCACGGACACCACCACCGTCTGCGCGACCCGTCGCTCTACGTCAACCGCGAGCTCTCCTGGCTTGACTTCAACGAGCGCGTCCTGCAGCTCGCCGAGGACGAGCGCACGCCGCTGATCGAGCGGGTGAAGTTCTGCGCGATCTACACGACCAACCTGGACGAGTACTACATGGTGCGAGTCGCCGGGCTGCACGACCAGATCGACGCCGGCGTCGACAATCCCGGACAGGACGGACGTACGCCCTCGGAGACGATCGCTGCGATCCGCGAGCGCGTGCTCGAGCTGGGCGCCCGGCTTGGGAGTTGCTTCGAAGGGGGGCTGCGGCCCGAGCTCGCAGAGCACGGCGTGCGTGTCGTCGGCTTCGATGCGCTCGATCCCGAGCAGCGCAGCCACCTTGCCGAGCACTTCCGGCGCGTCATCTTCCCCGCCCTGACGCCATTGGCGGTCGCCCCGGGACGACCGTTTCCCTACATCTCAAACCTCTCGCTCAGCCTCGCGGTGCTGGTGCGCGACCCGAGCGGCGGCGAGACCGTGTTCGCACGCGTGAAGGTGCCGACCGAAATCCTGCCCCGCTTCGTGGCGGTTCGCGCCGGCGCAGGCGACCCGCCGGCCCGCAGCGCCGCGGCCCAGGCCGCTGCGAGCGCAACCGGCAGTCCCGTCGCCGCACCGATCACGCTCGTGGCGCTCGAGGAAGTGATCGCCCACCACCTCGACGCGCTGTTCCCGGGCATGGAGATAGTCGACTGGGACGTCTTTCGCGTCACCCGCGACGCCGATCTGGAGGTCTCAGACGACGCCGCCGACCTGTTGCAGGCCGTTGAGGACGAGCTGCGCCGGCGCCGCTTCGGCGAGATCGTGCGCGTCGAGGTCGGCAGGCGCTGCTCGCCGCGGCTGCGCGAGGAGCTCGTCGGGCTGCTGGGGGTCGCCGAGGCCGACGTGTATCCCGTCGAGGGGCTGATGGACATGGGGGCGCTGTGGCAGATCGCCCGCCTGCCGGGGATGCCCGAGCTGCGCTACCCGCCCTACGCCCCGGTTACCCATCCGCGCCTGCTGCACCACGAGGGGGAGCGCGCCGACGTGTTTGCGGCGATGCGCGAGGGAGACCTGCTCGTGCACCATCCCTACGACTCCTTTGCCACCTCGGTCGAGCGGTTCGTCGAGCAGGCGGTCGCCGATCCGAACGTGCTCGCGATCAAGCAGACCGTGTACCGCACGAGCGACGACTCGCCGCTCGTCCCGGACCTGATCGAGGCCTCCGAGCGCGGCAAGCAGGCAGTCGCGCTGGTCGAGCTGACGGCGCGCTTTGACGAGCGCATGAACATCCACTGGGCCAAGGCCCTGGAGGAGGCTGGCGTCCACGTCGTCTATGGCCAACCGGCGCTGAAGACGCACGCCAAGTGCGTGCTGGTCGTGCGCCGGGAGGGCGACGGAGTTCGCAACTACGTGCACGTCGGCACCGGCAACTACCACTCCGCCACGGCCCGGCTGTACACCGACTTCGGTCTGTTCACGATCGACGAGGCGATCGGCGCCGACGTCGCCGAGATGTTCAACAACCTCACCGGCTACGGGCGGCCGCTGCGCTATCGCAAGGCGCTGATCGCACCGGCTCACCTGCGCGAGGGGCTGATCGCCGAGATCGACGCGACGATCGCCGCCCACACGCCCGAGTCGCCGGGGCGGATCGCGATGAAGATGAACGCGCTCGTCGACGGGCACTGCATCCGCGCGCTCTACCGCGCCTCGATCGCCGGCGTGAAGGTCGACCTGAACGTGCGCGGCATCTGCTGCCTGCGTCCTGGGCTGCCGGGCGTCTCCGAGAACGTCACCGTCGTCTCGGTCGTCGGACGGCTGCTCGAGCACTCGCGCATCTACTCCTTCGAGCGCGACGGTGGACGCACCGTCTACATCGCCTCGGCCGATCTGATGCCGCGCAACCTCGACCACCGCGTCGAGTTGGGGGTGCCGGTCGAGGCGCCCGAGCTCGCAGGCGAGCTGATGGACACGCTCGAGCGCGCCTTCGCCGACAACCAGAGCTCCTGGCAGCTCGGCCCCGACGACGTCTGGCACCGACGGCGACCGGCCGCGGGCGAGCGCGAGCGCAACATGCAGGTCGAGCTGATGGAGCTGCACGCCCGCCGCGCGGCCGACGCACGGCCTGCCGAGCGCGGCGAGAGCCCACAGCCGAGCTGAAAGACACCCCGCGCGGCCGAAAACGCGGCCTCCAGGCGCGGCGAGAACTCACAGCCAAGCTGAAAGACGACCCGCGCGGCCGAAAACGCGGCCTCCAGGCGCGGCGAGAACTCACAGCCAAGCTGAAAGACAACCGTCGCGCCGAGAACCATCCGCAACGGTGGCGATGATGCTCGCCATGGCAACGACAACCCAAATCCGGTCCGTCCGCCCCTCCCAGTACCTTCATACCGGAGGTACTACTATGACCGAGATGGCCAAGATCAGTATTAGCCTCGACGACGAGCTCTACCGCCAGGTTCGCCAGGTGGCGGGAAGACAGGGGGTCTCCGCCTGGCTGGCCGGGGCCGCCGCGAGCCGTCTGCGCGCAGAAACGCTGTTCGCGGTGGCCGGCGAGATAGCCGAGGAGACGGGCGGACCCTTCACCGAGCGGGAGCTGGCGGAGGCTCGTAGATGGCTGCGCTCGTCTTCGACAGCGGCGCACTGATCGCTCTCGAGCGTGGCGACCGCGCCATCGCGGCCGCGCTCGTCGTCGCCGTGGCCGACGGCCTCGAGGCGGCGACCTCGAGCGCCTGCGTCGCCGAGGTCTGGCGCCAGCCGGCCCGCCAGGCGCGTCTGACGCGCGCGCTCGCCGGCTTTGTCGAGCACGGCCTCGATCCCAACCGGGCACGTGCCTGCGGCACGTTGATCGCGGCGGCCGGGGACTCTGATCTCGCCGACGCCGCAATCTGCCAGCTCGCTGGCGAGGGCGACGTCGTGCTCACAAGCGATCCCGTCGACATCGCCCGACTGCTGAAAGCCGGGCGCGTCGCGGCGAGCGTGCGCCACGTCTGAGCGATGGGCTGCGCCGTGGGTGGGCTGCTGCAGGCGTCCCGGCGAGTACGAACGCTGGTCTCCACCTCCAGCCGACGGAGCCAAGACCGTTCGATCGCTCGATCGCCTGTCGGTCGTCGGGGTTGCCGACCTCGATCCCGCTCAGCGCGACACGTGGCTGGCGCTGCCAGCAGGTGGTAGGAACGTGCGACGGACAGGAGTGACGTAGGGCTGGCCAGATGGTGGGATGCACGCGGACTCTTTGTGGTGGAGCGTCACGAAGCCCGTACTGCCCGGTGGGTAGACGCGCAGGCCCGCAAAGGCCGTCTGGTGGGAGCAGAAGCCGCCCTCCTCGAATTCCAGTGTGAACCAAGCATGTGTGCCGGGGACCAGCACGAGCGTTTTCGGCGACATTCCGCCGCGGCGAGCGACGTTGTAGCTGAGCAGGCGACCGTGGCTGTCGAGCAGGCCGACTCCGGGGTAGCCGTGAAGATGGCACGGGCGTGCACCGACGTTGCGCAACGCGAGCACCCAGTACCGTTTGCCGGCCGCGCCCTCAGCAAGCGGCAACGACAGCGACAGCTGCGAGGAAACGCAACGCGACGGCACGCCCGCGCTCACGGGCCGAGCGTGCGCGCTGGCATGGACCAGCAGCCCGGTCGCCAGTAGGCCGAGCAGTGTGGCCGCCAGCGCAACGCAAACGCGCGACCATCCATCCACGCCCGGGCGCCGCACCGGCACGTCGGATAGTCCCATCTGCTCATCGAACGCCACTGCGGCCACCTGTCTCTCTGGTCTCGAGTCTTGCCTGCGCCTTGTAGCACGCCCATCAGGATCAGACAAGGGGCGCAGTGAGAAATTCCGCATCTTGCGACGATGACGTCAACCGGTTTCTCGAGCAGGGCGCGCGATGAAGATCAGCATCCCTTCATCGCGTCGCGCGCGGCCAAGCAGCGAGGCGAAGAGGCGCGCGAAACGCGCGCCCCTGCTCCGCGGCCGGTTTATGATGACCGCGTCGAGGTCGAGTGCCGCGATGGCGGCGCGGTAGAAGCCCCGACAAGCGCGATCGAGCGCTCGTTCGGCGCCGATCCGCCCAAGACAGCGGCGATCCATCCGTGTCTGTCCGGCGCGAGCGCCGGCCGTTCCAGCGACAGCGTCGAGCGCGTAGAGCAGCGGACCCTCGCGCATCCCGTAGGCGGGACCAGCCCTGCCGGGCACAAACACGCCACCATCCGGGATCCGGTAGCTGAAGCCCGAGAGGGCCTGGGCGTACATCGCGTACTGGCCGTTGCCGGCCGGCACGATGAGGATCGTCTGCACGCCGGGTAGCGCGGCTCGAAACGACGCGCCGTCGCGCAGCAGACGGGGCGCACCGACGTGCTCGACCGGCGCCAGCTTCGGCAGGATCGGCGCCAGCGCGAACACACACGCCGCCAGGCCGATCGCCGGGCGGCCGGCGATCGGCCTGGCACGCACGTCATCGAGGACCATTACGAACAGGATCGCCGCGAATCCCCAAACAAACAGGTTGAAGCGATCAGGAACGACGTCGGCGAGCAGCGGCAGGTGATTGGGCAACACCCACGGCAGCAACAGGCCGGTGTCGTGGCCGAGCACACGCAGATGCGGACCGAGGCTGAGCAACGCGACGCAGGCAAGCAGCGTGCCGGGCAGCAACGTCCGCCGGCGCAGACGCCAACAGGCGAACGCCAGCAGACACAGCAGCGGCGCGCCGAGGTAGCCGCCCCACTCGCCGTCAAAGCCCGAGAACCCACTCGCCAAGCTCATTGAGCCCGTCGTGCTCAGCCACTGCAATGCGTTTGGCACGACAAAGCTGGCCAGGTCGTTCACGTAGCGTCCTGACGTGACTACCACTCCGTGGGCGTGCTCGGGGCCGTACAGCTGATAGCCAAGCGACGGCCCGGCAAGCAGCGCAAAGACGACCGCCGCGGACGCCGACGCTCGCGCAAGGCGAGCGATCTGCCTTCTCTCCAAACAGCCCGTGAAATGCGCCAGCACACCCGCCAGCAAAGCCACGATCCCCGTGAGGGCAAACACCTCCTCGTTCACGTAGACCTGGGCGGCGGCGGCGAGACCGAACAGCGCACCGTCCCGCAACCAATGTCCTTCGCGGCGGATCTTCTCTATCAAGATCCATGCCAGCGGTGGAAAAACGGTGATCATCAGGTTGACGTGCGCGGTCGCCTGCCCTGCCATATAGCCGCCGAGGCCGTAGATCGCACCCCCGATCCAGGCCGAGGAACGGTGCGTCGTCACCTGTCTGAGCGCTAGGTAGGCGACCCAGCAGGAAGCAGCCGGTGCGAGCGTCGCGAGGACGTTGTAGCTGAGCACCGGCCCGAACGCGCTCGTGATCGGCCAGAGCACGAGCGCCGGCAAGGGGACCGCGGTGCTGTTCAGCAGATTCGCGCCCTGCGGCGCCATCAGGTAATGCGTGAAGAACGGCGATTCGCCGTGCGTCAGAGCGTGGGGCAGCCACGCCAAGAACCACACGAAGCCGAGCGGATCTCCCCCACCGCCGACCAAATGGCTTCCGACTCCGCGGGACAGCCAGGTGCGCGCGAGCAACGAGATCGAGAGCAGCAGATAGCTCGCGAACGCGAGCATTGAAAAACGCCGAGCCGCAATGCCAGGCCCGTGCCCCGCGTTCAACCCATCCACGACGTCAACGCACGCGACGTCTTCGTACGCGACGTCCTCCTGCGCAACGACAGCGCGTTGCAATCACCCGTGCGCACTCGGACGACAGCGTCGATCGAATCCGCCCCAACTCGATGGGGAACTTGAGCGCGGCTCAGCCCCCGGCGGGTGCGGACAATTCGTCTAGCGCCGCTTTCAGGTCGTCCACCGACTGGTAGTCCAGCCCGAGCAGGTGGTCGTGGCGGTGCCGGACGACGCCCTGCTCGTCGATAATGACGACGGCACGCTTGCCGCTGGCGCCATACGCCTTCCCGACGGTCTTCTCTACGTCAGCCAATAGCGGGACCGTGAGGCCGTTCTTCTCGATGAAGCCCTGGTGCGAGTCAACACCCTGAGCGGAGATCCCGACAACCGTCGCGTCGAGCGCGGCGAAGTCCTCGGCCCGATCCCGGTAGGAGCAAAACTGCCTTCTGCACACCGGCGTGTTATCGCCTGGGTAAAACAACAGCACGACCCGCTCGCCGCGATGCTCTGAGAGCTTGAATCGACCGTCGGTGCCCTGCAGCTCGAAGTCCGGCGCCTGCTCGCCCACCTTTGGCGTCTTGGCCATGTCTCACTCCTCGCTTGTGGTCGGGGGCGTCGAGCATAACGGGCCTGCCCGGAATTCGACGAGTAGCGAAACTCGGGCGCGATGCCGACCCATCGGCCGCCTAGCGGCCGGCTCGAGCCTCTCCGTACCGGCTGAGGCACAGCTGGTCAGTCGCGTTCTAAGCTGCTTTGGATGCGCGCGCTGGCGGCCTGGACGACGACCCACCGCAAGTACGTCGCGCTCGGCTGGGTTCTCGCGCTGATCGCCGTCAACGCACTCGTCCAGTCGGCCGGCACGAGCTACTCCAACAACTTCACGCTACCCAACTCCGACGCCCAGCGCGCGTCGGACCTGCTGCAGCACGGCTTTCCCACCCAGGCCGGCGATCGCGACACGATCGTCTTTGCGGTCGCGCACGGCAGCGTCCGCGATGCGGCGGTGCGTGACCGGATGAGCGCGCTGTTCGCGCGCGTGGCACACCTGCCGCACGTCGCGGGGGTGATCGGCCCATACGCCGAAGGACAGGCCGGGCACGCGATCTCGCGCGACGGGCGGATCGCGTTTGCCACCGTGATCTACGACCGCAAGGCAAACGAATTGAACAGGGCGGACGGGCAGCGCGTCGTCGACGCGGCCGCCGCCGCGCGCACGGATGGACTGCAGATCGAGCTCGGCGGGCAGGCGATCGAGCAGACCGAGCAAGAAGGCTTCGGACTGACGACTGCAGTCGGGCTACTCGCCGCCATCGTCGTGCTGCTTATCACCTTCGGCTCGCTGGTGGCGATGGGACTACCGATCCTCACGGCCCTGTTCGGGCTCGGCACCGGGCTCGGACTGATCGCGCTGTTCACGCACGTGGTCGACACACCCGACTTCTCCTCCGAGCTGGCGGCGATGATCGGGCTCGGCGTCGGGATCGACTACGCGCTGTTCATCGTTACCCGCTTCCGCGAGGCATACGCCACTCCCGGTGCCACGTTCGGCAACGTCCGCGAGTCGGTGGTGCAGGCAATGGACACCGCCGGGCGAGCAGTTACCTTCGCAGGGTGCACCGTCGTGATAGCTCTGCTGGGGATGATGCTGCTTGGCGTGGACTTCCTCTACGGCGTGGCGATCTCCGCCTCGATCGGCGTTCTGCTTGTGATGTTCGGCTCGCTCACGCTACTGCCAGCGCTGCTCACCTTCGCCGGGCCGCGGTTGGTGCGTCCAGGGCGGCGAGCGCGACGGCGCGGCGAGCAGACCGCGACGGCGCACGGTGGGGCCTGGCTGCGCTGGAGTGGCTTCGTGCAGCGGCACTCGTGGGCGGTCGCGCTGACTGCGACCGCCGCGCTGCTGCTGATCGCGGCGCCCGCCACCGCGCTGCGGATCGGCTCCAGCGACGCCGGCAACGACCCGACGGGATTCACCACCTTCCGCGCCTACGAGCTGCTGGCCGAAGGGTTCGGCCAGGGGTTCAACGGGCCTCTGCAGGTCGTCGTGAAGCTGCCCCGCGGCGTCAACCCTGCCCATGAAGCGGGCGAACACGGGGCGCTACCGACCCTCCCCGGGCACGACGGCGGCGCCGCGCAGAACGGTGGCGGCGTGCTGCAGCAATTGCACACGGCTATCGCCTCGGCGCCCGGCGTTGCGGCGGTGGCGCCAGCGCGGCTGAATCCCGCCGGCACCGTGGCGACGATCTCGGTCTACCCGCGCTCCTCGCCGCAGGCCTATGCGACCACCCAGCTAGTGCAGCAGTTGCGCGCGCGTGCGATCCCACCGGTGGTTGCGCGCACTGGCGCGCACGTGTACGTCGGCGGAGTCACCGCCGGGGCGGTCGATTTCGCCTCGGTGCTGGCAAAGAAGCTGCCGCTGTTCATCGGCGTGGTCGTGCTGCTCTCGGCGCTGCTGCTGATGCTCGTGTTCCGCTCGTTGGTGATCCCACTGCAGGCCGCCGCGATGAACCTGCTCAGCATCGGCGCCTCGCTCGGCGTGATCGTCCTCGTCTTCCAGTGGGGGTGGATCGATGGGCTGATGGGCGTCAAGGAAGGACCGATCGAGTCGTTCGTACCGGTGATGCTGTTCGCGATCGTGTTCGGGCTCTCGATGGACTACGAGGTGTTCCTGGTCTCGCGCATCCACGAGCAGTGGGTTCGCGGCGGCGACGCACGTCGCGCCGTCGGCGAGGGACTCGCATTGACCGGGCGCGTCGTGACGGCTGCCGCGGCGATCATGATCTGCGTCTTCCTCTCCTTCATGCTCGGCGAAAGCCGCGTGATCAAGGAGTTCGGGCTCAGCCTCGCGGCGGCCGTGTTCCTCGACGCGGTCGTCGTCCGCTGCCTGCTGCTGCCGGCTGTGCTCGACGTCCTTGGCGAGACGACCTGGCGCATCCCGGGCTGGCTCGAGCGGGCGCTGCCGCGGCTGAACATCGAGGGCAACGCCGCCGGCCTGCCGCCGGCCGGCGAGGCCGTGCTGGCTGCTTCGACCGAGCGGGGCCACCCGCCCGACCTCCACGCCACGGTCGGGAGCCGAGACTGAGGGCTCGGCGACGCGGCGCTCTGGCAGTAGCTGGCTGCGTCACGCTGCTAGTGGGCGCCGCCGGCAACGCGGGCGCCAAGCCGTCTGCCTTGGTCGTCTTCCTGCCAGCACGGGCGGGCGTTGCAACCGAGGCGGAGCTGCAGTCGATCCCTGACCTGTCTCTGGCGATCCTCAGTTCACGCCAGGGGGATTACGACTGGAGGCAGATGGAAGGCGACCTCGCGGCCGCGGCACATCGCGCCGATCCGGCCGGCTCGCAGGGCGGGCGTTTGAGAATCGAGCGGCTGCCGGGCCACACTGCGGGACTCTCCCGCTTGCGCGCGCTCGTTGCCAATAGACCAGCCGGCGAGCTGGTGCTCTTCCTGGAACAGGGGCGCACACGCGACGGACACGAACTGCTCTGGCTCGCCACCGGCGGGTTGGGACCTGGCGGGCAGACGCTCACCTCCCCGACGACCGAACAGCGCGGGCTGATCGGGGTCGTGGACGTCGTGCCGACACTGCTCGCCCACCTGCACCTGTCGGTCCCCGCCGGAACGCATGGACGGCCGATCCGCACGGACGGACCGCTCGGCGGAAGCTGGCTGCGCTCGCTCAAGGCACGCCTGGAAGTCGTCTATCCGCGCCGGCTGCCGGCGCTCGCATGGCTGCTGGCGGCGTGCGCGCTGCTTGTCATCATCGCGCGTGTGACGGGCACGGGGATGCGCCGCGCGATCCGTGTCGACGCGCTGGCGCTGCTGTTCGCGCCGACGGCGATGCTCCTGCCGGCCACGCTGGAGTCCAGCGCCGGATCCGAGTACGCGCTGATCGCCCTCTTCTCGCTCGCGCTGGGAGCGCTCGCCGACGCACTGCTGCGCTGGCCGCGCGCGTCACTCGCGCCCACACTCGCAGCTGTGGCGGCTTTCACCGCCGACGCGCTCGCGCACACGCAGCTCTTGATCCGCTCCCTACTCGGGCCCAATCCCGCCTACGGCTCTCGCTTCTACGGGATCGGCAACGAGCTGAAGTCCGCGCTCGCGGTGCTCGTGCTGTGCGCGGTCGCCGCGGCGCTTTACCGAACTACGCGCTCGCGGCGCGCGGCCGCGACCATGGGCTGCGCCGGGGCTGGGCTAGCCCTCCTCGAGGGCTCGGCGCGGATCGGCGCCGGCGTCGGCGGCGTGGTTCTCGTCTGCGCCGGGACCGCCGTGGCGAGTGCGCTGCTGCTGCCCGGGCGCCTGCGCCGCGGGTGGGTACTGGCTGCAGCGCTCGCCACACCCCTGCTCGGTCTCGCAGCGCTCGCCGGCCTCGATCTAGCCACCGCTCATGGAGCCGGACACTTCACCGGCAGCGTGCTTGACGCCGGTTCGCTCAGCGAACTCGACAAACTGATCGCGCGCCGCTACCAAGCCGCCTGGGAGGAGCTAGGCAACGGGCTGATGCCGCTGGCCTCGGCGCTGGCCGCCGCGCTTGCCGTGCTCGGCGTCCGCCACCGCGAGCGTCTGCTCGCGCCGGTCGCCTCGGACCCGGGCTGGTTGGCTGCGCTCGCGGGCGGATTGACCGCCGGCGTCGTCGGCACGCTCAGCGAGGACTCCGGTCCACTGCTGCTCGTGTCAGCCGTCGCGGCGCTGGGGTGTGTCCTCCTCTACCTGCACGCAGCGCCTACCCAACGCGGAGGCGACGCGCTTACGCCGCGCAGTCCCGACACTCGCCACGCAGAACGATCTCGTGCTCGGAGACCTGTAGCGGCACGCGCGCGCTGAGCGCGGCGATCGCCTGCTCGAGCGGCTCGTCGGAGAACGGCATCACCGTTCCGCAGGCATCGCAGAGCGGCGCGCGCCGATCGGTACACGCAACCGCGCCAGTGCCGGCACGAGCAAATACGCCAGCACCGCCAGGCCAACGATAGCCGTGCTCGGCGGCAACGTCGAGACCGCATAGCTGAGCGCGATCCCAAGCCAGGTGGCCGCCAGCGCGATCGCCGCCGAGAGCGCCCTGCCGGCATACGGGCGGGCGGTCAGGCGCTGCGCGGCGCCGGCTGGGGCCGCGATCAGGCCGAGCACCAGCAGCGCGCCGATCGCCTGTGTGCGCGCGCGGACCGAGACCCGCCATCGCACTGGCGAGGGCCAGCGTCAGCGCCTGCGCGGCTGCGGGCGGGGCAACCAGCAGCGCGAACACCAGCAGGGCGCCCGTAATCTGGCTGGTGGCGGCGACCGCGGGGCCGAGGAGGAGTAGAAATGCTGAGTCCAGGAAGGCAACCGGGACTCCGCGGGCGCGCGCCACCTGGGGTCCAGAGACGCGAACACCAGTGGGCGTCCGACCAGCGACTACCCGCAGGCGGCCCGAGCCGAGCTCTTCGTTCGGTTCCGGACGATCCGCATGCGACCACGAAGATCGCCACGGCGACTAGGATCGCCACGGCAGGCGCGCGTGCGCCGAGCAGCCACGGTCTGCACATGACCGCGACCGTAGCAAAAAGACTGAGTCTCGTTATTGCGAGGAGATAGACATGCACGAGCTCGAGCTGGACTCCGAGGCCACACACAGCCCCACCTATGCCGCCCGCTGCTTCTCCCACGACGTGCCCAAGTACCGGCTGGCCCGCGAGGGGATGAGCGCCGATGCGGCCTACCAGCTCGTCCACGACGAGCTCAACCTCGATGGCAATCCGGCGCTCAACCTCGCCTCCTTCGTGACCAGTTGGATGGAGCCCCAGGCCGACCGATTGGCAACCGAGACGCTCAACAAGAACCTGATCGACGAGGACGAGTACCCGCAGACCGAGGTCGTGCACGAGCGCGTCGTCTCGATGATCGGTCATCTGTTCCACGCACCGCCAGGCGAGAAACCGACGGGGACCGCGACGATCGGCTCCTCGGAGGCGATCATGCTGGCGATGCTCGCCCACAAGCGCTCGTGGCAGCTGCGCCGTCGCGCCGCGGACAAGCCGACCGACACGCCGAACATGGTGATGGGAGCCGACGTGCACACCTGTTGGGAGAAGTTCGCCCGCTACTTCGAGGTGGAGGCGCGCATCGCGCCGATGCAGGAGGGGCGCTACACGATCGGCGCCGAGCAGGTGGAGCCGCTGATCGATGAGAACACGATCGCCGTCGCCGGCGTGCTCGGCACCACCTTCACCGGTCAGGCAGACGATTTTGCCTCGATCGACGCCCTTCTGCAAAGACTGCACTCAGAGCATGGGACATACGTGCCTTTTCACATCGACGCCGCCTCGGGCGGGTTCGTCGCGCCCTTCTCTCAGCCCGACCTCGCCTGGGACTTCCGGCTCGAGAGCGTGCGCTCGATCAACGTCTCAAACCACAAGTTCGGGCTCGTCTATCCGGGCATGGGCACCGTCGTCTTTCGCGACCGCTCCGACCTGCCCGAGGAGCTCGTCTTTCACATCAACTACCTCGGCGGCGACATGCCCAACTACTCGCTGAACTTCTCGCGGCCGTCCAACTCGGTCGTGTTGCAGTACTACAACTTCCTGCGGCTCGGGCGCGACGGCTACCGCGAGATCGTCGCCAACACGCTTGCCAACAGCCAGGCGCTTGCCCACAGGCTCTCTGACATCGAAGGGCTGGAAGTGCTCAACGACGGCTCGACCTTCCCGATCGTCGCGCTGCGGGCCACCGACCCCGAGGACACCGACCTGACTGTGCTCTCACAGCGGCTGCGCGAGCACGGCTGGATCGTGCCCGCCTACACGCTTCCCCCGGACGCGCAGCACATCACCGTGCTGCGCATGGTGGTCAAGGAGAACTTCTCCCGCGACATGGTCGACATGCTCGCCCACGACCTGCGCACGACCCTGCATGCCATGCGTGCGGGGACGCCGCATACGCACAGGGCGCGCACGCGGCCGCACTGCTGAGGAGCTCTACGGCGACGCCGGGGTCTCGCCCGCCGCGTCGTGGCGCTCGGGCGCAGCCGCGGCGCGGCGACGACCTACGAGCAGGACGACCAGCACGACGACGATCACGACGATCAGGATCCCGCCGGCGATGTAGCGCAGTTTGTGTTTGACAGGCGCGGCCTTCTTTTTCGTGGCCGCGGCGACCTTCACCCGTGCGCCCGCCGCCCTTGCCTTGGCGACCAGAGCTGCCTGTTCGCCCGTGGCGTAGGTGACGCTCATGTGTTCGCCGTTGTCCAACGAGATGTGCAGATGACCGACGGTGCCGCCGCTTGCGGGGTGAAATGTGAGCGCGTGCACTTCGCCCTTGTGCAGCTGAGCTTCGTAGGCTTGCAAGCTCTCCTTTTCGAAGTGGACCGCGGCTGCGACGGCGGGTAGCGCCGCCGCGAGCGCGAGCAGCGCGGCACAGAGGATGGCCAAGAGACGGCTGGGAGGTCCGATCGATCTGTTCATGGGCGGGACCCTATCGGTCGACCCCGACGCCTGCGCCACGCCGAGCCGACGCGCCCAACCCGCGCCGGCGCCTCGGCGCAGGTGGTCGCTATACGCGGCCTGTGTCGCGCCGGTAGGCGCGGCGCGCCACGGCTGCGAGCACCGCGGTCCAGGCGACGATCACCAGCCAGCCCTTGGCGCCCATCGGGTGGCCGCCGATCGCTGTGTGAGCAGACTGGACGAGCCAGTAGGAGGGCAGCAGCTGGCCGAGGTCGTGCAGGAAGCCGCTAGTTGGGATCGGAAACCACGTGCCGCCGAGGAACGCCAACAGCGCGATGCCGCCGCCCATCGCCGGGCCGATCGAGTCGGGAGTCAGCATGTGGCCGACCGCGATCCCAAGCGCGGCAAACGGGACCAGGCAAACGAGGATGAGAGCCGTCATCGCCAGCCAGTGGGCGGCCGACATTTTGACTCCGAGCGTTGCGCCGGCGACGTAGAGGGCGCCCAGGCTCAGGAGCGCCATCAAGTACGCCGTCAGCACCTTCGCGCGCAGGTAGGAGCGCGTGGAAAGCGGGCTGATCCGCAACTGGCGGTTCCAGCCGACTGCACGCTCGGCGGCGATCCGCCCACCGGAGGAGAGCATCGCGCCCATCGTGCCGAACGCCGCCATCCCGACCATGAAGTAGAGCGGCGCCGAGATGCCCGTTTTGGCGAGGTTGGCAGTATGGCGCGCCGAGCCGGCGATCAAGAAGTACAGCACCAACGGAAAGCCCAGCGAGAGGAAGAAGAAACGGCGGTTGCGCAGAACCCGCAGCAGCTCGAAGCGCGTGTAGGCAAGGCCGCTCACGCCGCGCCTGCGATCGGCTCGGCGATCGGCTCGGCCGCGGCGGCGCCCGGTCCCGGAGCGTCGGCCGTCAGCTCCACGAACGCCTCCTCCAGAGCCGCGGCGGCGATCTCGATGTCGCGCGCGTCCGGCTGGGCCTGCAGCAGCGCTCGGATCGCGGCGTCGGAGTCGGTGCAGCTGAGCAGCACCGCCTCGCCGCGGCGCTCGGCGGCGCTCACTCCCGGCAGCTCGCGCAACTCCTGCAGATCGGCGCCGGGGAGCGTCGCCCTGATCGTGCGCGTGCCGACGCGCGCCTTGATCTCGTTGGTCGGGCCGTCGGCGACGACGCGGCCGTGCGCCATCAGGATCGCACGGTCGGCGTAGGCGTCGGCCTCCTCCAGGTAGTGGGTGGCGAACAGGATCGTGCGGCCCTCGGCGGCCAGGCTGCGCATCGTCGCCCAGAACGAGCGGCGACCCTCGACGTCCATCGCAACCGTCGGCTCGTCGAGCACCAGCAGCTTCGGGTCGGCGACGATCGCCACCGCAAAGCGCGCCCGCTGGGTCTCCCCGCCCGAGAGCTTCTGCGTGCGCTGATCGGCGAGCGCGCTCATCCCGGTCAGCTCAAGCGCCTGCTCGACCGGCAGCGGCGAGGGGTACAGCGAGGCCACCATCGCCACCAGCTCGCGCACCGACAGGTCCCTTATCAGCGCTCCGGTCTGCAGCATCGCGCCCACCCAGCCGGCGTCGACCGCGGCGCTGGGGGAACCACCGAAGACGGCCACCTCACCGGCGTCGGGGTCGGCCAGCCCGAGCAGCATGTCGATCGTCGTCGACTTGCCCGCGCCGTTGGGGCCGAGCAGCGCGACCGTCTCGCCCGCCTGGATCGAGACGTCCACGCCCCGCACCGCCTGCACGGCGCCAAAGCTCTTTTGCAGCCCGCGGGCCTCGATCGCGGTCATGCCGCAAGCTTATTGCGCCGCTGGCCTTTCTCAGCGCGAGGGCAGCCGCAGACTGGTCGGGCGCGCCCTAACGCCGCGCCCGCGCGTCCTTGAGGCGTTGGGTCTTGTCCAGCTGCAGCTTGCGCACGCGCACCGCGTTGGGTGTGACCTCGACGCACTCGTCCTCGCGCACGAACTCCAGCGCCTCGTCGAGCGTCAGCTTGCGGTGCGCGGCCAGGCGCTCGTACACGTCGGAGGTCGAGGAGCGGATGTTGGTCAGGTGCTTCTCCTTGGTCGGATTGACGTCGATGTCCTCCGAGCGCGAGTTTTCGCCGATCACCATCCCCTCGTAGACCTCCTCGCCCGGCCCGACGAACAGCATTCCGCGTTCGGACAGGCTCGTCAGCGAGTAGCCGGCGGTCGCCCCGGGGCGGTCGGCGACAAGCGATCCACTCGGGCGCGTGCGCAGCTCTCCCGCCCATGGCTCCCAGGCATCGAAGACGTGGTGCATGAGTCCCGTCCCGCGCGTCTCGGTCAGGAACTCGGTGCGAAAGCCGATCAGGCCGCGGGCAGGGACGTGGTACTCCATCCGCACCCAGCCCGTGCCGTGGTTTGTCATGTGCTCCATGCGGCCCTTGCGCAGCGCGAGCATCTGCGTGACCACTCCGACGAAGTCCTCGGGCACGTCGATCGACAGGCGCTCGAAGGGCTCGTGGCGCTTGCCGTCGATCTGGCGGATCAGGACGTGCGGCTGGCCGACCGTCAGCTCGAAGCCCTCGCGGCGCATGATCTCCACCAGCACAGCCAGCTGCAGCTCGCCGCGCCCCTGCACCTCCCATTGATTTGGATCCCCACCCACCCTCTCCGTGTCCACGACCCGCAGCGAGACATTGCCGATCAGCTCGCGCTCTAGACGCTCGCGCACCTGGCGCGCCGTCAGCTTGGAGCCGTCCCTGCCCGCCAGTGGCGAGGTGTTGATCCCGATTACGATCGACAGCGACGGCTCGTCGACCGTTATCACCGGCAGCGGGCGCGGGTCGGCGGGGTCGGCGAGCGTCTCGCCGATCGTGATCTCGGCGATCCCGGCGATCCCGATGATCTCGCCTGGGCCCGCCTCGGCCGCATCGACGCGCTGCAACGCCTCGGTGACGTACAGCTCGGAGACCTGTGCGCGCTCGATCGACCCGTCGGCGCGACACCAGGCGACCTGTTGGCCGCGCTTGATCGTGCCGTTGCGCACGCGGCAGATCGCCAACCGACCGACGTACGGGGAGGCGTCGAGGTTGGTCACGAGCGCCTGCAGCGGGTGCTCGGGGTCGTACAGCGGCGCCGGTATGCGCTCGAGCAGCAGGTCCAGCAGCGGCGCGAGCGTCCCCTCGCTCGGCGCCGACTGGCCTTCTGTGTGCTCGGTGGTGGCGATTCCGGCGCGCGCGTTGCAGTAGACGATCGGGAACTCGATCTGCTCCTCGTCGGCGTCGAGGTCTAGAAACAGCTCGTAGACCTCGTCGATCACCTCGGCCACGCGGGCGTCGGGTCGGTCGATCTTGTTGACCGCAAGGATCACCGGCAGGCGGGACTCAAGCGCCTTGCGCAGCACGAAGCGCGTCTGCGGCAGCGGACCCTCGGAGGCGTCGACCAGCAGCAGCACGCCGTCGACCATCGTCAGGCCCCGCTCGACCTCCCCGCCGAAGTCAGCGTGACCGGGGGTGTCGATGATGTTCAGCTTCACACCTCTGTACTGCAACGAGGTGTTCTTGGCGAGGATCGTGATTCCCTTCTCACGCTCGAGGTCCATCGAGTCCATCACCCGCTCGGCCACGTCCTGACCCTCGCGGAAGGCGCCCGACTGCCACAGCATCGCGTCCACCAGGGTGGTCTTGCCGTGGTCGACGTGAGCGACGATCGCCACGTTGCGGATGTCCTCTCGGGGGCTCAGCACGGCGGCACAGCCTAGAGGGTTGCGCGCGGCGGGCGAGGCCGCGACAGGCTCAGCGGCCCAGCAGCTCGTACTTCGCCTCGGCGGCGTCCTTCTGTGGGCGCCACCACCACTCGTTCTCGCGGTACCAGTCGATCGTTGCTGAAAGCCCGCCGGCGACGTCCGGATAGCGCGGCCGCCAGCCCAGCTCGGCGCGGATCTTGCTCGAGTCGTTGGAGTAGCGCAGGTCGTGCCCGGGACGGTCGGGCACGTGATCGAACGCGTCGGGGTCGCTGCCCATCAGCTCGAGCACGTTGCGCAGGATCTCGAGATTGCTGCACTCGTAGCCGGAGCCGATCAGGTAGGTCTCGCCGATCTGGCCGCCGTCGAGGATCAGGTGCACGGCGTCGTTGTGATCGTCCACGTGAGTCCACTCGCGCACGTTCTCGCCCTGGCCGTAGAGCTTGGGGCGTGCATCGGTCAAGACGTTTGTGATTTGGCGCGGGATGAACTTCTCCACGTGCTGGTAGGGGCCGTAGTTGTTGGCGCAGTTGGAAATCGTCGCCCGCGTCCCGTAGGAGCGCGCCCACGCCCGTACGAGCATGTCAGAGCTCGCCTTGGACGCCGAATAGGGACTGGATGGGTCATACGGGGTCTGCTCGGTGAACTTCTCGACGGCGTCGAGCGCCAGGTCGCCGAACACCTCGTCGGTGGAGATGTGGTGCAAGCGCCGGTCGTGGCGCCGGACCGCCTGCAGCAGCGTGTAGGTGCCGATGATGTTCGTGGCGATGAACGGGTCGGGGTCGTGCAGCGAGTTGTCGACGTGCGACTCGGCCGCGAAGTGGACGACCACGTCGTGCTCGGCCACCAGGCGGTCCACGAGCTCGGCGTCGCGAACGTCGCCGTGCACGAAGCGGACGGCCTCGGCCACCGGCGCAAGGCTCTCGCGGTTGCCCGCGTAGGTGAGCGCGTCGAGCACGGTTACAAGCTCACAGTCGGCTCGCCGCTGCACGGTGCGGTGGACGAAGTTCGCGCCGATGAAGCCGGCTCCCCCGGTCACGAGCATCTTCATCGCAGCGATTCTACCTGCCGGCCAGAGCCCGCCAGCCCGCCTGCACGCCGAAGCGCGCGAACGCGCTGGGTAGGCGCTCAGCGCTTGCCACGACCTCCTCCAGCGCGGCCGCGAAGCCGCGGATCTCCTGCTCCTGCACCACCAGCGCCGGCAACGCCTTGATCACGTTCATGCGGTGGCCGGCCACCTGACAGAGGATGCGGTGCCGGTGAAACAGGGGGCCGACGATCAGCTGCGAGAAGATCCCCGGCTGGGCGCGCTCGGTCGCCCGCCACAGCGAGCGCCGCGCGCCGCCGGCGGGGGCGCCGAGCTCGATTGCCCACATCAGGCCAAGGCCACGCACGTCGCGGACGACCTCGTAGCGCTCGACGAGCGGGCGCGTCAGCTCCAGCAGCAGTGCTCCCAACCGCTCCGCGCGCGCAACCAGGCCCTCGGTCTCGATCACTCGCAGCGTCGCAAGCGCCGCCGCTGCCGCCAGGTCGTTGCCGCCGAACGTCGAGCCGTGGCGCACCGCGCGCTCCATCCCGTCGAACACGGCGTCGAAGGCGGCACGCGAAACGAGCACGGCGCCGATCGGCACAAGGCCGCCCGAGAGCGCCTTGGAGACGCAGATCAGGTCCGGCTGCACGCCCCAGTGCTCCAGCGCGAAGAAGCGGCCGGTGCGCCCGAGCCCAGTCTGCACCTCGTCGCAGACCAGCAGCGCGCCCGCTTCGCGGCAGAGCCGCTGGGCGCCCTGTAGGTAGCCCTCGGGGGCGACGTTGACGCCCTTGCCCTGCACCGGCTCCACGACGAATGCCGCAACGTCGCTCTCGGGACCGCGGCGGCCCCCTGCCGATGTCTTCCCGCCCGAGCTCGCCGGGCCCGATCTCTCCCGGCCCGCGCGCGATGCGCCCGAGCTCAGTGGGCCCGAGCTCAGTGGGCCCGAGCTCATTGCGTCTGACCTCACTGCGCCCGGGGCCGCGAGCGCCCGCTCCAACGCGCCCAGGTCGCCGAACGGCACCGCCTGGCAATCGGCCAGCAACGGGCCGAAGCCCTCGCGGAAGATCGCGTCGCCGTTCAGCGACAGCGAGCCGAGCGTCAGCCCATGGAAGGCGTGCTCGGCGTAAAGGATCCGCGGCCGCCCGGTGGCCGCGCGGGCGATCTTGATCGCCGCCTCGACAGACTCGGTGCCGCTGTTGGCCGGCACCATCGCGGCCACCGAGCCGGGCGCGCGCGCGAGCAGCTGCTCGGCCAGCACGCCGCTCAGCAGGCTGACTCCGAGCTGAGGCATGTTCGGCGTCTGCGCCGCGAGCGTCTCGCGCAGCGCCGCGATCGCCTCCGGGTGGTTGCGGCCGATCGCGAACACCCCGTAACCCGAGAGCAGGTCGAGGTAGCGGTCACCGCGCTCGTCGATCAGGTGGGCGCCCTCGCCGCGCACCCAACGACGGTCGAAGCCGAGTGTGCGCACGATCCGTCCCAACTTGGGGTTCAGGTGGGCATCGTTGAGCACCATCTCCTCGCCGGCGCGGGTCGCGAGGATCTCGCTGACCGGCGGGATCTCAGGCATGAGAGGAGACTAGGAGATTGCCTTGGCCAGGCGGCGCTCGGGGGCGACCCGCACGACGTCCCACGCCAGGCCGAAGCCCTCGAGCGCCTGTATCACCAGCGCAGAGACGTCCAGCTGGCGCCGGCCCATCCCGTGAAAGGCTGAGGTCGGGAAGGCGTGGTGGTTGTTGTGCCACGCCTCGCCCAGCGAGAGCGGCGCAAGCCAGGCCAGGTTGCGCGAGTGATCGCCGGTCTCGTAGGTGCGGCGGCCGAAGAAGTGACAGAGCGAATTGATCGAATAGGTGACGTGGTGGAGAACGAGCATCCGCACGGCGCCCCCCCACAGCAGTCCGGTAAGGCCAGCGGTGAGCGTGCCGCCGATCGCGTAGCCGAGGCCAAAGGAGACCGCCAGCCCTCCAAGCGCCCAGACGAAGAAGGTGCGGTCAACCAGCGAGACGACCGGGTCGGCGACCAGGTCGGGGGCGTAGCGTTCGCGGTGGCCGCGGGCGGTGTGGACGAACAGCCAGCCGACGTGCGCGTGCAGGAGGCCGCGCATGATCCCGCGCAGGCCGCCGCCGTGGTCGACGTGCGGGCTGTGCGGGTCGCCCTCGCGGTCGGAGAAGGCGTGGTGCTTGCGGTGGTCGGCCACCCACGAGATCACCGGGCCCTCGATCGCCGCCGAGCCGAGCACCGCGAATACGAATCGAAGCGTCCGGGAAGTCTTGAAGGAGCGGTGGGTGAACAGGCGGTGAAAGCCGACCGTCACGCCGAGTCCGGTGAGGACGTACATGATCGCGAACACGAACAGGTCGGAGCGGTGAAGCAACCCATCCCACAGCTGCCAGCCGACGACGCCGAGCGCGAGGATCGGGCCGACCGTGATCACGCCCGTCAGGAAGCGATCGAGATTCTCGAACGCAACCGGCTGGACGTCGTCCGGGCCGGGTCGCGCGGCGGACGGACTTTCGCTATGGGAGCCGGGATCGGGGGCCGGGCGCTGGATAGAATTGGTGCTCATCGGTGCGCTTGCCGTACTGCTTCGCAACGTAGCACGGTCGAGCGACGCGACGAGCCGCCGTGCGGCGGGCAGGAACGTCTGAACGCAATGCAAAACCCCAACGACCGCGCCCGTGCCGTTCGCCAAGACTGAGCCATTGCGCCGCGAGCTGGCCGGCGCACTGCCCGAGCGCCACTTCACCGTGCGCTTCTGGGACGGGACCGAGCTGCCGCCAACGAGCACGAACGGCAACGGCGCGGGACCGACGTTCACCGTGCGCTCGCCCAAGGCGGTGGCGCACGTCGTGCGCGCTCCCGGCGAGCTTGGGCTCGGTCGCGCCTACGTCGCGGGGGAGCTCGAGGTCGACGACCTCGACGGCGTGATCGATCTGATCGACGACTTCCAGGAGCCCCAGATCGACCGCGCGGCGCGCGCGCGGCTGGCGATCGCCGCGATCAGGGCATGCGGGCTGACTCTGCCCCCGCGAGCACCCAAGGGCGAGCTGCGGCTGAAGGGGCGCAGTCATAGCAAAGAGCGCGACGCCAAGGCGGTACGCCATCACTACGACGTCTCCAACGAGTTCTTCCAGCTGTTCCTGGACGAGTCGATGACCTACAGCTGCGCGATCTTCTCGCGCGGTGCCAAGACGCTCGAGGAGGCCCAGTACGCCAAGCTCGACCTCGTCTGCAAGAAGCTCAAACTGCAAGAGGGGGAGCGAGTGCTCGACGTCGGCTGCGGCTGGGGCGCGTTCGTGATCCACGCCGCCCGTGAGTACGGCGTCAAGGCGGTGGGCATCACGCTCTCCCCGCCCCAGGCCGAGCTCGCGCGGCGCAGGATCGCAGATGCCGGGCTGAGCGACAGGGTCGAGGTCCGGGTCGAGGACTACCGCGACCTGCAGGGAGAGCGCTACGACGCGATCGCCTCGATCGGGATGGTCGAGCACGTGGGCGAAGCCAACATCGACGTGTACGCGCAGAAACTGAGGAGCCTGCTCGGCCCGGACGGAAGGCTGCTCAACCAGGGCATCGCCCACCTGCCCCACGGGCTCGGCTACCACGGCGACTTCACCCAGCGCTACGTCTTCCCCGACGGCGACCCGCTTCACCTCTCACGGGTCCAGCTCGCGCTGGAGCGCGCCGGATTCGTGACCGAGCACGTCGAGGAGCTCGGCCGCGACTACTACGACACGCTCAGCGAATGGATAAAGCGCCTGGACGCCAACATGGAGCGCGCCGAGCAACTGGCCGGCCCGGAGCGCCTGCGCGTGTGGCGGCTGTACCTACGCTCGGCGCGCAACATCTTCAAGACCGAGTTCGTCTCGATCTACCAGACGCTGGCCCGCCCGCGCCGCCCCTGAACCGCGGCGGATCGGGTGGCCTCGGTCTCCCGATACGGTGCCGACCGCAACACCCACGATCATCTCCGGGCCGTGGCAACGAAAGAATGGACCCTGGGTGAGACCGCGCGGGCGATTGGCATAGCCGCCGTCTTGGGAGCGCTGACGATCGTGGCTTACTTCGTGCTGCCGCAGATAGTCGTAACCACCCACGATTTGAGCGTCGCGATCCCGGCGCCGCCGGGCACCAAGCCGTCGCCCGCGCCCACCGCTGCCGACCTGTTGCAGGCACGCAACGGCGCAAGGACCGCGGCCGTCGCATTGCTGGCTGGACTCGGGGCGGCGTTTGCGGCTTGGTTCACAGCGCGCACCTACTACCTTTCGCGGCGGGCACAGCTCGATGTCTGGTACTCGACGGCGGTCGGACAGCTGGACGCCCAGCGGTCCTCGGTGCAGGTGTCGGCGATCGGCGAGCTCGAGCGCATCGCGCGACTGCACCCCGAGCGCCACCGTCAGATCGTCCTCGTGCTCGCCGCGTTCGTGCGGGACTCCAAATCGAGCCCGGACGACGATCCAGCACCGGTGACCCTGCAAACCGCATGCGACGTCCTGATGAAACGCGACCCGTCGCGAGATGGCGATCTGCGGTTGAACCTCACTGGAGCCGACTTGCGCAAGGTGAGCCTGGAGCATGGAAAGCTTGGCGGAGCCAGTCTTCGCGATGCTCGGCTGGAAGGCGCATTACTCTGCCATTGTGACCTCGAGCGGGCAGACCTGACGAATGCGCAAGCCGCGGGCGCCAGATTCGACGACGCGGCGGTCACCGAGACGCTGTTCGACGGCGTGGTGTTCACCGGGGCTACCCTCGACCGCATCTCGGGCGCAAGGCCTTCGTTTGTGGGCGCCACGTACGACCAGACCTTCATGCGCCAGATCGACGTCACAGAACCGATCGCGTTGCTGCGCGCGGACGGATCGCTGCCGGTCGGTGCGATCGGCGACTGATCTATAACGCCGGCTCGGCCACGGCGGCGCGCAGAACGGCATACGGGTCTATCGCGTTCAGGTCAAGGACGACCGGGAGGTCGGCGATGAACTCTTCAAGCGAGTATGGGCGGACGCGGTGACGGGTCTTCGGGCTCTCATGCGAGGCATCGCCGGGGAGCAGCAGCATCGGGTCGTCGGTGACGAGAGTGGAGGCCTCAGCCTCCATTGCCGTATGAATCAGATAGTCGTGCTTGGAGACCTGGCCGCGGCTGAGGTAGTTTGGGGCCGGCCCAAGCTCCTCGAGGGCCCTGAACGTATGGCTCGCGACGTGACGCACGACGCGGTCCGGATACACGTGAGGGTTGTGGGTCTGGCTCGCCTGCGCGAGGTCGAGAAGATCGCTCACGATCGGCGGCGAGGTGACAAGCAGCAGATCGCCCGGAGCATGTTGCTCAAAGGCGCTTTCCATCGAATCCTTGCGGCAGCGCGCCTGCTCTATCTCGCGCTCGGCCGCCGCCCGCTCCCTGCTTATGTCGAAGTCCGCGTCGCACTCCCTGGCCGACTCCTCCATCTTCTCGACCTCCTCGCGCCTGTAGCCCTGCGCGTTGACGCAGATCCGCCCGTAGGCGAACAGGGCGAGGAGCTTCGCCACGTTGCAGCGCGGAAACTCGAATGCTCGCACGAGCAGTCTCGGGTCGACGACAATCAGCCGCACGCCGGGATGGTACAGGTACAGCTACCCGGCAGAGTCCGATCATCGATAGACGTCCGACTGCCGATCGAACGTCACGGTTCCAGTGGGGCATCGGCGAGCACATCGCGGTCGGCGTCGTGACCGCGAAGGCTGGGAAACCGGCCCCCCGAGCCTCAGTGCTCGGCGCCACCGTAGAGCTCGTCGATCTCCTTGGCGAGATCGTAGTTGCCCGAAAGCGAGTTCACGAGACCCTGAAGCGGGATCCGATACGAGGGCCGCTCCCCGCCGCCGGGCAGCTGCACGTAGGGGATGGAGCCTTCTTTGATCCACCTCTGGACGGTGCCGACATCGACATTCAGCAGGTCGGCGGCGTCCTGGGCCTTGATCAGCTGGGATGCGAGCTTGATGTGGCTATCGGGTGGCATCGGTCGATCCTCCGGTCACGGTTGACGCTTCCTTCTCTGGTGTCGTGATCATCTTCGACCAAACAAACACGATTCTTGACGATATCATCTCAATATAGACGGTTTCAAGGCGTTTGCAACATATACGCTATAACCATGATACCCCTTTATAGCCTTTTTATAGTCTATACGCTATAAAACACGCGAAAGCTGGTATCTACCGGGTCTAAAAGGGCCCGCGCGTCTGCCTGCCTCCGTCGGCCAAGCTGGTCGTCGGGGACGTCGCAGCGCATGCTGGTGTACGGGCAAGTCTCACGTTCGATCTAGCGCCGTGTCCGATGGCGAATTGGGTGCGGGGAGGCTCTCAGACGCCTCCTGAGCTTCGATAAGAGCCCATCTCCCGGCGGGGACGCGCGGGCTGAGGACGTGCGGGCGCGGGCGGTTGAGGGTCACTCATCGGCCCAGCGACGCCATGACGTGCTTGACCACCGTGTAGTCCTCGAGCGAGTACACGCTCAGGTCCTTGCCGTAACCCGACTCCTTGAAGCCGCCGTGCGGCATCTCTGACACCAGCGGGATGTGGTCGTTGATCCACACGCAGCCGAAGCGCAGCGCCTTGGAGACCCGCAGTGCGCGCCCTACGTCGCGCGTCCACACCGAGGAGGCCAGGCCGTAGCGGGTCGAATTGGCCCACTCGATCGCCTGCTCCTCCTCTGTGAAGCGCTGCACGGTTATCACGGGGCCAAAGATCTCGTTCTGGATCATCTCGTCCTGCTGCGCGAGGCCCGCGACCACGGTCGGCTCGTAGTAGAAGCCCGGGCGTTCGGGCGCGCTGCCGCCGGTCACGACCTCCGCGTGCGCGGGGCGGCGCTCCAGGAATCCGCTCACCCGCCCGAGCTGGCGCGCCGAGTTGACCGGGCCGAGCGTCGTCTCGGCGGCCAGCGTGTCGCCGAGCACGAGGCCGCGCGCCTGCTCCGCCAACCCCGCCACCACGTCGTCGTACACCCGCTCGCCCGCCAGCACGCGCGTGGCTGCCGTGCAGTCCTGGCCGGCGTTGTAGTAGCCGGTGCCGGCGATCGTCTCCATCGCCGCCGCCATGTCGACATCGTCGAAGACGAGCACCGGCGCCTTACCGCCGAGCTCCAGGTGCACGCGCTTGAGCGTGTCCGCTGCGGTGCGCGCGACGTGCTTGCCGGTCTGCACCGAGCCGGTCAGCGAGAGCATGTCGACGTCGGGGTGCTCGAGCAGCGCTTGGCCCGTCGGGTCACCGGGCCCGCACACGACGTTCAGCACGCCGGCCGGCAGCACTCCCGCCTCGGAGGCCAGCTCGGCCAAGCGCAGCGTGCTCACCGGCGTCGTCTCGGCCGGCTTGAGCACCACCGTGTTGCCGGCCGCCAGGGCCGGCGCGATCTTCCAGATCGCCATCATCAGCGGGTAGTTCCACGGCGTCACCTGGCCGATCACCCCGACCGGCTCCCTACGGGTGAACGACGTGTAGCCGGCCATGTACTCGCCCGCAGCGCGGCCCTCCAGGCAGCGCGCGGCGCCGGCGAAGAAGCGCAGGTTGTCGGCGATCACCGGCAGCTCGTCGCCGGCGACCGCGGCCAGCGGCTTGCCGGCGTTCAGCGCCTCCAGGCGCGCCAACTCCTCGGCGTGGGACTCGACCAGATCGGCCAGCGCCAGCAGCGCGGCGGCGCGTTCGGCTGGTGTCGTCTGCGACCACTGGGCAAACGCCGCGCGAGCGGCGCGCACCGCCCGGTCGACCTCGCCCGCGTCGGAGACCGGGGCGCGCCAGAGCTCCTCGCCGGTGGCGGGGTTCAGCACGCCCATCGTCTCCCCACCGGGATCGCTAGGCTCGCCCGCGATCAGGTTGCGCAGCTGTTGTGTAGCAGTCGCCATGGATGGATCTCCTTGTTTAAAAATCCGCTCCGGCTAGTCGGCGGAGGGGATCGTCTGACGTGCCGGTCCGCGAGAGCTAGCTCCACCCATATGCTCAGAAACACCGGCGAGCGCGTGTGCGACCGCCGGGTGCATGATCTCGCCCGCCCGCACGTTGACGCCGGACCGCAGCTCCAGAGAGCGCGCCAGGGCGCGATCGACGCCGCCTGCCAGCTCGAGCACGTAGGGGAGCGTGGCGTTGGTGAGCGCGTAGGTCGAGGTGATCGGTACCGCGCCCGGCATGTTGGTGACGCAGTAGTGGGTGATCCAGTCGACCTCGAAGGTCGGATCGGAGTGCGTCGTCGGCCGCGAGGTCTCAAAGCATCCCCCCTGGTCGATCGAGACGTCGACCAGCACCGCGTGGCGCTTCATCGAGCCCAGCTGCTCGCGCGAGATCACGTGCGGCGCGCGACCGCCGTGCACGAGCACCGCGCCGATCACCAGGTCGGCCTGCGGCAGCATCTGCTCGATTTCGAGCGCCGAGGAGTAGACGGTCGAGGCGCGCCCGCCGAACGCCACTTCCAGCTCGCGCAGCCGGTCGATCGAACGATCGAACACGAACACGTCGGCCTGCATCCCGATCGCGATGAAGGCGGCATTCATGCCGACGACGCCACCGCCGATCACGAGCACCGTCGCGGCGGCGACGCCGGGCACGCCGCCTAGCAGGATGCCGCGCCCCCCCAGGGGCTTCTCGAGCATGAAGGCGCCGGCCTGGGTTGCGATCTTGCCGGCCACCTCGCTCATCGGCGCGAGCAGCGGCAGCCGTCCCGCCGCGTCTTCGACCGTCTCGTAGGCGATGCAGGTCGCGCCCGACTCGCACAGCCCGCGCGCGAGCTGCGGCTCGGCAGCAAGGTGAAGATAGGTGAACAGCGTCTGCCCGTCGCGCAACAGCCCGACCTCCGCGCTCTGGGGCTCCTTAACCTTCAACACCAGCTCGGCCTCGCCGAACACGTCGGCGGCGTCGGCGGCGATCCGCGCGCCCTGGGCGGCGAACTGCTCGTCTGAGATCGCGCTGCCCTCGCCCGCGCCGGCCTGCACCAGCACCTCATGGCCGTGCGAGTGCAGCTCGCGCACCCCGGCGGGGGTGATCGCCACGCGGTACTCGTCGCGCTTTATCTCGCTGGGGATCCCGACGATCACCGCGCCAGCTCCCGTGCCCGCAGGGCGAGCCAGAACTCGATCCGGTCGCGCGCCTGGGAGAAGTCGCGGCCGGTCAGCTGCTCGACGCGCTTGATCCGGTAGCGCAGGGTGTGGCGGTGGCAGTAGAGCGTCTGCGCGGCGCGCTCCCAGTGCCCGTTGTTCTCGATGAACACGTCCAGCGAGCGCAGCAGCTCGTCGCCGTACTCCCCCTCGTCCTCCTCGACCGGCCCGAGAACCGAGCGGGTGTAGGAGGCCAGCGCGTCGTCGTCCTGCAGCGAGAGCAGCAGCTGGAACGCGCCGAGGTCGCGGTAGGAGGCGACGTCGGGGGCGCTGCCGTTGGCCAGCCGGACGGCTTCGAGCGCGCAGCGGGCCTCGTGGAAGGAGTGGCGCAGCATGTGCGTCGGCGCCGGGCGCGAGGCGGCCGCGCGGACCTCACCGAAGCGGCTGCGCAGCTGCTCGCGGACACGCCGCGCCAGCTCGACGACGGGGTCGATGCTCGGATCCACGGCCGGGTCGCTGGGCTGCTCGCCGCGGCGCACCCCGCGCGTGTTCGCGCGTGCGCGCAGGGCGTCGGCAGCGGAGGCCTGCACCCCCTCGCCGTCGATCACCGCGCACAGCAGCCCGTTGCGGGTCGCGACCAGCGCGTGCAGCTGCATCCGCTCGAGGATCTGCTCGAGCACCGAGGCAGCCGATCCCGGCTCGCGCAACGCAAACGCGAGCACCGCGGCCTGCTCGCCGATCCCAAACGGCCGCAGCCGCGCCTGCAGCTCGTCGGGGTACAGCCGCCCGGTCAGCGCCTCGGCCAGCACGTCGCCGGCCATGTTGCGCTGCAGCAGTTCGTAGCGCTCGTTGAGCAGCTGCGCGAACACCCGCTCGGTGACGGCGATGAACGGCAGCTCGTAGGGCACCTCGAACAGCGGGAAGCCGCGCTTGCGCGCCGCGGCCAGCAGCGCGGCGGGAATCTTCTTGTGCACGAAGCCGGTGCCGAAGCCGAGCCCGGCGATCTCCGCGTCGGCCAGCCGTGTCACGAGCTCGCGCTGGGTCGCCGCGCTCGCGAGCTGCAGCCCGGTGGTGAGCAACAACTCGCCACCGCGCAGCCAGGGCGTCGGGTCGAGCAGCTCGGTGGAGTGCACCCAGCGCACGGTCCGGTCGGCGTTCTCCTCGCCGGTTGCGAGCGTCAGCCCCAGCTCGTCGAGCAGGTCGCGGACGCTCAGCACTGGGACCCCAACAAGTTGCGGCCGCTCAGCGCCGGGACCAGCAACGTGCGCACGCTCAACACGGTGACCCCTTCACCGTCACCGAATCTGAGATCCGGTGACGGTGGTGGTTGCGGGCCCACTGCATCGCGCTCGTCCTTGTCCTGTGGATCGCCCTAGCGCTGGACGATCCGCTCCCACGCCTCGGTCAACACCGGTCGCAGAATGCTTTCGATCTCCTCGAACTGCGGCGTGTCGGCGATCAGCGGCGGCGAGAGCTGGACCACCGGGTCGCCGCGGTCGTCGGTGCGGCAGATCAGGCCGCGCTCGAACAGCGCGCCGGAGAGAAAGCCGCGCAGCAGCTCCTCGGACTCGGCGGCGTCGAAGGTCTCCTTGGTGTCGCGGTCCTTGACCAGCTCGATCGCGTGAAAGAACCCGGCGCCGCGCACGTCGCCGACCATCGGCAGGTCCCGCAGCGAATCGAGCATCGCTTTGAACTCCCCCTCCTTGGCGAGCACGTGATCGTTCAGCCGCTCGCGCTCCATCAGCTCGATGTTCGCGAGCGCCACCGCGCAGGCCATCGGGTGCCCGCCGAAGGTGAAGCCGTGGTTGAAGATCGCGTGCCCGTGCAGGAACGGCTCGGCGACGTTGTCGGAGGCGATCACGGCCCCCATCGGGGCATATGCCGAGGTCATGCCCTTGGCCACGGTGACCAGGTCCGGCTGGACGCCGTAGCGCTGGCAGCCGAACCAGTGCCCGATCCGGCCGAAGCCGCAGATCACCTCATCGGAGATGAGCAGGACTTTGTGGCGGTCGCAGATCTCGCGCACGCGCTGGAAGTACCCCTCCTGAGGCACGAAGCAGCCGCCGCCGTTCTGCACCGGCTCGAGGATCACCGCGGCGACGGTGTGTGCCCCCTCGAAGGCGATCGCCTCCTCGATCGCGTCGGCCGCCCACAGCGGGTCGCGGTCTTCTGACCAACGGTAGGAATTGGTGTTCGGCACGTGATGGCCGCCGGGGGTCAACGGCTCAAACGGTTCCCTCAGGGGGGGCAGCCCGGTCGCTGTCAGCGCCCCCATCGAGGTGCCGTGGTAGGCGAGCTGACGGGAGACGATCTTGTGCTTGCGCGGCTCGCCGCGGGCGGCGTGATAGCTCTTGGCCAGCTTCCACGCCGACTCGACCGCCTCCGAGCCGCCGGAGACGAAGAAGACGCGGTTCAGGTCCCCGGGCGCCAGCTCCGCGAGTCTGGCGGCCAGCTCGATCGAGCGGGGGTGGGCGTAGCTCCAATTGGTGTAGAAGCCGAGCTCTGCGGCCTGCTCGGCGGCTGCCTGCCCCAGCTCCGCGCGTCCGTGCCCGGCGTTGACGCAGTACAGCGCCGACAGCCCGTCGAGGTAGCGCTTGCCGTGCCTGTCGTAGACGTAGCACCCCTCGCCGCGCTCGATGATCGGCACGTCCGCGTGGTCGTAGGCGCCCATCCGCGTGAAGTGCATCCACAGATGGCGCTTGGCCAATGCCTGCAGGTCATCCGTGACCAATGCTCGGTCCTGTGCGTGGACATCGACAGGCATAGACATCACGGACAACGGTAGCGCGTCGGATTGGCTCTGACAATGAACCCCGCGTTCAACAAGCCGTCGGAGACTTATACGAACTGGACAACGCTTGTGCGACATCTTGGCGCTTGCGCCCCTTGCGCGTGCGCCGATCCACACCTAGCCTCACTAGCAGTAGTTCGTAACGATCACCACTTTTGCGTCGCGGTCGCGGGCGCGAACTCCCGCGGACGATAGGCGCCAGGGGGCTCAGACAGGAGGTCGGGACAATGGCAAGCATCGACTCAGCGGGGGAACTGCCAGCGGCCGCGGGCCCAGGCGCCGCGCACCCCGCCACCGTCATCGACAAGGGCCTGAAGAAAGACGCGATCGGCTACCTGTCAAACCTGGTGATCGGCGTCGCCTCGACCGCGCCGGCTTACTCGCTTGCGGCAACGCTCGGATTCATCGTCGCGGTCTCCGGGGTGGGGCTGCAAGCACCGGCCGTCCTACTCGTGTCGTTCGTGCCGATGCTTTTGATCGCCGGCGCCTACCGCGGCCTGAACCGCGCCGACCCCGACGCCGGCACCACCTTCGCCTGGACCACGCGCGCGCTCGGACCGGGGATGGGCTGGGTCAACGGCTGGGGGATCTTCCTCGCCGACGTGCTGGTGATGGCCTCGCTGGCGCAGATCGCCGGCATTTACACATTCAAGCTGTTCGGGCTCAGCGAACTGAGCGAATCGCTCCCGGCGATCATCGTCGCCGCGGTCGTGTGGATCGCGCTGATGACCTGGATCTGCTACCGCGGCATCGAGCTGTCGGCGCGCATACAGCAGTTCCTGCTCAGCGCCGAGATCGCGATCCTGGGCGCATTCGCCGTGGTGGCGCTGGTGAAGGTGTACGCCAACCACCCGTCGGGATCGATCGAGCCGGCCTTCTCGTGGTTCAACCCGTTTGCGATGAACTTCAAAGCGATGATCGACGGCGTGCTGCTCGGCGTCTTCATCTACTGGGGCTGGGATTCGGGCGTGTCGGTCAACGAGGAGTCAGAAGACGCCAACGAGGGGCCGGGCCGAGCGGCGGTGATGTCGACCGTCCTGCTCGTGCTGATCTACGTGGTCGTCAGCGCAGCCGGCCAATCGGTCGGCGGCACGGCCCTGCTCACCAACGAAGCCAATCAGTCCGACGTGCTGAGCGTGCTCGGCTCGAAAGTGTTCGGCTTCCCCTGGGACAAGTTGCTGATCGTCGCAGTGCTGATGAGCGCCTCGGCCTCGACGCAGACGACGATCCTGCCGACCGCGCGCACCACGCTGTCGATGGCCTATTGGAAGTCGATCCCCAAGGCGTTCGGCAAAATCCACCCGCGCTATCTGACGCCAAGCTTCTCGACGCTGCTGATGGGCGCCGCGTCGATCGCCTGGACGCTCGTGATCCTCAACCTCTCCGAAAGCGCCCTGGAAGACTCGATCGTCGCGATCGGCTTTCCGATCTGCTTCTACTACGGCTTCACCGGAATCGCCTGCATCGTATTCTACCGCCGCGAGCTGACGCGCAGTCTCCGCGACTTCGTGCTACTAGGCGTAGCCCCATTGATCGGAGCCCTGATGCTTTTCGGGGTGGCCGGGTATGCGGCCGTATATTACGGGCACGCCGAAAACGTCTCATCGAAACCGATTCTCGGGGTCACGCTGCCGTTGTGGATGGGTATCGGGGGCATGCTGGTTGGGGTCGTCTTGATGGTTGTGTCGCGGCCGTTTTTCAAAGAGTTCTTCGGGCGGCGCCTGGAAGTGGTCAAGCCCGGTCTGTTCGAGGAGCCCGTGGAGCACGCCCCGGCGCGGTTCTAGCGCCTGGGGACAGTCATATAGGCATCCGCAGCGGCGTTGCAATGCCCAATGTGGCCTGTCGAGCCCCCATCCGTTGGGCAATCTGGCCACTTGCATCCGTATTCGGACTTTGCCTGCGCAACGCGGCCCTCTGACGAGCCTGCTCGCCGTAAGCCCGCTCGACCCCAGGGCCAAGCGCAGCGCCGCCTCAGATCGCCGTTGGGGCTCAGCGGCTTGCCGTGACCGCGCCCGTCGGCGCGGGCTCGCCGGGCTCCCCCATCTCCTCCAGCCGCAGCGCCACCTCGAGCTCAGCCTGGCGGGTGCGCAACGACTGCCCGAGGCGCTCCTCGATCGTCCGCAGCCTGTTTTCGACGGTGTGTCGGGTGACCCCGAGCGCGCTGGCCGCCGAGGAGGCGTTGCGCTCTGCGGCGAAGTAGGCGCGCAGCGTCTCGCGCAGCACGGCGCCGCCGTTGGTGCGCTCGCCCAGCGGCGCGAGGTAGATCTCGATCAGCGAACGCGACAGCCCCTCGTCGCGCAACACCGAGGCCAGTAGTGCGACGTCCGCGTAGCGCGTCACCGTGCGAGGGTCCTGCAGCGCCACCCGCAGCGCGGCCTGCGCCTGCTGATGGGTCAGTCGCCAACCCTCGAGGCCCGCGCTCGGCTCGCCGAGCGCAAACGAAAGCTGGCAGGCGGCGCCGGAGTCGAGCGCGCGCTCGACGTCGCGAGCGCTCAGCTCCCGCTTGCCGAGCCACCCCCACACGGTCTGCTCCCCCCGCCGCACGCACAGCAGCGCGCTGCCGGTCGATCTCGCAGCCTCCGCGAGGGCCTCGGAGGCTCCCGGCCCGGTCGCGATCACACCGACGTGCCGGGTAGCGAGCTCGTAGCCGAGCTCGGCCGCGTCGCCACCCCCGCCGGCCAGCATCCTCAGCACGCACTCGGTGCGCCGCCGTTCGGGCGAGCGACCGGTGCGCTCGAGCTCGAGCGCATAGGCGGCGTTGACCGCCGCGATCAGTCGCTCGAGCACGGCGGCCTGCGCGCGCAGGGCCTGGCGTAGCACGCCGCCACCGCCCATGAAGTCCGGGTGCTCGCTTTCCTGCAGCAGGAAGTCGCCGAGCACCGTGCTGCCGAGGACGTAGCGACGCACGACCGCGTCGAGACTGACCCCCGTCCGGGCCGCCCGCTGCGCCTGAGCGACTGCCTGCTGGGGAATCGCCGTCACCTCGAGCTCGCCCGTCTCGATGCTCTGCAGGGCAAGCTCGATCCCCGCGGCGATCGCGCCGCGAAGCCCTGCCAGGTACTCCGGATCGTCGGGGCCCTGCAGGCCGACCGCACTGTCGCGCACCCGTGCGAACACGGCCTGCTCGACCTCGGACCGCCGCGCTCGAACTCGCTCGACTAGCTCGACGCGCAATCGCTCGTGCGGGTTGACCAGATCGCTCACGTCCCTGTCCACCATCCAGCCGATTGAGAATCGATAACCGTAAGTGAGATCCTAGACGCAGAGGCTCTGTCTTGTCAATTCGCACCACCCTCAGTACCGGCCAAGCTGTCAACCCGTGCGGACAACGCTCCACAGCGGTTTTTCACTTATCGTAATTCCCCGCGTCCGCTGACGCGGTCATAATGTGACCAGCTCACGATAGACTTCCAACATCCAATAAACATCAATGTCGGAATAACACCGACAGGAGGTGGGGGATGCAGGCTCCGGGCAGTGCAGGGGACACGCCACGGGAGACGGGCGCCGAGACTCGGCCGGCGCCGAGAACTCGCGGCTCTCACACCAGAGACGGCGCCGGTCGCAGCGGCGCCGCAGCGAGCGCCGGGATCGTAAACGGCAAGCGCCCAGACGAGCGCAAGCGCACGCAGCGCGAGCGTCTGATCGCCGGCATGATCGCCGCCATCCACCGCCACGGCTACGGCGGCGCCAACATCTCGCAGACGATCGCTCACGCCGGCGTCTCGCGCCCGACCTTCTACGACTACTTCAGCGACAAGGACGACTGCTTCCTTGCCGCCCACGCCGAGGTCGGCGAGCTGCTGCTCGCCGAACTGGAGAGCGCGATCGCCGGCGCGCCCCCGGAGCGCGCGATGCAGGCGGCGATCGTGCGGATCGTGGGGCTCTCCGAGGCCCTCCCCGACCGCGGCGCGCTGCTGGTCAACGAGGGCCTCGCCGGCGGCCCGCGCGCACTCGACCAGCACGACCGGCTGATCGCACGGATGGCCGCGACGATCGACCAGGCACTGGCGCAGGCGCCTGCGGGCTCGCTGACGCCCGACCTGCCCACGCAGATGGCGCTCAGTGCGGGCCGCTGGCTGCTCGCGCCGGCGTTGCGCCGGGGAGAGCGCGACCTGAGCGAGATCGCCGAGGAAGCGGTCGGCTGGGTCGAGTGCTATCTGCGCCCGACCGATGAGCACCGCTGGCGCACCCTCGACCCTGCGCCACCGCTGGCGGCCTCCCCCCACGTCGCGCCGGAGTGGCTGGCGCAGCCCGACCCTCCCGCGCGTGGGCGCCCCCGCCTCAGCCGCGCCGAGCTCGCGCGCAAGCAGCGCGAGCGGATCATGTACGCGACCGCCGAGACGGTCGTCGCCAAGGGCTACAACGCCACCACGATCGCCGACGTCACCGCTGCCGCCAAAGTCGACCGCCGCGTGTTCTACCGCCACTTCCGCGACCGCCAGCAGGCGTATGTCGCCGTGCACGAGCTCGGCATGCAGCACCTGATGGCCGTCTCCGCCGCCGCCTTCTTCAGCGCAAGCGAGTGGCCTGAGCGGGTCTGGCAGGCGATCTGGGCAAGTACTCAGTTCGAGGCCACCCACCCGGTCGTCACCAAGTTCGGCTACATCCACTCGCACGCGGTCGGCCCCGCTGCGATCCAGCGGATCGACAACGCCCGCGCCGCCTTCACGATCTTCCTGCAGGAAGGAAACCGCTACGCCGAGGAACCCCCCGGCCGCGGCGCGATGGAGGCGATTGGGGGCGCGGTGTTCGAGATCGCCTACCTGATGGCGCGCGAAGACCGCTGCGAGCTGATCGCAAGGCTCGCGGGCCCCACCACCTATCTGATCCTCGCGCCGTTCATGGGCCCGGCGGCGGCCAGCGATTTCGTGGACGCGAAGCTGCGCGAGGCAACCGTCTGACGGGCCGTGCGCCGCCGCTGCTAGCGCTCGCCGGCGCCGCGGCGCCAGATCCACGTGTACCACGCCACCACCGCGAGCAGCACGGCCAGCGGCAGCACGAGGGTCAGCACCGCCCCGGCGGAGAACGATGCGAGGATCGCGGTCGCTGTCGGTGTCATCGGCGTCTGCTCCTTCTCATTGGTGCTCGCCAGCCAGCCGCGGCGTGGCAGCACGAGCAGTGGACTCGCCGGCCGCAAGCCAGCGGTGGACGTAGAAGAACAATGCGATCGTCAACGTGATCGAGCCGGGGACCCACATCACGCCGGCGGCGATCTGCTGGTCGGCCAGCGCCGAGATCCCGCCCGGGCGGACGGCCTCGTGCGCGTAGGGCGCGTACAAGGGGCGCGGGGCCAGCGCGAGCACGATCGCAAGCACCCACATGACTACCATCGCGCCGAGTATGTAGGTCATCCGCCACACGTCGGCGAGCGGCGCGTGCAGCGGCGGCGAGTCGATCGCCTGCTTGAAGAACATCAGCGCGGTGACAAAGAAGAGGGTGTGCTCGAATGCGTGCAGCGCCTGCGAGCGAAGAGTCGCGTCGAACAGCGCCGGCACGTGCCAAAGGAGCATCGTCGCCGAGAACAGCACGAACGTGGGCAGCGGCGCCCCGAGGAAGCCCCCGAGGCGCCGCAGCCCGCTCAGGTGCCCGCGCGCGAGCGAGCGTCCCAGGGTCTGGCGCGCCGGGAGGGGTAGCACGCGCCACAGGCGCACCCACGGGCGCGCGAGCACGATCAACGGAGGCGCCACGACCAGCAGCAACACGTGCTGGGTCATGTGCGCCCAGAACAGCCGCTCGCTGAGGGCGTCCAGCGGCGATGCCAGTGCAACGAGCAGGACCGCAGTCCCGGTGTAGAAGCAGAGGTGGCGCCGGCGCCGCTCGCGGCGCGTGCGCGCAGGCCCCATCGTGCGCCGATCGCTCCACCAGTACAGCGCTGCGATCAGAAGCGCCAGGATCGCGGGTGGATCGAGCGACCAGCTGCCCCAGCCGATCGCCGACTCGACCCCCGCGGGAGCCGGGCCGACGACCACGCCGGAAGCGACCAGCGCCAGCGTCGCCACGAGCTAGACCAGGTACAGCGTGATCCACGTGATCACACCGATCGCGGCCAGGAACGACCAGTAGAAGACGGCGGCGTCAAGTCCCGGGGCGATCAGGCGGTCGGCCTGCGCGATGTCGCCCGCGCGCTGCGCTGCGGGCGCGCGGCGGGCGCGCAGCTCAGTCGCCACCTGGGTCTCCAACCAGTACATGGTGGCGAGCGTTGCGATCGCGAACAGCCCCGTCCAGGCGCAGTACACCGACGCGTAGCCGCCGTCGGTGGGGCCAAAGCCCTGGGAGGTGTAGGCAACACACTGCAGCGCCACCGCCGCCAGCCCGAGCACCACCGCCAGCGCGGCCGCCGCCATCCAGCCGCCGGCCGCCGCGTGCGACCCCTCGCGGCTGATCGCCTTCATCTGGCGGCCGGCGAGGATCGCTGCCAGCGCGCTCAACACCACACAGGCGAGGATCGCCGCACCGAAGCCCTGCTCGGGTTTGACGTGTGCCGGCTTGAACATGTGACTCTCGTTCAGCGAGCGCAGGTAGAAGTACGCGAACAGGTAGGCGAGGAAGAAGAAGATGGTGGCCCCCGCCAGCAGCCGCGCCGCGAGATACAGCGAGCGGGCGCCGATCTCCGGCGACTCGGGCGGAATCGCGACCTCCGGTGCGACGCCGGGGACGCCCGGGTTCAGCGGCACTCCGGTGCTCGATGCCTCCACGTCAGCCTCCCGCCGGCGCCGTGCCGAGCGCGCCGGCGCCGCTGCGGGCGGGGGCCGGCGTCCCGTACTGGTAGGGGTCGGAGTCGAACGTCGGCAGCGTCTGGAAGTTGTTCACCGGTACGGGCGTGGGCACCTCCCACTCGATCGAGCGCGCGCCCCACGGGTTGCGCTCGGCGGGGATCCGCGCGATCACCAGCGAGTAGAGGACGTTTGCGATGAACACGAGCATCGACAGCCCGATCACGAAGGCCGAGATCGACACCCAGACGTTCAGCCCGTGCAGGTTCGGCGCGTAGGTGGAGACGCGCCGCGGCATCCCCTTCATCCCCAGCACGAACAGCGGCATGAAAGTGGAGTTGAAGGCGATGAACAGCGACCAGAAGTGGACCTTGGCCAGGCGCTCGTTGAAGATCACGCCGAACATCTTCGGCACCCAGTAGTAGATCGCGGCAAAGAAGGTGAAGATCAGGCCGCCCATGATCGTGTAGTGAAAATGGGCCATCACGAAGAAGCTTCCGTGCGTGTCGGTGTCAGACGGCGTGTCCGAGAGGAACACCCCCGAGAGCCCGCCGATCAGGAAGTTAAACGTCCACCCCATGCAGAACAGCATCGGCACCGTGAAGCGCGCCCGCGCTCTCCACAGCGTCCCCATCACGCACAGGAAGATGAAGCCGGTCGGGATCGAGATGATCTCGGTCGAGAGCATGTAGAACGGGCGCAACGCCGCGTTGATGCCCGAGACGAACAGGTGGTGCTGCCAGACGAAGAAGCTCATCAGCGTCACCCCGAGCATCCCGGCCACGGCGAGGCGGTAGCCCCACAGCGGCTTGCGCGTGAACACGGGCAGCAGCTCGAGCACGATCCCGAAGCCCGGCAGCGCCAGGATGTAAACCTCGGGGTGGCCGAAGAACCAGAACAGGTTCTCGAACAGGTAGGGGGAGCCGCCCGAGGAGGCGATGAAGAAGCCCGTGTTGATCGTGCGGTCCATCGCGGCCATCAGCAGCGTGGCGATCAGCATCGGCGCCGCCAGCACCATCAGGATCGAGGTGGCAAACACCGACCAGACGAAGATCGGCAGCCGCGACCAGGTCAGCCCGGGCGCGCGGAAGGCAACGATCGTGGCGATCATGTTCAGCCCGAGCAGGGTCATCGACAGGCCGACCAGCGCGAAGAAGACGATGTAGGAGTCCATCCCCATCACCGCCTGTTCGTTGAGCGGCTCATACCCGGTCCAGCCGGTCGGAAAGCCGCCGAAGAAGATCGTGGAGGTGAGGATGAAGCCGGCGGCCATCAGCAGCCAGAAGGTCAGCGCCTCGATCCGCGGGAAGGCCATCCTGCGCGCCCCGATCATGATCGGCACGAAGTAGTTGGCAAACGGTCCGAGGATGCCCGAGGTCATCATCCCCATCATCATCGTGCCGTGCATCCCCACCAGCGACAGGTACTGGTTGGGCCCCACGAAGGTGGGCACGGGGCGGAGCAGCTCGGTGCGGATCAGCATTGCGTTCAGACCGGCGATGAAGAAGAAGACGCCGATCCCGACCAGGTACTGGATGCCGACGACCTTGTGGTCGGTGCACAAGCCGAAGTAGCGCTCGACCCCCTCGTGCTCCTTCTCGCGCAACGAGGGGGGGCGCCCGAGCAGACGCGAGACGGGGTAGTTGGCAAAGCCCAGGCCGATCAGGAAGCCGACGACGCCGCCGGCGTAGCCGAGCAGCAGCGCGAGGTCCTTCTCGTCGATGGCCTTGACGAAATCGAAGCTGCCTTCGCTGAAGTGCGCGCCGATCAGCCAGCCGACGTAGTAGCCCGCGACGCCAAGGATCGCCG
>DATASE010000042.1:0-38600 GCA_036269375.1 Solirubrobacteraceae bacterium
GGTGCGCATGCGCACCCCCGACCCGAACGGATCAAGGCAGCTGGATCGCCCGCATCGTGTGCTCGTCGGGGAGCTTGTCGAGCACGCGTCGCAGCAGCTCGCGTTCGGCGGCCTGCTCGCGCTGCAGGTCGTCGAGCAGCAGGTGCGCGGCGGTGTGGGTGATCTTCATCTGCTCCGGTGAGAGCGTCACCGTCAGCTTCCCCTCCGCGCTTGCGCCCTGCTCGAGCTGGGCCAGCACCGCGCGGGCCAGGCCGCGGATCGCCGGCTCGTGCGCCTCGTCGCCGATCAGCAGCCGTACCGCGCGCGCCAGCAGCGGGATCTCCTCGCCGTCGAGGAACAGGTGGTACGGGGGCTGGTCTGCCGGCTCGCTCATCGCGTCTGCTTTCGATCGGATCGCGGACGCTTCGCCCGCGATCGCGAAGGGTATCGATCGACCCAGCGTCGGCGACCCTGCCTCCCGCCGTTTGCAGGCCCCCGCCTCCTAGTCGCCCGAGTGGCGGCGGCAGCGCGCGGTCGCTCTGTAGCATTGCCCGCCGTGCCGCGCACCCTGATCGCCGATCTAAAGGACAAGCTCGACCAGACCGTCGAGCTGCGCGGCTGGGCGCAGGCGATCCGCGACCAGAAGCGCGTCCAGTTCCTGATCCTGCGCGACGAGACGGGCCTCGCGCAGCTGACGCTCGGCAAGGACGACCCCCCCAGCGAGCTGAGCGAAGCGGTCTCTGCGCTGACCCCGGAGTCGGCCGTGACGGTCGCGGGCAAGGTCGTGGCCGACGAGCGCGTCAAGCTCGGTGGCCTGGAGGTCCAGTTGGACTCGCTCACGGTCGAGTCGCCCGCCGAGCCCGAACTGCCGGTGACGGCCGAGTCGGCCCTGGACAAGCGGATCGACTGGCGCTACGTCGACCTGCGCCGACCCGACCGGCGGCTGATCTTCGAGGTGCAGAGCGCTGTGGAGGCCGCGATGCGCGAGTACTGGCGCGAGCAGGGCTTCATCGAGATCCACACCCCCAAGCTGATGGGCTCGGCCAGCGAGTCCGGCGCCGAGCTGTTCCGTGTCGACTACTTCGAAGAGTCGGCCTACCTCGCCCAGTCCCCCCAGTTCTACAAGCAGATGGCGATGGCCGCGGGCTTCGGTCGCGTGTTCGAGATCGGGCCGGTGTTCCGCGCCAACCCCTCCTTCACCTCGCGCCACGACACCGAGTTCACGAGCGTCGACGTGGAGATCTCCTGGATCGACTCGCACGAGGACGTGATGGCCTTCGAGGAGTCCTGGCTGGCGCACGTGCTCGCAAGCGTCGCCGCCAGCCACGGCGAGCGGATCTCAGAGGCATTCGGCGTGCAGCTGAGCGCACCGAGCGTCCCGTTCCCGCGGATGACACTCGAGGCGGCAAAGGATCTGCTGCGGGCAAACGACCACGAGCCGCCGGGCCCCGGGGACGACCTGGACCCGCCGAGCGAGCGGGCGCTGTCGGCGATCGTCGCACGCGAGCACGGCAGCGACTTCGTGTTCGTCACCGACTACCCGACGACTGTGCGCCCCTTCTACCACATGCGCTACGACGAGCGCCCGGACCTGACCAGAAGCTTTGACCTGCTCTGGCGCGGGATCGAGCTCACGACCGGCGCCCAGCGCGAGCACCGCTACGACCGACTGCTGGCCCAGGCGCGCGAAAAGGACGTCGAGACGGCGTCGATCGGGTACTACCTGGACTTCTTCCGCTACGGCGCTCCCCCGCACGGCGGCTTCGGCTTCGGTCTGACGCGGCTGTTGATGCAGATGCTCGGCCAGGACAACGTGCGCGAGGTTACGTTCCTGTACCGCGGCCCCAACCGCCTGTCGCCGTAGGCGACGGCGGTCGCCCCGGCCGGCCCGCTCTGCCGGCCGTGCTCTCAGCCGCTCGAGCTTGCCCCCGCCGCACCGGAGGGGTGGGGGCGGCGGGGGCTCTCGAGGGAGAGGAGGTGTCGGTGGCGTCCGTGCCGGCTCTCCCATCGCCGCTCGCGCAGACTGCGCGCGGCGGCGAGGGCTCGTTCGCGGGCGCTCAGCAGCTGGGCGCCCGTCGAAGTCCTGGGTCTAGGCGGCAAGCGGGGCCTCCTCGCAGTCCTCGCACTCGCCGATGCCCTCCAGCTCGATTTCCAGCGGGGCGTGGTTGGAGGGTCGTTTGCCCTGCCGGTAGGCGTGCTTGACCTCGCAGCGCACGATGTGCTCGGCCAGCCGGCTGGAGGCGAGCGCCAGGTCGATGCGCAGGCCGTAGTCGCGAGCGTAGTGCCCGTCGCGCTGATCCCAGCAGGTGTAGCCACGGTCCTCGGGGTGCAGGTGGCGGTAGACGTCGAGCAGCCCCCCCTCGCTCAGGATCTGGCGCAGTTGCACGCGCTCGGCGGTGGCGGTGTGAGAGGAGCCCTCGAGCCAGGTCGGCTCGTACACGTCGCGGTCCGACGGCGCGACGTTGAAGTCGCCGGTGATCAGCAGGGGATGGTAGTGGTCGCGGCAGGCCTGGCTGGCGACAGCCTCCAGGAACGCGAGCTTGCCGGCTTCGAAGTGCTCGCGCCGCTCGTTGTGGGCCGGCACGTACACGGTGCCGAGCGTCAGCCCTGCGCAGGTCGTCTCAAGCCAACGCCCGGCAGCCATTTCGTGCCTGCCGGCGAGCGCCAGCGTGCGGCGGCTGACGCGGTGGTCGGAGCGCACCAGGATAGCCACGCCGCCGTTCGGCCGGCCCGGCGAGTGCTCGGCCCGGTAGCCGAGCCGTTGCAGGCGCTGGTGGGGGAAGTGGCGAAACGGGCAGCGGGTCTCCTGCAGGCAGAGAATGTCCGGCCGCTCGCGGCGCAGCAGCTCCGCGATCCGGGGCATCCGCGCGCGGATTCCGTTGACGTTCCAGCTGACGACCCGCAGGTTGTGCTCGTGGCTGGCACGGCGTGTGGTTGCCCTGCCGGTGTGTCGCTGCTCTGCGTGGATCTCGTCTCTCATGTCTCGTATCTCCTTTTTCGAGACTCCCCCTCGTGGGAAACGACTTGCTACACAGGACCTGAGACTCATTGCTACACAAGTCCTGAAACTGTTTCCTACACAACCCGGAGACTAGGGCAGGCAGCTGGAAACGTCTATAGCTTGAAAGGCCAAATAGTGAGCGGCGCGTTGGCCCGATGGGAGTACTCGGTTTGCGGCTTGTCCCGGAGCCGTCCGGCGGTCGGATTACCTTCAAGAAGATGAAGCTGTGCGAGCTCACGGACGGCGCGGAGGTCGATCAGGTCCTGCTGGTGCGGGAGATCGAGCGCCGCGCAAGGCGCGACGGGGGCGACTACCTGCGCCTGCAGCTCGGCGACCGCACCGGTGCAGTGGCCGCGATGGTGTGGGAGGACCTGACCGAGGTCGAGCAGCTGGCCCGCGCCGGCTCACCGGTCCAGGTCACCGGGCGCTACACGGTGCACCCGCGTTACGGCCCACAGATAAACCTCCGCTCTCTCGCCCCTGCGGCGGAGGGCAGCTTCGCGCTCGAGGACCTGCTCGACGGGCCGATCCGCGACGTCGAGCGGATGGAGGCCGACCTGCGCGCGCTGATCGCCACCGTGCGCGACCCCCACCTGACGGTCCTGCTCGCGCGTCTACTCGGTCCAGGATCGGAGACTTGGCGCGACTACCGCGACGCGCCGGCCGCCAAGCACTACCACCAGGCCTACCGCCACGGCCTGCTCGAGCACTGCCTCGGCGTCGCCCAGGCAGTCGGCGCGATCTCCGCCACCTTCCCCGGCATCGACCGCGACGTCGCCGTCACCGGCGCGCTGCTGCACGACGTCGGCAAGCTCGACGCCTACGCGGATCTCGACGGTGGCGGGCGCGCCTTCGACCTCTCAGACCTCGGGCGCCTGCACGGCGAGATCGCGCTCGGCTACTACCGCATCCGCCGCGAGATCGAGACGATCGACGGCTTCCCGCGCGAGCTCGAGTGGGGGGTGCTGCACATCATCCTCTCCCACCACGGCTCGCTGGAGCACGGCAGCCCCGTGCTCCCAAGCACGCGCGAGGCGACGCTCGTGCACATGATCGACAATCTCGGCGGCCGGCTCGGCAGCTTCGACCGGATCGAGAAGGAGCTCGCCCCGGGCGCTCGCTGGTCGAGCTTCGATCGCGGCATCGGCGCCGGGGCTTGGTTCGCGGCGCGCGAGTCGGCGCTGGACAGCGCCCCCGCCCGCGAAGCCGCCTGACCCGGCCGGGGGCGGCGCGAAGAAGCCGCAATTTGCGAGCCGCACGCCGGCGAGCACGCGCCTCTGGCGAAACGTCTCCACGCCGGGTTCTATCTTTAGCTGACCGATGGCCAAGGACACCGAGAAGCTGATCCGCCAACTGTCGCTGATCTCCTACCTGATGGCCGAGCGCCGGCCGGTCACCGCGTCTGAGATCCGCCGCGACGTGGAGGGGTACAGCGGCATGAACGAGGACGCCTTCGCGCGCCGCTTCTACGCCGATCGCTCCGAGCTCGAGTCGCTGCGCATCCACCTGACGGTCGATCGCCCCGCCGACGGCGCCGCCGAGCAGGAGAGCTACTCGCTGCGCTCGGAGAACTTCCACCTGCCGCCGATCAAGTTCAGTGACACCGAGCACGCCGCGCTGCAGACCGCGCTGCAGTTGCTCGACGGCGAATTCGCCTACGCCGAGCCGCTGCGGCTGGCGCTGCAGCAGATCAGCTGGGGGCGCCCGAACACGCTGCGCGCTCCCGAGCAGCGCTCGGTCGCGCTCGGGATCACCGCCTCGGCGGGCGGGCACGACCTGTCGCTGCGGCTGGCCAAGGTCGAGACGGCGATCTTCCGCAACAAGACGATCACCTTCGACTACTACACGATGGCCCGCGACGAGGTCGGAGCCCGCAGGGTGGACCCCTACCACCTGCTCTTCCAGGGCGGCGAGTTCTATCTGCTCGGCTACGCGCACGAGCGCGAGGCGATCCGCGTCTTTCGCCTCTCGCGCATCCGCGGCAAGGTCTCATACGCCACCAAGGCCGAGCACGACTTCCGCCGCCCGGCGGACTTCGACCCGCGCGCCTACGCCGACCGCGCCGACTGGCAGCTCGGCGAGCAGATCGGCGTCGCCGAAGTGCTCCTGCACGAGCGGATCGCCTGGCAGATCGAGCGCCACTTCGGCCGCTTCGGCGAGGTCGTGAGCGCCGGCGATCACGGCGGCGAGGAGGACCGCATCCTGCGCACCGGCTACTCCAGCCCGCGGACGATCGTCTCCTGGGTTCTCGGCCTGGGCGAGAACGCCCGACTGCTCGCCCCTGCCGAGCTGGTGCAGGACATGGGCACGCGGTTGGCGGCGCTGCAGGAGCTGCACGCCGAGCCGGTCGAGCTGGCCGAGCCGCTCGCCGCCGAAAACGACGCCGACGAGCAGAGCCCCTCCACCCGTGCAGGACGCGGCGGCGCCGGGCGCGGCGGCTCGGGAGGGACCTCGGCTTCGGCGTCGGGCGAACGCGAGGCCCCGCCCGAGGCTGCAATCAGACCAGAGCGCTTTGCCCGCCTGGTGACCCTCGCGAGCATCCTGATCGACGCCGGACGGCGCAAGCAGCGGCTGCAGATCGAGGAGCTGTGCACACGGCTGAACCTCAGCGACGAGGAGCTGCGCGAGGACGTCGGCGTGCTCAACGTCGTCAACTTCGGCGGCGGCTCCTACGTGCTGTACGCGGAAATCCTCGAGGAGGAGGGCGAGATAGAGGTCGATCCCGAGCCCTACAGCGACAACTTCGATCGCCCGGCACGCCTGCTGCCGGTCGAGGCCAAGGCGCTCGTGGCGGCGATCGACCTGATTGGCGAGCACGTCCCCGAGGGGTCGCTTTCCAGTGCGCGCGAGAAGATCGTCGCTGCGCTCGGCGAGGACCCGATGGAACAGGGCCTGCAGGTCGCCCATGCCGCCGGCAACGATCGCGAGGTGGCGGCGATCATCTCGCGCGCGATCGTGCAGCGGCGGCTGATCGAGCTCGACTATTACAAGGAGAACGAGGACGAGTTCTCGCTGCGCCGGGTCGAGCCGTACGCGCTCACCAACGGCCAGGAGGGCTGGTACGTGGCCTCTTTCGATCCCGCCAAGCACGAGATGCGCCACTTCCGCCTTGACCGCATCCGCCGCGCGGAGGTCTGCGAGGAGCGCTTCGAGCCGCGCGAGGAGGTCGACGTCGCTGCCGCCGTCGAGGGCTGGCTGCGCACCGGCGAGGTCGAGTCCTCGCGCAGCGCGCGCCTGTGGATTCGGCCCGAGCGAGCGCGCTGGGCGCGCGAGCAGCGCCGCGTCAGCGAGGAGCTCGCCGACGGTGCCGTGATCGTGCAGCGCAGCTTCGCCGGCGTGGACTGGCTCGTGCGCGAGGTGCTCAAGGAGGCCGGCGACGCCGCCGTGCTCGAGCCCGAGGACGCGCGCGAGGCAGTGCTGGTGGCCGTCCGTCGCCTGCAGGCAGCGGGGGCCGCCCCGGCCGGCGTGTCGTGAGCCGCCGCGCGCAGATCCAGATGAGCGAGGAGGAGGCGGCCTCGTTCCTGTGGCAGGAGCGCACCGTCACCTGCGCCACCCAGGGCCCGCGCGGGTGGCCGCACCTGATGCCGCTGTGGTACGTGCTGCGCGACGCCCAGCCGGGCGGCTCGATCGCTGTGGCTCCCGAGGCCGGGTCCTCGGCCTCGGCCGGGGAGGCGGCGGAGGCGGGAGAGGCGGGGACGGCCGGTCCGCGTATCTGGGCGTGGACCTATGCCGTCTCGCAAAAGGTGCGCAACCTCGAGCGCGACGCGCGCGCGACGCTTCAGGTCGAGGCCGGCGAGCAGTACCAGGAGCTGCGCGGTCTGATGTTCGAGTGCGACGTGCGCATCCACCGCGAGCTGGGCACGGTCGCCGCGCTCGGCAACGAGATCTTCTGCCGCTACGCAGCCGACCGCGGCGAGCCGCCCGTCGCCGAGCTGGCGCCCGAGGTCAAGGCGATGGTCGACAAGCAGGCCGCCAAGCGCGTCGCGCTCGAGTTCGTCGAGCGCCGGCGGGCCAGCTGGGACCACCGCAAGCTCGGCGTGGTCTACTGACGCGCCCGTGCGCGGCGTCTACGCCCAGCCCTGCCCTCAGCCGAGCCCCTGATGCCGCGCCGCTGCGCGTTGGGCTTCCGAATCGCGCGGCGTCCAATACGCTAACCCGGCGATGGAGCCGCTGAAGGGACTGATCCTCTCGGGGGGGAAGGGGACGCGTTTGCGCCCGATTACCCACACGAGCGCCAAGCAGCTCGTCCCGGTCGCCAACAAGCCGGTGCTCTTCTACGGGATCGAGGCGATGGCCGACGCTGGCATCGAGCAGATCGGGATCATCATCGCTCCGGAGACCGGCGAAGAGATCCGCGCCGCGGCAGGCGACGGCGAGCGATTCGGCGTGCGGATCGAGTACATCGTCCAGGACGAGCCGCTCGGCCTGGCGCACGCCGTGCTGACGGCCGAGCCGTTCCTTGGCGGCTCGCCGTTTGTCATGTACCTCGGCGACAATCTGCTGCAGGGCGGTATCGCGGAGCTGGTCGGCGCGTTTCGCGAGCACGGACCGGACGCGCTGATCCTGCTCACCCCCGTCCCCGACCCTGAGAACTACGGCGTCGCCGAGCTCGAGCCGGCCGCCGCGGGCGAGCTCGGCCGGGTGCGACAGCTGGTCGAGAAGCCACCGAGTCCGCGGACCGACCTGGCGCTGGTCGGCGTGTACATGTTCACCGCCGCGATCCACGACGCCGCCCGTGCGATCTCCCCGTCCGCGCGCGGCGAGCTGGAGATAACCGACGCGATCCAACACCTGGTCGACGGCGGCATGCGCGTCGAGCCGCACGTCGTGCGCGGCTGGTGGAAGGACACCGGGCGCCTGGAGGACATGCTCGAGGCCAACCGCCTGATCCTCGACAACATCGGCGCCCGAGTCGCCGGCGAGCTGATCGATTCCCAGGTCGACGGGCGCGTCGTGGTCGAGCCCGGCGCGCGCCTGGAGCGCACGAGCGTGCGCGGGCCGGCGATCGTCGGCGCCGGCGCGGTGCTGCGCGACTGCTACGTCGGGCCGTACACATCGATCGGCGAGGGCTGCCGGATCGAGAAAGCCGAGGTGGAGCACTCGATACTGCTGGCCGGCTGTTCGGTGTGCGACCTGGACGGCCGGATGGAGTCCTCACTGCTCGGGCGCAACGTGACGGTCAGGCGTGGCGAGCGCCAGCCACGTGCTTACCGCTTTCTCGTCGGCGACAACTCCGACATCTCGATCCTGTGAGCGAGAGCCGCGCCGCCGCCATGGCCGCGGCCGGCCCTCGTGGCGGGAGGGGGCGCCCGTGAGGGTGCTGGTCGCTGGCGCCGGCGGCATGCTCGGTCGCGACGTGCTGCGCGCCGTCGAGCGCGCCGGCCACGAGCCGCTGGCGTTCGAGCGCTCCCAGCTCGACGTCGTCGACGCGCCCGCCGTGCTGGCCTGCCTGCAGCGCGAGCGTCCCGACGCGGCTGTCAACTGCGCCGCCTGGACCGACGTCGACGGCGCCGAGAGCGAGCCCGCGCTGGCGCGCGCCGTTAACGCCGAGGGCGCCGGCAACCTCGCGCGAGCTGCCGCCGCGGTAGGGGCTGCGCTCGTGCACGTGTCGACCGATTACGTCTTCGACGGCGAGCCGCCGCTGAGCGCTTCCGGCGCGCCGCGCCCGTACGTCGAGTCCGATCCGACGGGACCGTGTTCGGTCTACGGCGAGACCAAGCTCGCCGGCGAGCGCGAGGTCTTGGCGGCCTCGCCGCGGCACACGGTCGCCCGCACCGCATGGCTGTACGGCCTGCACGGCCACAGCTTCGTCGCGACGATGTTGCGCGTGGCCGGTGAGCGCGAGGCGGTGCAGGTCGTGACAGACCAGGTCGGCTGCCCCACCTGGACCGGCCACCTCGCCCCGGCCCTGGTCGGCCTGCTCGAGCGCGAGCTGAGCGGTCTCTTGCACCTGGCGGGCGCCGGGTGCGCATCGTGGAACGAGCTGGCCGCGGAGATCTTCCGCCAGGCCGAGCTGGCGTGCCGGGTCGAGCCGGCCACCAGCGAGCAGATCGTGCGCCCCGCCCGACGCCCGAAATGGTCGGTGATGGAGTCCGAGCGCGACGACGTCGTGCCGATGCCAGACTGGCGCGACGGTCTGGCCGAGTACCTGGCCGCGCGGATGGGGATCACGCGCGGCTGACCGAGCCGATCGGTCAGCCGACCGCTCAGCGCGTGGTCGCGATCTTCCAGCGGCCGGCTTCCTTGACCAGCCGCATCGCGCTGATCGCGTTTTTGCCCGAGTAGGTGCTCTTGACGCGGGCGACGGCGGTACGGCCGGAGACGAGGACCGATTCGATCGTCAGCCCGGGCGCGTCGACCTGAGTCAGCTGGCTCTTCAGCGCTGCCTGACAACCGCCGCTGTGCGCGAAGCGAGCGGTGACGCTCGCGGCCAGGTCGTTCTGGCACAGCTTCTTCTGTTCGCGCGCCCTGACGTCGCTCTGGAAGTTGACGATCGCCTGGGCGACTGCGTGCTTTTCGCCGGAAAAGCCACTCGTGGAGGCCGTTTCGCCACATGCGGCAAGACCTGCGGCCAGCAACGCCGCGCCTGCGGCCGCTGCCGCTTGTCTGCTCAGGAGCGCGTGCACGGCCGCAAGACTACGCGAGCCGTCTCCGGCGCGCCGCCTCATCGTCGAGGAGTCGCGGCGGTGCGCCAGCGCCATCGTCCAATGCGGATACTCGCCGCCGGGACGATGGCGCCTGTACGCCGGTCGAGATCAGCTGCCCTGCTGGTCGTCGCGGCGGAAGCCCAGCCGCGCCGAGATGTTGTCTGCGGTGGCGACCAGGTGCGGCCCCAGCGCGTCGACCAGCTCCTCCAGCGAGATCATCGAGCTGTGCGCCGCGATGTTCACGGCCGCCACGACCTCGCGCGACTCGCTGCGCACGGGCGCGGAGATCGAGTGAAGTCCCTGCGCGAGCTCTTCGTCGTTGACCGCCAGGCCCTCCTCGAGCACGTGCTCGAGCTCAGTCCGCAGCGCCTTCTTGCTGGTGATCGAGTTCGGGCCCTTGCGCGTGAGCGTCATCTCGCCGATCAGCTCGCGCTGCTCGGTCTCGGGCAGGTTGGCGAGCAGCACCTTGCCCATCGAGGTGCAGTAGGCGGGCAGGCGCGAGCCCGGACGGAGGTTGAGGTCGATCTTGTTCTGCCCGCGGCGGAAGCTGCGCGCGCGGTCGACGTACAGGATCTCCGGACCGTCGAGCACGGCCAGATTAACCGTGTATGAGGTGCGCTGGCGCAGCTCTTCCAGGTAGGGGCGGGAGTGCTCGCGCAGTCCGGTGGAATTGAGCGCAGACATGCCCAGGTCGGTCACACGCAACCCGAGTCGGTACTTGCGCGAGGCTCCCTGCTCGAGGAAGCCGAGCGCGACGAGGGTGATCACGTAGCGGTGGGTGGTGGAGCGGCTCATACCGAGGTCGTCGGCGATGTCGGCGATGCCGAGCACCGGCCGCTCAGGTGTGAAGCAGCCCAGGATTGCCAGGCCGCGCTCGAGTGACTGGGAATATCGCGGCTCGCGGAGGCTCGGTATCGACCACTCGCCTTCCTGGCCGCCTTTGGAAGAATTGCTTACTCTTGGCATCTACTGTGTGGCCCCTATCAGTTCGTCCACGGTGCCTCCGCTTGGGTGCACCTCTATTGAATAGTCATCATACTTGGGAACTCGGGCGATCTCAATTTAGATCTGGCCAAATCCCCACAATGTTGTCTGCTGGGATCGTATTGACATCGCCAGCGGCGAGCACCCAAGACAGCGCCGCGATTGCGCAACACTACTGAGTCGCCGAGCTCTCGTGTGGTCATTTTTCCGCCTGTTCAACACATGTTTCGGGTCAGCTCGACACTTTGGTGCAGCTGTGACCGACTGTCTCCAACCGAAGTTCGCAGCTGGCATGCCAACGATGCTCAGAACTGAATATTCAAGCTCGCCGCAGCCGTGATGCTGTGAGCGATAGCGGATACAAATGGGCCGATCTGCTGGTGATCGGCGACGTTCAAACCATGGTTACGTCGAGCTCGGTGGGTGCTCGGGCGGGGAGCGACCCCGGGTTCACAGCGTCTCCCACCGGCGCAGAGGCGCCCGGTCGGGTGCGCGCATGCGCCTGCGCTCAGGGTCGCATTCTGGCGGTGGGAGACGAGCGCGAGCTCGCAGACCTGCGCGGCCCCGACACGGTGGTGATCGATGCCGGCGCACGCACGGTGCTGCCGGGCTTGATCGACGGTCATGGGCACTTCGGCCACGTCGCGCGCTCGATGGCGGCCGCGGTGGACTGCCGCACGCCGCCGCTGCGCTCGGTGCGCGAGATCCTCGAGCGGGCGGCCGAGCGCGCGCGCTCGGTTGCGCCCGGGACCTGGATCCTGCTGCAGGGCACGACCTTCCAGGACGAGCTGATCGAAGAGCGCCGCTTCCCCACGCCCGCCGAGTTGAGCGCGGTCTCAGAGGCCCATCCGATCGTCTACCGCTCGAGCATCCATCACCTCGTCCTCAACGGCTGCGCGCTGAGCGCGGCCGGGATCGATCGCGACAGCGAGGAGCCGGCCAGCGGTCGGATCGAGCGCGGCCCGGACGGCGAGCCGACGGGCGTGCTGGCGGAGATGTTCGACCGGCTGCCGCTGCCGCGCCCGAGCGAGGCCGAGCTGCGCTCCTCGATCGAGACGGTCGCCCGGCGCGACTACCTGGCCAACGGCGTCACCTCGATCCAGGAGATCTGGGACTCCGCCCAGGTGATGCGCCTGCTCGGCACCGCCGTCGCCGAGGGACGCATCCCGTTGCGCGTGCGCGGTTACGGCTGGGTGCCGCTCGCCGGCTCGGTCGCCGAGGTTGCAAGCGGCGCGATCGCCGACGCGCCGCTGACGCCCGACTGGTTCGAGGGCGGCGGCGTCAAGCTGTTCGTGGACGGCGGCACCTCGGCGCACACCGCAGCCTTCTACGAGGAGTACCTCGACGCCCCCGGTAGCCGCGGCGCGCTCGCCTATCGACTCGATCAGCTGACCGAGCACATCCAGACCGCGCACGCGGCCGGCGCGCAGGTCGCGCTGCACGCGGCCGGCGACCTGGCTCAGGACGTCGCGCTCGCGGCGCTGGAGCTCGCCGGCACGCGCGCCGCGCTCGACCAGCGCGCGCGCATCGAGCACGGCGGCAACACCGCCTGGACTCCGTGGCGCGCGCGGTGGTGCCGGCGGCTCGGCGTCCTACCGGTCCCCAACCTCGGCTTCATCTACAACTACGGCGAGTTCTGGCCACGCTCACTCGGCGAGCGCGGCCGCCGCTGCGTACCCCTGCGCACGATGCTGCAAGAAGGCTTTGCACTGCCCTCGAGCTCTGACACGACCGGCGGCGACCCGCGCCTGCTCAACCCCTTCCACAACGTCTGGTGCGCGGTCAACCGGCGCACGTTTGCGGGTCGCACGCTCGACCCCGAGGAGCGCATCACCCGCGAGCAGGCGCTTGCGATGTACACGCGCAACGCGGCGTACGCGGGTTTCTGGGAGCGCTCGCGCGGGACGCTCGAGCCCGGCAAGCTCGCCGACCTTGTCGTGCTCGATTGCAGCCTCGACGAGGTCGCCGACGAGGAGCTCGACCGGGTCGGCGTGGCGCACACGATCGTCGGTGGCGAGGTGGTCCACAGCGCCGGCGATCTGCCGGGCGTCGTCGCGCTCGGGGGGTAGGATCGCCGGGCCATGGACTTCTATCTGTTCCTGCCCGGCCAATGGTGGGACCGGAGCAGACCCGTCGGGCGGCTCTACGAGGAGATGCTCGAGCAGGCGGTGCTGGCCGAGCGCCTCGGCTACGACGGCATCTGGCTGGCCGAGCAGAACCTCGTCAGCTTCCTGGCCGCCCCCGACCCGCTGCAGCTAGCTGCGACGATCGCGGAGCGCACCGAGCGCATTCGCATCGGCGTGGCGGTCTTCGTGCTTCCGTTTCACCATCCGCTGCGTCTGGCCGGCGCGATCTCCCAGATCGATCAGCTCAGCGGCGGGCGCTTTGACGTGGGGGTCGGCCGCGGCGCCTCGGCCTACCAGATGCGTCAGTTCCAGATGGAGATGCCCGAAGAGGACAGCAGGGCCTTCTTTGCCGAGCACCTGGGGATCATGGTCGACCACTGGCAGGCGACGGAGGGCTCCTCGCACGACGGCCGCTTCTTCACCTACCCAAACGCGACCGTGCTGCCGCCGTCGCTGCAGCGGCCCCATCCGCCCGTCTGGATAGCGGCGCTCTCGCCGCGCTCGATGGAGTGGGCGGTGAACCTCGGCTTCGAATCCAACTTCCTGTTCAGCCCGTTTCGCGAGCCATTCTCGCACGTGGAAGACGTCTACGGGGCCTTTGCGTGTGCGATCGAGCAGCGCAGCAGGCTGCGATCGGAGATCAGGTTTGGCGTCAATCGCATGACATACGTGGGTGAGCCGCAGGACACGCACGAGGTGCTGCGCTACGTGCGCATGAACGAGCGAATCGTCGAACAGCAGCTGACGGGCGCCGAGCGCGTCAGCCGCGGCGAGTACCTGGTCGAGCAGGCGATCTCCGAGAACGAGCCCGAGCTCGAGCAGATGCACGAGAACGTCGCCTTCGGCACCGTCGAGGAGGTGCGGGCAAAGCTCGAGCGGTATCGGCGGCTGGGCGTCGACACCTACTCGGCCTGGCACAACATCGGCCAGCCGCACGAGCGGGTGGTGCGCTCGATGGAGCTGTTCGCGCGCGAGATCATGCCCGGCCTGCGGTGAGTGCGTGAGCCTGTTCGAGCCGCTTCAGATCGGCGTCGTGGCGATCCGCAACCGAATCATGATGTCGCCGATGAGCCAGCGCGCCGCCGGCGAGGACGGCGCCGCAAGCGACTGGCACCTGGTGCACTACGGCTCGCGCGCGGTCGGCGGCTGTGGACTGGTGATGGTCGAGGACACGGCGGTGGCGGCGCTCGGTCGCACCAGCCACGCCGCGCTCGGGCTCTATGACAAAGAGCAGAGCGAGCAGTTGCGCAGAATTGTTTCTTTCTGCCGCGCGCAGGGGGCGGCCGTCGGGGTGCAGCTCGCCCACGCCGGGCGCAAGGGGCTCGCAGACAGTCGCGGAGCGGTCGGGCTGCTCTCGGCCTCGCCGCTTGCCTACGGACCCGACTGGGCGACCCCGCGTGAAGCGAGCGCGGCCGACCTGCAGGCGGTGGCAAAGGCGTTTGCGGCGGCCGCCGAGCGCGCCCGCCTGGCGGGCGCCGACGTGGTGGAGGTGCACGCCGCGCACGGCTACCTGCTGCACCAGTTCCTCTCGCCGCTGACCAACCGGCGCGAAGACGGCTACGGCGGCGACGCCGCCGCCAGGCGCCGGCTGCTGCTGGAGGTCGTGGCTGCGGTGCGCGAGCACTGGCCGTCCGGATCGCCGCTTTTCGTGCGGCTGCCGGCGGGCGATGGCGACCCCGCCGGCCTGTCCGACGCCGAAACGATCGCCTGCGCGCAGGCGTGTGCGGACGCGGGCGTGGACCTGATCGATCTAACCGGCGGCACGCCGCTGCTCGGCGGGACGCGCGTGAGCGCCGAGCGCTCCTGGGAGCTTGCCGCGTCGCTGCGCAGCGCGTGCGATCTCCCGCTGGCGCTCGGCGGCGGCGTCGCGATGGCGGCCGACGCGTATGCGGTGCTCGAGCAACACGGAGCGGCGCTCGTGTCGGTCGGTCGGCCGCTGCTCGAAGACCCTTACTGGCCGGTTCAGGCCGCCCGCGAACTGGGTGCTCCGTCCCCGCTCGCGCCGGCCTACGCGGCGGCTCTGCAGGCGCGCTGATCGGCGGCTGCGCCGCGGCGACCCGCCGCGCGCGCTGTCGGGTCGACTGTGCCGCGCCGGCCAGGCCGGCTGTGCCGCGCCGACCGGGCACCTGTGCCGGGCCGACCGGGCCGACCGTGCTGCGCCTACGCGGCGGCGCCAACGCTCTCATAAAACAATCCAACTGCCGGGATGCGACCGATCTCGTCCTCCCACTGCCACGCGCGCGCGCTTGGCTTGCCGTTAACCGCGCTGTATTCTCGCGCCGTCGTTCACACACAGTGCGTCGAAGCATCGACGGGAGGAGAAGAGAATGGTGTTTGGCAAACGTGCGGCGGTGGTGCGCGCGACGTTCGCGTGCGGCCTGCTCGTCGCCGTCGCAGCCGTGGCCCTGGGCTGCGGCTCCTCGAAAGGCAGTCAAAACACGGTCGCCGCGGGCCAGCCGATCAAGATCGGTTACCTCGCATCGCTGACCGGCTTCTGCAGCTCGTTCTCGCAGGACTACGTCAAGGGGGCGCAGCAGGCGATCGCGACGATCAACGCCGAAGGCGGGGTGTTGGGGCACAAGCTGCAGCTGCTCGTCCGCGACGACAAGGCCGAACCGAACGTCGGCGTCAGCCAGGCGCGCGACCTGGTCCTCGGCGAGCACGTCAAGTTCCTCGCCGGCACCTGCACCAGCGCGGTGGGCAAGAGCGTCACCCGGCTCGTGGCGAACCCCAGTCACGTTCCCTATGTCGTCGGGGTCGCCGACCCGACGATCTTCACGGGCTCGAACAGCTACGTGTTCGGGACGATCCCGACGGCCGCGGTCGAGGGGGCCAACGCGGCGGCGTTCGTCCGCGCTCATCCGCAATGGAAGCGCGTGGCGGTGCTAGCCGAGGACTACAGCTATGGCTACGAAGTGAGCGCGGCCTTCCGCCACAACATGCAGGGCGCCGCGCAGAAGATAGTGAGCCTCGAATACGCGCCGTCCGAATCGCCCAGCTACAGCTCCTACATCAGCAAGCTGATCGCCGAGAAACCCGACGTGGTCTACAACACGCTGGTCGCCGAAGACATGGTGACGTTCGTAAAGCAGGCGTTTCCACTCGGCTTCTTCAACGTCAGCCGGCTGTTTGGCCCGCTCGACTACGTGACGATCGACGCCATGGCCAAGCCACCCGTCGGGCAGCCCGGCTACGGCTACTACCCGGCCGCTTCGATGTACAGCACGCCGCTGGCCAAGAAGCTCACGCCCCTGGGGACGGCGGTGGCCAACAGCGGCAGCGCCGGCGACGGGTTTAACCAGGTCGAGATCATCGCGCAGGGGATCGAGAAGGCGCACTCGACCGAACCGACCGCGGTGCGGGGCGCGCTGTCGGGTGGCACCGTGCAGATGGTGCAGGGGTGGGAGAAGATCCACGCCTGCAACAACCTGATCGCAGTGCCGATCGCGATGGGCCCGGTGGCCGCCGCGACCAAGGAACTGCCGTTCGCGCACTTCTCGCCGATCGAACTGGTGGACACGAACAAGTACTTCACCTGCTGAGCATCCCGCCGGCTTCTCGCCGTCGCGCGCCTTGCGTGGCGGCGGGGGGCGGCGGCGGTAGGTTGTCCTCACCGTGAGCCTCGCCACCTTCCTGGACCAGCTGTTCGCCGGGCTGGGGCTCGGCTTCGTGCTGTTCTTCTCCGCCGCCGGGCTGAACCTCGTCTGGGGGGTGCTCGGGGTGATGAACTTCGCCGCTGGCGCCGTCTACATGCTCGGCGCCTACCTGGCGACGAGCGTCATCGCGCGGGTCGGCGCCTCGACGCTCGGCTGGCTGCTGGCGCTGGCGCTCGTGCCGCTGCTGATGGCCGCGCTCGGTGCGCTGGCCGAGATGGCGCTGCTGCGCCGCACCTACCGTGCGCGCGACGAGAACCAGCAGTTCATGCTCACGCTGGCGCTCTCGTATCTGATCGCCGGCGCGGTCGTGCTGGTCTACGGGCCCGGGTTGCGCAGCGTGTCGCTACCGTCCTGGCTGGCTGGCAGCTGGCGGCTGGCCGGTGCCACGTTGCCCATCTACACGGCGGTCGTGATCGCGCTCGGCGTCGCCGTCGCCGCGGCGATCTGGGGGCTGCTGTACCGCACTCGGGTCGGGCTGCTGACCCGCGCCGCGGTCGATGACAGGACGATGCTCGCGGTGCTCGGCGTCGACGTGGGCCGCCTGTACACGGCGGTGTTCGCGTTCGGCATCGCGCTCGGGGCGCTCGGCGGAGTGGTCGACTCGGCCAACGGGGCGGTGACGACCAAACTGGAAACGGCGGCGCTGGTCCCGGCGTTCATCGTCGTCGTAACCGGCGGCCTGGGCAACATGACGGGCGCGCTGCTGGCGGCGATCGGGATCGGCGTGGCGCAGAGCTTTGTCACGTTGCAGACGCCGACCTACGCCCCGCTCACCCCGTACGCCGCGATGACGGCGGTGCTGCTGGCCCGCGCCGTGGGCGGGCGCACGCTGCTGCCCGACCGCGCGGCGGTCGCCAGGTGAGCGGGCCTTCCGCGCCGGAGCACCGGCAGGGCAGCGCACTCGGTCCGGCGCCGCACGGCGCCGGTGGCAGGGCGGTCGCACTGCTCGGCCCGCCGCGCGAATGGGCGCCGGGGATCGTCCTGCTGGGGCTCGCGGCGGCGCTGCCGGCGCTCGTCTCGACCGAGTACGTGTTGCTTGCGGCAGGCGTGCTCGTGACGATGCTGCTCGGGGTCAGCTTCAACCTGCTGTTCGGCTACGCCGGCATGTTCTCGTTCGGGCAGTCGGCGTTCTACGGCGTCGGCGCCTACGTCGCGGTGCTGCTGGTAAACGAAGCAGGCGTCTCGTTCTGGGCGGCGCTACCGGCGGCGATCCTCGCCGCCGCGCTGCTCGCCGCCGGCTCCGGGGCGCTGCTCGTGCGGATCGAGCCGATCGCCTTCATCATGCTCACCTTCGCGCTTGCGGATCTGCTCGAATTCACCGCCGGCCACGCCCGCTCGCTGACCGGTGGCGACAGCGGCACGATCGCCGTGCTGCCAGGCTCGCTGAACGAGACGCTCGGGGCCGATCGCGTCTACTACGCGATCCTTGCCGTAGCCGCGGTGGCGCTCGTCCTCGCGTTCGCCTTCGTGCGCTCGCGCGCAGGACTCGTGCTGCGCGGCATCCGCGAAGACGCGCTGCGCGCCGAGACGCTTGGCATCGCCGTCGCTCGCCGCCGCCTGGGCGTCTTCGCGCTGGCCGGCGCGATCGCCGCTGCCGGCGGTGCGCTGTCGGTGCTCTCGACGCAGATCGTCTACCCGAGCGTGTTCGCCTGGCAGCTCTCGGCGACGGCGCTGATCGTCACCCTGCTCGGCGGCGCGGGGCTGTTCTGCGGGCCGCTGATCGGAGCGGTGGTGCTCGAACTGATCGAGTTCTACGTCGGGCGCAGCAGCACCAACACGCTGCTGATCGACGGCGCCGTGCTGCTTGCGATCGTGCTGCTTGCGCCGCGCGGGCTGCTGGCCCTGGGGAGCGGTGGCCGTCGCGACTGAAAGCAAGCCTGTGCTGGAGCTGCGCGACGTGAGCCGTCGCTTTGGCGGGTTGCTGGCGGTGAACGACATCTCGCTCAGGGTCCAGGAGGGGGCGGTGGTGGCGCTGATCGGTCCCAACGGCGCCGGCAAGAGCACGCTGTTCGCGCTGACGATGGGCGAGCTTCAGCCGAGTTCGGGCCGGGTGCTGTTCGACGGGCTCGACGTTCACCGGCTGGGACCGCACGCCCGCGCGCGGGCCGGGATCGGGCGCACGTTTCAGACACCGCGTCTGTTCACGGGTCTGAGCGTGGGCGAGAACATGCTGATCGCCTGCCGGGCGGGCGGCGCCGGTGCCTCGCTGGGCGCCGGGGTTCAGGCGGCGCTCGCCGAGGTGGGTCTGGGAGAGCAGGCCGCCGCGACGGCCGGATCGCTCTCGCAGGGCGGGCGCAAGCGGCTGGAGCTGGCGATGGTGCTGGCGCTGCGCCCGCGCCTGCTACTGCTCGACGAGCCCACGGCGGGGATGGGGGTGGAGGAGCGCGGCGCGATCATGCGCCTGGTGATGGACGCGGTTACCCGGCGGGGGGCGACGATGGTGTTCTGCGAGCACGACGTCGAGAGCGTGTTCGCCCACGCGGCAAGGGTCGTGGTGATGGACCGCGGTGCGATCCTCGCCGACGGCGCCCCCGAGCGCGTGCGCCGCGACCCGCGGGTGCAGCAGATCTACCTCGGCGAGGCGGCCGCGCACGGAGGCGAGGCGTGAAGCTGGCGGTGCGGCGGCTGGGCGCGAGCTACGGGCGCAGCCAGGCTCTGTTCGAGGCCAACCTCGACGTGCGCGACGGCGAGACGGTGGCGCTGATCGGCCGCAACGGGGCCGGCAAGACGACGCTGCTGCAGTGCGTGATGGGGGTACACGAGCAGCGCGACGGCTCGGTCCTGGTCGACGGGTGCGAGACGATCCGCCTGGCGCCGCACCGGATCGCGCGGCTGGGGGTCGCGCTCGTGCCGCAGGGGCGACGCGTCTTTCGTGAGCTGACCGTCGAAGAGAACCTGCTAGCCGGCGAAGGCGCGCGTCCTCGCGGCGAGCGTGCGCCGCGCTGGACGCTCGAGCGGCTGCTCGAGGTCTTCCCCTTGCTCGCCGCGGTGAGGCGCTCGAAGGGCGCGTGGCTGAGCGGCGGCGAGCAGCAGCTGCTTTCGATCGCGCGTGCGCTGATCGCCGATCCGGACCTGCTGTTGCTCGACGAGCCGACCGAGGGGCTGGCGCCGCGGGTGGTGGAGGCGCTGACCGAGCAGCTGCTCGCCGTCCGCGACACCGGGCTCACGATCCTGCTGGCCGAGCAGCACCTCGGCCTGGTCGGCGAGCTGGCCACGCGCGCCTACGTGATCGATCGCGGCGCCGTGCGCGCCGAGGGCGCACCCGCCGAGCTGCTGGGCGACGCGCGGATCAGGCACGCTTACCTTTCGCTATGAGCGCGCGAGGGCCGCAGCAGGGACGAGGCGATGCCAGCGCGGCGCTCTTTGCCCGCGCCTCCCGCCGCTTCCCGGGCGGCAGCTCGCGCACCACGCTCGGCTCGATCTCGCCGCAGCGCTACGCGGCTCGCGGCGTTGGCTCGCGCGTCTTTGACGTCGACGGGCGGGAGCTGATCGACCTGCACGGCGACTACTCGGCGCTCGTGCACGGCAACGCGTTCGCGCCGGTGGTGGCGGCCGCCACACAGGCCCTACGCGACGGATCGGCGTTCGGGCTGCCGACCGCGCACGAGGTCGAGCTGGCCGAGCTGCTCGCCGAGCGGGTCGGTTGGGCCGAGCGTTGGCGCTTCACCGGGTCGGGCAGTGAGGCGGTGATGGGGGCCGTGCGCGCCGCCCGGGCCGTCACCGGGCGTGAGAAGGTGCTGCGCTTCGCCTGCTCCTATCACGGCGGCTGGGACGCGCTGGCCGCGCCCGGCGAGCGCGGGGTGCCGGGTGTGGTGAGCGCGCAGACGATCGCCGTGCCCGCAGGCGATGCGGCGGCCTTCGAGCGCGCGCTCGAGCTGCACGGCGACCGGACGGCCTGCGTGCTGCTCGACCCGATGCCCAACCGCTCCGGGCTGACGGCGGTGGACGGGGCGCTCGTTTCGCTGGTGCGCGCTCGCACGCGCGAGCTGGGCATCGCCCTGATCCTCGACGAGGTGATCACGTTCAGGCTGGGGCGCGGCGGCATGCACGCGCGCCACGGCGTCGAGGGGGATCTGATCGCGCTCGGCAAGCTGATCGGCGGCGGGCTGCCGGTCGGCGCGGTCGGCGGCAGCAGGCGCTGGATGGACGTATTCGATCCAGGCTCCCCGGACGCGGTGCCGCTCGCCGGGACCTTCGCGGCCAACCCGGTCTCGATGGCCGCAGGGGTGGCGGCGCTGCGGGCGCTCGACGGTGCCGCGATCGAGCGGATCGACGCGCTGGGGGAATCGCTGCGCGCCGGGCTGCGCGCGCTGGGGTGCGAGGTCGGTGGCGCCGGATCGCTGTGCAAGCTGCGCTCGCCCGAGTCCAAGAGCATCTGGCCGACGCTCTACGAGCACGGCGTGCTGATCGCCGCCGACGGGCTGATGTCCGTATCCACCGTGATCGACGAGGCGACGATCGCGACCGCTTTGGAGGGTTTCGCGCAAGTATTTGGCGACGGTTGAGGAATTTATCCATGGAAATCTTCGCGAATGACGTCTTGCTAAGGCCCCCTCACTACGATATACTTCAGAAAGTAAAGGATTGCTTGAAGCGGGGAGATTCAAAGATGTCGCGGGAAAAGATTCGGATGGAGCACGGACGGGCAGGCTAGAGGTATGATGCCAGCCCGACGAGGTGTCCAGAGTGAGCCCCATCGCGTTGCGGTGCGGGATCAGCGTGTCGAGGAGGACCAATAGCCATGCCAATCAAGATCACGCTGGACAATCGCGAAGTCATTGAGGCTGATATTGCGCTCGCGGACTGGGATCGTGCATATCAACAGGCCGTTTCCAGGGGTACCATGGTTCAATTCGAGTCTCCTGACGGATCGATCCTAAGTATCAATCCTCACCGGGTGAACCTGGTGGAAGCGACCGATCACCACCCTGAGCAGGCGATACCCGCCTAGCAGGCGCTTGTAGCCGTGGCGTTTCGGTCGTGAGCATCGTTTTGTCGATGTGATCCTTAATGGCGACGATTGAGTCTGCCCGTTCGGCCGCTACATCTGTTGCTGCATCCCGATTTAGTAGCGCTAGCAGTAGTGCTAGTAGTAGTGCGGCTACATAGCTTATGACAAACCCAGTCGCAGGTTTGGAGGCAAGAAATGGGATCAAGCCAATAGCCCCGCCTACCAGGCCTCCAATCAAGAGTTGGGAGCGCTGAATCCATTTCTCGGCGCGAGACAGTGCCGCAACATGTTCGAGCCGTTCGCTGATCGACTTCAGCTCGCTGTGCCGAATCCTCATCTCCACCCGTGACTCATAGGATCTCTCTACGAGGGGTGGTTCCCCTGCTTGGCGCGCCTCTGGTAGCCGCGTCTCATCCACGGGTTTAGGCGATTCGTGGGTCACGATGATGCGTTAGCGGCTGGTTCCTGCGGCTCAAAGAGCTTGAGTGCATCGAGTAGCTGCAAGTGGCCGCACTGGGTGCACTCAATTTGAACGCACGGAAATGAACCATCTTGGCCGCTGTCCGGCTGCGGCCAACGCGAGTCCGATGCAAGCCCAACGACTTGACCAAGGACCCAGTCGGTACTCGAACAGACAGGGCAGCAGTAGTCGCCGACTTCTCCTGGTTTGGTGTGCCAGTGTGTTGCAACCCAAACAACTACACCCACCAGATATTCGCGCCAGGTCTTGGGCGCAGGGAGCGTTTCGCCTGCATCGAACGCACGACGCGCCCGTTCCATGAGCCGCTTTCCTTCGTCGTCCAACTCGGTGTCTTTATCCGGCTTCTCTGACGACTCAGTCATTGATCAGCCTATCGGTATCGATGTAGTAGCGCTTACGTAGTTTATGCCTGCGTAAACGGATAATCCTGATGAGATTGACCCGGAATCGCGCGGGGAGTTGGCAGCAGTGCGGTGGTGCCGCTCAGCGGCCTGTGTCGCAGGCCGCCGCCAACAGCCTCTGCGCCAGCGCCTCGTCGCCGGTCAGCCGCAGGCCACCGGTCTCGGCAAGCGGGCCGAGCGCGGCCGCCCATGCAGCCGGCGAGCCGGAGACGATCGCCCATGGGACCGCGCTGCCAGGCTCGATCGCCGTCACGCGGCAGTCGTGGATGTCGAGCAGGTGGCGTCGCGGAGCGTCGTGGTCCTCGAGCAGCAGCTCGACTACGCCGTTGGGTAGCGCTGCGCCCTCCAGCCTGGCCGGCAGCGCGCACACGCTCTCCCACACTTCGGCGACCGGGTCGCCGACCCGGTGAGCGGGCGGTGCCGGGGTTGTGCGGGCTAGGCGCCCGGAGCCGGCGATCCACCGTATCCAGCCGCGCGCTCCCGGTAAGCGATGTGGTCGCTCGGCGTATGACGCGTTCGCCGCGGACGGTCCCGTTGCCCCCTCTGCCCTCTCCACGTTTGGCAGTCTAATGGAACTGTCCCGAGCAACGATCGTTGGCAGAAATCGCCCACAGCCCGTCCCAGGGTGGCGTCGCGCGCTGCGGCAGGCCCACGCCGCTCGCCGTCGCTAGCCTCGACTGTCGTGGCACCGCTGCACGTATCCGACCCCGACGTGCTCGGCGTCTTCGGCGCCCGCACGCGCCGTTGGTTCGCAGCCGCCTACGCTGAGCCCACTCCTGCTCAGAAGCTTGCGTGGCCGGCAATCGCGGCCGGCGAGCACGTTCTGCTTTCGGCCCCCACGGGTTCGGGCAAGACGCTCGCGGCGTTCCTCTGGGCGCTCGACCGCCTGAGCGGGCACGACGGGGACGATGGCGGTGCTGACGGGCCGCGAGGCGGCGCCCCGCCCCCGCCCACGCGAGGCGACGCCCCGAGCGCGCCGACGCGGCGGGGCACCCCGCCCGCGCGCTCCGGCGGCGTGCGCATCGTCTACGTCTCGCCGCTGAAGGCGCTCTCCTACGACGTCGAGCGCAACCTGCGCGCCCCGTTGCGCGGGATCGGGGCGGACGTGCGGGTCGGCATCCGCACCGGCGACACCTCGCAGAGCGAGCGCGCGGCGATGGCGCGGCGGCCGCCGCAGATCCTGATCACGACGCCCGAGTCGCTGTACCTGATCCTCGGCTCGCGCAGCCGCGCGATGCTGCGCAGCGTCGAGACGGTGATCGTCGATGAGATCCACGCGGTCGCCGCCAGCAAGCGCGGCGCCCACCTCGCGCTCACGCTCGAGCGGCTGGAGCAGGTCGCGGCCGGCCGCGCGGGCGGAGCTGACGGCGCGGGCGGAGCTGACGGCGCGGGCGGGGCCGGCGGTGCGGGTGGGGCCGGCGGCGCGGGCGCCCGCGAGTTGCAGCGGATCGGGCTGTCGGCCACGCAGCGCCCGCTCGAGGAGATTGCCCGCTTCCTGGTCGGGCCGCGACGCAGTGCGCGGATACTCGACGCGGGCGCGCGCAAGGCACTCGACCTGCGCATCCAGGTGCCCGTCGAGTCGATGACAGAGCTCGACTCGCAACCGGCGGGCGACCCGCTCGACCCGACGCCGGGCGAGCCGACGCGCGGGTCGATCTGGCCCGCCATCTACCCCGAGCTGCTCGAGCTTGTCCGCTCGCACCGCTCGACGATCGTGTTCGTCAACAACCGCCGTTCGGCCGAGCGGGTGGCGCTGCGCCTCAACGAGCTGGCGGCCGGCGAGCCGAGCCCCGGGTCTGCCGATCGCGGCGAGGATGGGGATGGGGCCGCCCTTGCGGGCGGCCTGGTTGTGGCCGCCGCGGGGGGCTCCGAGGGTCCCGCTAGCGGCGAGATCGCACGGGCGCACCACGGCTCGCTGTCGCGGGAGGAGCGCACGCTGGTGGAGGAGCAGCTGAAGTCCGGGACGCTCCCGTGCCTGGTCGCCACCTCCTCGCTGGAGCTCGGAATCGACATGGGGGCGGTCGACCTGGTGCTGCAGATCGAGTCGCCGAAGTCGGTGGCCCGTGGCCTGCAGCGGATCGGCCGCGCGGGTCACGGCGTCGGCGATGTCAGCAAGGGCCGGATCTTTCCGAAGTTCCGCGGCGACCTGCTGGAGTGCGCGGTGGTCTGCCGGTTGATGCGCGAAGGCGAGATCGAGCCGACCGTCGTCCCGCGCAACCCGCTCGACGTGCTGGCCCAGCAGATCGTCGCGATCGCCGCCGCCGCAGAGCTGTCGGACGGCGCGAGCGGCGGGGCGAGCGAGCGGGCGCGGCCGGACGGCGCGAGCGGGGCGGGGTCGGACGGCGCGAGCGGGGCCGCCGCGGCCGGCGCCGGCGCCGATGAGCTGGACGAGGACGGGAGCGTCGCCGTCGAGGAGCTGTACTCGCTGATCACGAGCACCCACTCCTTCGGCGAGCTGCCGCGCTCGCTGCTCGAGAACGTGCTCGACATGCTCGACGGGCGCTATCCCTCCAGCGAGTTCGGCGAGCTGCGCGCGCGGATCGTCTGGGATCGCGTGGCCGGCCGCATCCGCGCGCGCCGCGGCGCGCGACAGCTGGCGATCGTCAACGCCGGCACGATCCCCGATCGCGGGCTCTACAGCGTGGTGCTCCCGGACGGGCGGCGAGTCGGCGAGCTGGACGAGGAGATGGTCTACGAGGCCCGGCCGGGACAGGTGTTCGCGCTTGGCGCCTCCTCCTGGCGGATCGAGCAGATCGAGCGCGACCGGGTGATCGTCACGCCCGCGCCCGGGGTGCCCGGAGCGGTGCCGTTCTGGAAGGGCGACGGGGTCGGCCGGCCGATGCAGCTGGGCCGCGCGATCGGCGAGTTCTCGCGCTGGGCGGTCGACCAAGAGGTCGACGCGCTGGTGCGCGACTACGACCTGGACGAGCGCGCCGCCGCCAACCTGCTCGCCTACCTGCGCGAGCAGCAGGCCGCCACGCAGGTGCTGCCGAGCGACCGGACGATCGTGCTCGAGCGCTTCCGCGACGAGATCGGCGACTGGCGCCTGTGCCTGCTCTCGCCGTTCGGCGGCCGCGTGCACGCCGCCTGGGGCCTTGCCATCTCCGCGCGCTTCAAGCAGCAGCTCGGTGTCGACGGCGAGGTGCTGTGGTCAGACGACGGGATCGTGATGCGACTGCCGGACGCCGACCGCGACGCCGACGCCGAGCACGACCTCGAGCGCGGATACGACGAAGCCGACGGCAACGCCGGCCGCAAGGCCGGCGTCCATCACCAATCCGACCACGGCGACCCCGGCCTGCGCTCCTACGCCGACCTGGTCGCGCTCGACCCCGAAGAGGTGAGCGAGGCGATCGTCTCAGAGCTCGGCGACTCGGCGCTGTTCGGCGCGCGCTTTCGCGAGAACGCGGCCCGGGCCCTCTTGATCCCGCGCGCGTATCCGGGCCGGCGCACCCCGCTGTGGCAGCAGCGCCTGAAGGCGCAGGGCCTGCTCCAGGTCGCGCGCCGCTACCCGGACTTCCCGATCGTGCTCGAGACCTACCGCGAGTGCCTGCGCGACGTGCTCGACCTGGCGGGCCTGCAGGAGCTGCTGCGCGCGCTTGCCACCCGCGAGATCGCGCTGGTAGAGGTGCAGACGCCGGCGGCCTCTCCCTTCGCCGGCTCGCTGCTGTTCGACTACGTCGCCACCTACATGTACGAGGGCGACACGCCGGCCGCCGAGCGCCGTGCGGCGGCGCTGTCGCTCGACCGCGACCTGCTGCGCGAGCTGCTCGGCCAGGAGGAGCTGCGCGAGCTGATCGACCCCGACGCACTGGCACGCGTGCAGGACGAGCTGCAGTGCCGCGCGCCGCTGACGCAGGCTACGGCTGCCGACACGCTGCACGACGTGCTGCGCCGTCTCGGCGACCTGAGCCTGCCCGAGCTGCGCGAGCGCGTGCTCGCGGGCCTCGATCCCGAGCCGATGCTCGCGGCGCTGGAGCGCGAGCGGCGCGCGTTGCGCGTGCGCGTGGGCGGCCAGGAGCGGACGATCGCCGCCGACGACGCCGGCATGTACCGCGACGCGCTCGGCGTCCCGCCGCCCGGCGGCCTGCCTAGCGCCTTCATCGCCGACGTGCCCGATGCGCTCACGCGGCTGGTGGAACGCTACGCACGCACGCACGGCCCGTTCACGACCGCCGAGCTGCTCGACCGCTACGGCGTTGACTGCTCGGCTGCGCTGCGCGAGCTGGAGCGCGCCGGCACGCTCGTGCGCGGCGAGCTGCTGCCCGAGCGGCAGGTGTCCCCGGCGTCGCACTCGTCCCGTGCCGGGAGCGATGGTCGCGAGTGGTGCGACGCCGGCGTGCTGCGGATGCTGCGCCGCGCGACGCTGGCCTCGCTGCGCAAGGAGATCGAGCCCGTCGAGGCGACGGGCCTGGCGGCGTTCATGCCCTCCTGGCAGGGGATCGACCGCTACCGGCGCGGCTCCGAGCGCAGCGGCGCGGGGGTCGATCGCTTGCGCGAGGTGCTCTGGCCGCTACAGGGCCTGGCGCTGCCGCCCTCTGTCTGGGAGCGCGACGTGCTGCCGCGCCGCACCGGCTCCTACTCGCCCGCGTGGCTCGACTCCCTGTGCGCGGCGGGCGAGCTGGTCTGGGTCGGCGCCGGCGCACTCGGCCGCGGCTCGGGCCGCGTGGCGCTGTACTTCCGCGAGGACGCCGCGATCCTCGGCCCGCCCACGCGCCCCGCGGCGCCCAGCGGCCCCGGATCGCCCCCCGGCGGGGCCGAGCACGAGCTGCTGCGCGAGCGGTTGCGCGCCGGCCCATGCTTCTTTGCCGACCTGATGGTCGACCTGGACCTGCCGGCTGCGGCGCTGACCGAGGCGTTGTGGGACCTGGCGTGGGCCGGCGAGGTCACAAACGACGCCTTCGCGCCGCTGCGAGCCGCGCGCCCGGTGGCGGCGGCCGAGTCCCCCGGGCGCCCCCCGCGCGCACCCGCGCGCACCCGCGGCGCCCGCCGACGCCTTGGTTCGCCGACCCTGCGCGCCGGGCGCGCGCCGGTCGCGATGGTGCAAGGTCGCTGGTCGCTCACCGACTCCATCTTCGCCGCGCGCGCCGCCGCCGGCGCCGGTGGCGATGACCCAAGGCCGCGCCGGCGCGCGCTGGCCGAGCTGCTGCTCGAGCGCTACGGGATTCTCACCCGCGAGCAGGTGGCGGCGGAGGGCGTTCCGGGCGGCTTCTCCGCGTTGTACGTCGCGCTCGGCGAGCTAGAGACGCTCGGCGTCTGCCGGCGCGGTTACTTCGTCGAGGGTCTGGGCGGTGCGCAGTTCGCGCTGCCCGGCGCGGTCGAGCGCCTGCGCGCGCCGCGCGCACGCGAGCAGCCACAGACGATCGTCCTTGCCGCCGTCGATCCCGCTCAGCCGTATGGCGGCGTGCTGCCGTGGCCGCGCGCAGCGGAGGGGCGCCGGCGCCCTGCCCGCGTCGCCGGCGCCTACGTCGTGCTGGTCGACTCGCAGCCGTTTCTCTACCTGGAGCGTGGCGGCCGCAGTCTGCTGACGCTCGCCCACCCCTCGACCGCGCCGGCCGAGCGCGAGCAGGCGCTGACGTCGGCCCTGCGCGCGCTGGCCGAGGCGGTGCGCGAGGGGGTGGTGGGCCCGATCGCGCTCGAGCGGGTCGACGGCGTTGCCGCAATCGGCTCGGCGCTCGAGCCGGCGCTGCTGGCGCTCGGCTTCGGGCAGGGGCCGCGCCGCTTGACGCTGCGCGCGTGACGCGCGGATGACATTTGCGCGCATGGGCTCCACGCAAATGTGCAACATCGGTGTTTACCTCTAAACGCGCTCTGCCGCAGTGGAAAAAGTGCCATCAGCATGGACTTTTCCATCAGTGGGAAACAAATGCCGCCGATCGTTTCGTTGGGCCCTTGCCAACTGTTCGAAGCTGAACTATCGTGCCGAATGATGGGGATGAGTGGAACAGGTGGAGAGGGCGGGTCGGGTTACGCCACAATCGCCTCTCCGACTGTCGAACCGAACGAAGACCAGCTCACCGCCGAAGATCGGCGCGCTGCTGACGAAGAGCGCGCTGCCGAAGCTCAGGCCGCCGCTGACGATCGGCTTGCCGCCGGGGACCAGCTCCCCGAGCTGGGAGATCCGTCGCCACCGCTCGACGACGAGGAAGCTCGCGATCCGAACGCCGAACCGTGCGACGAGATCGCACCGATGTACAAACGGCTCCCGCACGGCCCGCACGGGCTCGCTCGCGAGCAGGTCGCTCGAAACCAGCGGGCGCGCCTGTACGGCGGGATGGTCGAGTCCGTCTATCAGCGCGGCTATGCGGCGACCAGCGTCGCGCACGTGATCGGCCTGGCCGGCGTCTCGCGGCGCGCCTTCTACGAGCAGTTCTCCAACAAGGAAGACTGCTTCCTGGCCACCTACGACGCGCTCGTGGCGGGCACGCGCAAACGGGTGCTCAAGGCCTGGGTGGCAGAGCGCGGCTGGGCCAATCGCCTGCACCACGCCTGCCGCGTCTTCCTGGAGGGAATCGCCATGGACCCACGCGGCGCCTACCTGGTGCTGGTCGAGTCGGTGGCGACCGGTCCGCGCGGCTACGAACGGATGCAGGCGACCGCCACGTCCTTCGAGCGCGTCGTCGCGACCGGTTTTGCGCTCAGCCCCGACAGGATTCCCCTGCCGCCGCTCGCGCCGCGCTCGATCGTCGGCGGCGCGCGCTTCGTGGTCGTTCGCCGCCTGCGCGAAGGGCGCGCGGCGGAGCTGGTCGCCGTGACCGACGAACTGCTCGACTGGATCAGCTCCTACCGCGCCACGGTCGTCAATCGTCTGCGCGCGCTCGGCTCGTCCCGGCCACCACGGCTGGTGGCTCGCCGCGCGCGCTTCCTGACCCGTGAGGACCGTCGCTCGACGGTGATGGACGCGATGGTGCAGCTGGCGCTCGAGGAGGGCTACGCCAACGTCAGCGACGCCGACGTCGCCCGGGCGGCGACGATCTCAACCGAAGCGTTTCACCGCGAGTTCTCCAGCAAGCAGGAATGCCTGCTCGCGATCGTGGACGAGTTCGCGGCCGAAGCCCACGATGCGGTTCTGCGCGCCACCCGCAACGACGACGATTGGGGCATCGCCGTGTACAAAGGCGTCGAGGCGCTGGTCGGCTACTGCGCGGCCCATCCGGGACTCGTCCGGCTGTCCTTCATCGACCTGTTCGAGGCCGGCGATGGGATGGTCCATCGCGTCAGTGGGCTGCTCGACGGCTTCATCAACGTGATGGTCAAGCGCATCCCCAACCCCGAGCGCGCGCCGAAGGTGGCCGCCGAAGCGATCGTCGGAGCGGCCTGGGGGATCCTCTCGAGCTACGCCCCGCACGAGCGGTTGCGCTACCTGCCCTGCCTGGTCGACCACCTCGCCTTCCTGATCCTCGCGCCCTACATCGGCGCGCGCAACGCGGTGGAGCTGATCGAAGCCGAGAGCCTCGAGCGCCGCCAGCTGGCCGCCTCCTGAAAGCAGCGGTCTGGCGCGAGAAGCGGGTCGACGCTAGAGGCGGTTCGCCGCCGCCGCGGTTGCCGGGCTCTGCTCTTGGCCGCCACGCGGGCTTCTAAGCTGGCTCCACGCCATGGCCGAGCTCGCCACAGACACCCGCAGGCGACCGCTGCGAGTCGGCCACAAGGGGGCAGCCGCGGTCGTCCCGGGCAACACGCTGGCCAGCTTCGACGCGGCGCTCGCGCTCGGCGTCGACATGATCGAGCTCGACGTGCTGAGCACCCGCCCCGACGGTGGCGGCGAGCTGCTGATCGCGCACGACTACGAGGCCCTTCGCTCGCACCCGCCGCTGTCGCTCGCCGAGGCGCTCGAGCATCTCGCCTCGCCACCGTTCGCCGGCATTCAGATCGACCTGGACGTGAAGCTGCCCGGCTATGAGCTGCGCGTGGTCGAGCAGTTGCGTACGGCCGGCCTGACAGACCGCACGCTGCTGAGCGGCATGTACCCCTCGGCGCTGGCGCGCGTGCGCGCGGCCGAGCCCTCGCTGCGCCTGGGGTGGTCGGTGCCGCGTGTGCGGCGCGACTACACGAGCGACCTGCTGACCGCGATCCCAGCGCTTGCGGCTCTGACCGGCTACCGCGCAGCGCTGCCGCGCCGGGCGCGCGCGACGCTTGCGAGCGGTGCGGTCGACGCGATCATGGCCCACTGGCGGGTCGTGACGCCGGCGCTCCTGCGCGCGGTCCGCTCGCACGGCGGCGAGCTTTACGTCTGGACCGTCGACGACGCTGCGCGGATCGCCAGCCTCACGGCGCTCGGCGTCGACGGGATCATTACCAACGACCCGCGCCTGTTCGCTGGCGACCGAGACGGCTCAGCTGAGGGCTTTAGCTGAGTCTGCAGGTCGCGGCGCTGTAGTTCTTCGGGTCGGCGCCGGCGATGCTCGTGTGGCCGGCTACGGTGACCTTGGCGACGGTCCCGAGCACGCTCGCTGCGCGTCGCCATTGGAAGGTCACGTAGCCGCGCAGCGCATAGGACCGCTTTCCGTTCGGGGCGAACTGGAAGCTGCGCCCGGCTTGGCGCGCGAGGTTTGCGCCGCCGACCCGCAGCAGTCCCGAGTCGGCCCCGCGCGCGACGAACAGCCAACGCTTGCTGGTGGGGTCCTGGTACTGCACGCGAAAGCGCATGTACATCTGGTCCTTGGGGTGCCCGTCGCCCGGCATCGAGCCGCGCACCCCGATCGTGTGCGGCTGGTCGGCGGGGCTGCACACGTCCACGGTCGCCCACAGCGCGCGCGAGCGTTCGAGCGCGTGCATCGAAGCCGGGGCAAACGCCGCCGCGAGCACGGCGGCAACGATCCTGACTTCTCCCACCAGATGAAGATAGCCGCAAAGCGCGCGTTCTCAGGCGAGCCGCACAGGCTTGCAGCCGGGCGGTCTGCGCGGGCGGTCGCGCCTGGCGCTGGAGCGGGGTGATCCCAGGGCCACCCGGCGGCCTGCGCGTGTGATATCCCGTGGGTATGGCTGCCGTGAGGGAGGCGGAGATAGCCGAGCTGCTCGCTCGCGTGCCGGTGTTCGCGACGCTCGAGCCGGAGGACCTCGAGCACGTAGCCGCCCTGGCCGTGCCGCGCGGCTTTGAGCCAGGGCAGATCGTCTTTCGCGAGGGCGACGCCAGCGACACCTGTTACGTGGTCCGTTCCGGCAGCGCCCGGGCGGTCCACGAGCACCCGGACGGTCGCACGATCACGCTCGCGACCTTCGGCCCGGGCGACTTCTTCGGCGAGCTGGCGATGTTCGAGGACGAGCTGCGCTCGGCCACGGTCGAGGCGGTCCAGGCTACCGAGGCGGTCGCGCTGCTCGGCCCGGACATGCGCCGCCTGCTGGTCGAACACCCGCAGATCGCGATGCGGCTGGTGATCGCGCTCGGACGGAGGCTGCGCGACACCAACGAACGCCTGGCGCGACAGTCGTTTCAGACCGTGCAGAGTCGCGTGGCGGTCGTGCTGCGCGACCTGGTCGCGCAGGCGATCGCCGCGGGCGCGCCGACGCAGGAGGTCCTTGTGACGGCGACCCAGGCCGACCTGGCAAAGCTCGCCGGCTCCTCGCGCGAGTCGGCCTCGCGGTTCCTCGCGGTGCTCGAGCGGGCCGGCGTCATCTCCCAGGGCCGCGGGAGGCTGGTCGTCCACGATCCGGTCGCCCTGGACGGATATGTCTTCTGAGCCCGCAAGCTCGTCCGCCGGGGCCTCCCCCGACGCTCGCCGCGCGCGCTCCGCGTCCGATCGGCGCGCTGCGCACGAGGTTTCCGCCGGGGGGGTCGTCGTCCACGAGGGCAGGGCGCTCGTGATCGTTCCGACCCGCCGCGCCGCCGACGGCTCGCTCGTGCTCGCGCTGCCCAAGGGCCACCTGGACGAGGGGGAGAGCCCCGAGCAGGCCGCCACGCGCGAGGTGCGCGAGGAGACGGGCGTCAGCGCCGAGCTGGTGCAGGAGCTCGGCGAGGTTCGCTACTGGTACGTCCGCGACGGCAGGCGCGTGCTCAAGAGCGTGCTCTTCTACCTGTTTCGCTACCTCTCGGGCGATCCGGCCGACCACGACGAGGAGGTCCTCGAAGCGCGTTGGATGGACCTCCAGAGCGCCTGCACGGAGCTGACTTACGCCGGCGAGCGCGAAATGGCCGAGCGCGCCCTCGCCGTCAGCCGCAAAGACCGATAGCCTGCCGACCGTGCAAGTCCTCAACTTCTACTCGACGATCTTTGCCGACGAGCTCAAGAAGGGGCGCAAGACGGCGACGATCCGCCTCGGCGACAAGTCCAGCAAGTACCGCAAGAACCAGCTCGTGCTGGTGACGATCGGCTACCAGTACTCGCCGCGCGAGCGGATCTTCGAAGCGGTGATCGACCAGGTCGAGGTGATGAAGGTCGCAGAGCTCTCGCCACGCGACATCAAGCACGACAACCCCGAGTTCCGCCGCCACGAGGAGACGATCAACTTCCTCGAACAGATATACGGCAGGCCGGTCTCTCCGCAGGACGCCGTGACCGTGGTGCGCTTCTCGCAGATCCTCGACAAGCCGCCGGGGATGACCGAAGCGATCAAGGGCTTCGGCGGCGCGCAGAACTGAGCGGCAGCCGTCGCTGCCGCTGCACGGTGCCCGATCTGCGGCTTAACGCTGCCGCAGACAACACATTCCATTCTGCTGATCGGCATTCCAATGGGAAACACGGGATGAAAATGGGGAAGAAAACCAGCACCATCTCTTGTCGTTCACGACACATCGCGCAGAGCCGCCCTGGTGCACCCGCGCGGGCGCGGCTCGCGCCAGAGAGATCGATTCGGAGCGCCCCCAGATGCCAGCCAAGCGACAGTCCCGCCGCCCCCGCGCCGATACGCGCGCCGATACGGCGACGCCGCCCTCCTCGCGCGACGGTGGCGCGCCGCGTGCGGGCGGTCACGCCGCGCGTGCGAGCGGTCGCGGCGAATGGCGCGACGGGCGTACCGCGCTCGAGGTCGGTGCGCGCGGGCACGTAACCGAGATCCAGCGCGCGCGGATGATCGCCGCGATGGTCGACGTCGTCTCCGAGCGCTCGCGCGCCCACTCGACCGTCGCGCACGTGGTGGCGCGCTCGGGGGTCTCGCGCCGGACCTTCTACGAAGTGTTTGAGGACTTCGAGGACTGCTTCCTGGCTGCGCTGGATCAGGGGGTCGAGCGCGCGCGCGAATACGTACTGCGTGACTACGACCCGAGTCAGCGCTGGCGCTTGCGCGTCCGTGCCGGGCTGATTGGCCTGCTCGAATTCCTCGTGGACGAGCCGGCGATGGGCCGGCTGTGCATCGTTGAGACGCTCGGCGCCGGCGCGCGCGTCAACGAGCGTCGCTCGCAGCTGATCGACCAGTTGATCCGGGCGATCGACGAAGGTCGCACGGAATCCAGGTCGGTGGCGGTGCTGCCACCGCTCACCGCCGAGGGCGTCGTCGGCGGCGTCCTGTCCGTGCTTCACGCCCGGCTGCTCGAGGGCGAGGACTCCTCGCTGCTGGAGCTGACCGGTCCGCTGATGGGGATGATCGTGCTGCCCTATCTCGGCCCCGCGGCGACGCAACGGGAGAGCACTGCGGCCGCGCCGACCCGCCGTGAGCGCCCGCTGGCCGGCCGCGGCGATCCGCTGCGCGACCTGGAGATGCGCCTCACCTACCGCACGGTCCGCGTCCTGTTGGCGATCGCCGCGGCGCCGGGCTCCTCCAATCGCAGTGTCGGCGCGGGCGCCGGCATCTACGACCAGGGTCAGATCTCAAAGCTGCTCAGCCGCCTGGAGCGGCTCGGGCTGATCGAGAACGGCGGCGCCGGCCAGGTGCGCGGCGCCCCCAACGCCTGGAGCCTGACCGCACGCGGCCACGAGGTCGAGCGGCTGGTCGGCAAGGCCGAGCCGGTCTGAGCTGGTCGTCCAGCCGAGCTCGGATCGCCTTCGGGCCGAAAGACACGGCCTGAATCGACGACTGGCGACATCGCGCTCGCCTTCGGGCCGAAACTACGCTATATATTCGCTGTCGTTGGCACTCGACATATGAGAGTGCCAGCCCGGAAGCAACTCTCTAGACGGAGGTCTTACGAATGAAACTGAAGCCCCTGGGCGATCGGCTGATCGTGCGGGCGATCGAGGAGGAGGAGAAGACCGCTAGCGGTCTCGTCCTGCCCGACACCGCCAAGGAGAAGCCGCAGAAGGGCAAGGTCCTGGCAGTCGGCGACGGCAAGATCGACGACGACGGCAAACGCATCCCGCTCGACGTCGCCGAGGGCGACGAGGTCCTCTACAGCAAGTACGGCGGCACCGAGATCAAGGTCGACGGCGAGGAGCTGCTCGTGCTGCGCGAGTCCGACGTCCTGGCCAAGGTCGCCTGACCGGCCACCCCACGGCCAAAGGAGAAAGAACAGAAATGGCACACAAGGAGCTCAAGTACGACGCCGCGGCGCGCAAGGCCCTGGAGGCCGGCGTCGACGCCGTCGCAAACGCCGTCAAGGTCACGCTCGGTCCCAAGGGCCGCTACGTGGTCCTCGACAAGAAGTTCGGCGCCCCCACGATCACCAACGACGGTGTCACGATCGCTCGCGAGATCGAGGTCGAGGACGTCTTCGAGAACCATGGCGCGCAGCTGGTGCGCGAGGTCGCCACGGCGACCAACGACGTCGCCGGCGACGGCACCACCACCGCTACCGTGCTGGCCCAGGCGATCGTTCGCCAGGGCCTGAAGAACGTGGCGGCCGGCGCCAACCCGCTCGCCCTGAAGCGGGGGATCGAGAAGGCCGTCGACCAGGTCGTGGCCAACATCGCCTCGCAGTCAAAGGAGGTCTCCGGCAAGGACCAGATCGCGCGCGTCGCGACGATCTCCGCCGGCGACGAGGAGATCGGCGACGTGATCGCCGACGCGATCGAGAAGGTCGGCAAGGACGGCGTGGTCAACGTCGAGGAGGGTCAGACGTTCGGCATGGACCTCGAGTTCACCGAGGGGATGCAGTTCGACAAGGGCTACATCTCGCCGTACATGGTCACCGACCAGGACCGGATGGAGGCGAGCCTGGAGGACCCCTACATCCTGATCGCCAACCAGAAGATCGGCTCGGCGCGCGACCTGCTGCCGGTGCTCGAGCAGGTGATCCAGAGCGGTAAGCCGCTGCTGATCATCGCCGAGGACGTCGAGGGCGAGTCGCTTGCCGTGCTCGTCGTCAACAAGCTGCGCGGCACGTTCACGAGCGTCGCCGTCAAGGCGCCCGGCTTTGGCGATCGCCGCAAGCGGATGCTCGAGGACATCGCGATCCTCACCAAAGGCGAGGTGATCACCGAGGAGATGGGTCTGAAGCTGGAGAACACGCAGGTCTCTCAGCTCGGGCGCGCTCGCCGCGTGGTGATCGCCAAGGACACGACGACGATCGTGGACGGCGAAGGCGACGCGGAGGCGATCAAGGGGCGGATCAACCAGATCAAGAACGAGATCGAGAACACCGACTCGGACTTCGATCGCGAGAAGCTGCAGGAGCGCCTGGCAAAGCTCTCCGGCGGCGTCGCGGTCGTCAAGGTCGGCGCCGCCACCGAGACCGAGATGAAGGAGAAGAAGCACCGCGTCGAGGACGCGCTGCAGGCCACCCGGGCGGCTCTGGAGGAGGGCATCGTGCCGGGCGGCGGCGTCGCGCTGTTGCAGGCCTCGCTCGCAGTCAAGGTCGAGGACATCGGCGACGACGACGAGAAGACCGGCGCTCGCATCGTCCTGCGGGCGCTGGAGGAGCCGCTGCGCCAGATCGCCAACAACGCGGGGCTGGAGGGCTCGGTCGTCGTCAACGACGTGCGCAAGGCAAAGACCGGCGAAGGGCTCAACGCCGCGACCAACGAGATCGTAGATCTCGTCGCCGCCGGCGTCATCGACCCGGCGATGGTCACGCGCTCGGCGCTGCAGAACGCGGCGGCGATCGCCAAGAACATCCTCACCACCGAGGCGATCGTCGCCGAGGTGCCCGAGAAGGAAGGCGGCGGCATGCCGGGCGGCGGCATGCCCGACATGGGCGGGATGATGTAGGCAGTCCGTCCGCTACGCCCGCCGCCCTACAGTGGCGGGCGTATTCGGTCGATGTGGTGATCAGAGGGCCCGACAGGAAGTCGGGCCCTCTGCCGTTTTCTCCCTTTCGTCCCACTCGCCGAGTACAATTGTCTGTGACGGAGGGTGAAGTGATCTGGGACCACAAGTGGACTGATAGCCATGAGTCCGGGTCGCTCCGGATGGAGTTCGATTCTCCCGCCCTCCGCCAATGACTGACTCGACTGGTGGCCAGTTGAGGGGCAGGCGTGAGGATCAGTGCGCCGGCAGATAGCGACTGCCTTGCCTCTTGGCCACCGTCGAGCCAGCTTGCTAGGCTTAGTGCCGGTATCAGTCCGCTGGGGGTGGCTCCCCCTTCACCCATCGGCCCGCCAATCCTGGCGGGCCGAGTCGTTTAATCCCCTACCCCACGGCTGAGACCGGCCGCGGACCGTGCCCCACGTACTTGGCCGTCGGGCGGATCAGGCGACCTTCGCGCTTCTGCTCGAGGATGTGCGCCGACCAGCCCGCGACGCGGGCGCAGGTGAACATCGGCGTGAACAGGTCCGGCGGGACTTCCGCCAGATCGAGGATCACCGCCGACCAGAACTCGACGTTTGTTGCAAGGACGCGGTCGGGCTTGCGCGCGGTCAGCTCGGCCAGGGCGGCCTTCTCCAGCGCCTCGGCGGCCTGGAAGCGCGGCGAGGCCAGTTCGCGGCAGGTGCGGCGCAGCACCCGCGCACGGGGGTCTTCGGCGCGGTAGACGCGGTGGCCGAAGCCCATCAGCCGCTCGCCCCTGTCCAGGGCGGCCTTCACCCACGCCTCGGCGTCGCCCGAGCGTTCGACTTCGTCGAGCATCTTCAGCACGCGTGAGGGGGCGCCGCCGTGCAGCGGTCCCGACAGCGCGCCGACGGCCGCCGACAGCGCCGCCGCGCAGTCGGCGCCGGTGGAGGCGACGATCCGCGCGGTGAACGTGGAGGCGTTGACGCCGTGCTCGGCGGCGGAGATCCAGTAGGCGTCGATCGCCTTGGCGTGGTCTGGGTTGGCCTCGCCGCGCCAGCGGATCAGGAAGCGCTCGGGGATCGAGCGGCCCTTGTCGACCTCTGTCTGAGGCACCGGCGGCTGGCCGCCTTCGCGCGCCGATTGCGCCACGAAGGAGAGCGCCATCACCGACGCCCTGGCGAGGTCCTCGCGCGCCTGCTCGTCTGAGACGTCGATCAGCTGCCCGAAGCCCCACTCGGGCGCCAGCATCGCAAGCGCCGACTGCACGTCGACGCGGTGATCGCCCGAGCGCACGGTCAGCGTGTGCGGTTCTGCGGGCGGTAGGCCCGGCTGGAAGCGGTCGTCTACCAACAGGCCCCACACGTGCTCGTAAGGGATCGTGCCGACCAGCTCCTCGATGTCCACGCCGCGATAGCGCAGCGAGCCGCCGGCGCGGTCGGGCTCGGCGATCTCGGTGGCAAATGCGACGACTCCCTCCAGGCCCGACTGGACCGGGGGCTCTGTGGCCGGCTGGGAGGAAGGGTCGGCGGTTGGCGGCGGACTGGCGACTGGTGCGGGGGGCGACGTTGTGACCTCGCTCATGGCGACTCGCTTTCTGGGCTCGAAGCTCTGCGGGTTTGGCGCCTTGTGGGCGCACACATATGATGACGGGCCGAACCGGAGGAGGAGCCGTGACCGACGCCGACCTGATGTTCCGCCCCGCCGGCGAGCTCGCCGCGCTGGTGCGTTCGGGCGAGATCGCCGCCCGCGAGCTGGTGCAGCTCTCGCTCGACCGGATCGAGGAGCTCAACCCGCGCTTGAACGCGTTCGTGGACGTCGACGGCGAGCGCGCGCTCGCTGTCGCCGAGCAGATCGCGCCCGGCGACGAGCGGGCGTTTGCCGGCGTCCCGGTCGCGATCAAGAACAACCGCGCCGTGGCAGGTCTGCGCACGACGATCGGCTGCGCGCTGCTTGCCGAGCATCTCAGTGACTACGACTCCAACGTCGCCCGTCGCCTCAAGCAGGCCGGGTTCGTGATCGTCGGCACCACCACGCTGCCCGAGTACGGGATCCTGCCGGTCAGCGAGGCGCGCCTGTTCGGACCCACGCGCAACCCGTGGGACCTGGAACGCACGCCCGGTGGGTCATCGGGCGGCGCCGCCGCCGCGGTGGCCGCCGGAATGGTGCCGGTCGCGCACGGCAACGACGGCGGCGGCTCGATCCGCATCCCCGCCGCCTGTTGCGGCCTGTTCGGCTTCAAGCCGTCGCGCGGGCGGATGATCGGCGCGCGCGGCGAAACCCAGGTGACCGATCTCGGCGTCCAGCACGGCCTGACCCGCAGCGTGCGCGATTCGGCCGCCCTGTTCGCGGCCACCGAGG
>DATASE010000043.1:0-20936 GCA_036269375.1 Solirubrobacteraceae bacterium
TGCTGCACGACGATCTTGCGGAGATCGCGACGCCCTTCTACCTCCATGAGCTCGTGGAGCACGCGCGCGGTCACGGGCTTGCGTTCCTCGCCGAGGCGGAGCTGTCGGAAAGCCAGATGCGCGGCGTCCCCGAGAGCGCCGCGCAGCTAATCCGCAGCCTGCCCGACGACGTCGTCGTGCGCGAGCAGTACCTCGACTTCTTCAAGAACCGGATGTTTCGCCGAACGCTGCTCTGCCACGCCGAGCTCGACGTGCAGCGCGAGCTGGACGAGCGCCGGCTCTCCGATCTCCACGTGGCGGCACAGCTCGCGCTTTGCGAGGACACGGCCGAGGAGCCCGTGGCGACTGGCGAGCAGGAGACCTTCGCCACCCCCGAGGGATTTACCGTCACGACCTCCGAGCCGCTCGTGCGCGCGGCGCTGGGCGCGCTCGCCGAAGCTTGGCCGGCGGCCCTGTCCTTCGCAGAGCTGCTTTCGATCGCTGAGCAAGCGGCCGGGCCGCAATTCGGCGCGGACGTAGTGGCCGAGCGGCTTCGCACCGTGCTGCTGCAGGCGTACCTGGGTCGGATCGTCCAGCTGCTGGGGTGCGACCCACCACTGAGCGCACGACCGGGTGAGCGTCCACTGGCAAGCCCGCTGGCGCGCGCCCAGTGCGCCGCCGGGAGCCCGGCCGTCAGCTCGCTGCTACACGCCAACGTGCGCTTGGAGGGGGCGCTCGAGCCGCGCCTGCTCTGCCTGCTCGACGGCGCTCGCGACACCGACGCGCTGGTCCGGGAGACGGGCGCCGGCGTCGAGGAGGTGCGCGCCGCGCTGACGCGGTTCGCGGCGGTTGGGTTGCTCGCCTGCGTGTAGTCGCCTGCGCCTAGACTGCCTCTCATGGTCGAGGATCTGATCGAGCAGATCGAGGCGCGCTTTGCCGAGCTCGGCGCGCAGATGACCGAACCCGAGGTGATCGGGGACCGCCACCGCTACGCGGAGGTCGGTCGCGCCTACCGCCAGCTCGAGCCGGCCGCCAAGCTCGCCGAGCAGTGGCGCCGGGCGCACGACGACGCGGCCGGCGCCGAGGAGCTGATCGCCGAGGGGGACGACGATCCAGAGGTGCGCGAGCTGTTGGCCGGCGCGCGGGAGCGCATAGAGCACCTGGAGGAGGAGATCCGTCTGGCGATGGTAGAGAGCGACCCCAACGACGCCAAGAACGTGATCGTCGAAATCCAAGGTGGCGCCGGGGGGGAGGAGGCCGGGATCTGGGCCGGCGATCTGTATCGGATGCTCACCCGCTACGCCGAGCGGATCGGGCTGAAGGCCGAGCCGATGGAGGCGGGGGACGGCAAGTACACGTTTGCCGTCAAGGGGGATGGGGCGTACTCCGTCTTCAAGTTCGAGGGTGGCACGCACCGCGTGCAACGAGTGCCGCAGACCGAGTCGCAGGGACGCATCCACACCTCGACCGCGACCGTGGCGGTGCTGCCCGAAGCCGCGGACGTGGACGTCGAGATCGACCCGAACGACCTGCAGATCGACGTCTATCGCTCCTCCGGCCCGGGTGGGCAGTCGGTCAACACGACCGACTCGGCGGTGCGGATCACGCACAAGCCATCGGGCGTCGTCGTCTCGATGCAGGACGAGAAGTCCCAGCTGCAGAATCGCGAGAAGGCGCTGCGGGTGCTGCGCGCTCGGCTGTACGAGCGGGCGCTGGCCGAGCAGCGGTCCGAGCTGGCCGCCGATCGCCGCGCCCAGGTTGGCACTGGCGATCGCGCTGAGAAGATCCGTACCTACAACTACGGCGAGCGGCGCGTCACCGACCACCGGATCAAGCTCACGGCGCACAACCTCGACCAGGTGCTCGAAGGGGACCTGAGCGAGTTCACGCAGGCGCTGCAGTCCGACGAGAAGCGCCGGCGCCTGGAGGCGCAGGCGGCGGTTTGAGGCGAGCGGCGCTGCGGGCGCGACCGCCGTCGCCGAACCCGAGCACGGGCGCACGATGATGCCAGCTGCCAGGAGTCGATCGATCGTCGGCGGTGTGCCTGCCCGGGAGGCGCTCGAGGGCGCGATCACTGCGCTCTCGGCTGCCGGCTGCCAGACGCCGCGGCTGGATGCCGAACTGCTGCTCGCGCAGGCGCTCGGCGTGGGACGAGAGCGGTTGCTGATCGACGAAATCGAGGTCTCAGGCCCAGCGGTAAGGGTCTATCAGGACTTCGTGCGCCGGCGTTCGGTGGAGCGCGAGCCGGTCGCTTACATCCTTGGACGCCGGCACTTTCGGAATCTGGAGCTGACGGTCGATCGGCGAGCGTTGATACCGCGGCCCGAGACGGAGCTGCTGGTCGAGGTTGGGCTGGGGCTGCCACGGGGAGCGCGTGTGCTCGACGTGGGGACAGGTTGCGGCGCGGTGGCGCTGGCGCTGGCCGACGAGCGCCCCGACTTGAGCGTGACCGGCAGCGATCTCAGCTCAAAGGCGCTCGAGCTGGCTCGCGCCAATGGCGAGCGGCTCGGTCTCGGCGTCGACTGGGTGCGAGCCGACCTGCTCGACCATGTGTCCGATCGGTTCGAGGCAGTGCTCTCCAACCCGCCATACGTGCGCGAGGAGGAGCGCCGCTCGCTCGAGCCTGAGATCGTGCGCCACGAGCCGGCCTCGGCGCTGTTTGCGGGCAAGGACGGTCTGGACGTCGTCAGACGTCTGATCGCCGAGGCGGGCGAGCGCGAGCAGGTGCGGTTGCTCGCGCTCGAGATCGGGCAGGGCCAAGCTGGCGCTGTCGGCGAGCTGATGTTGAGCGCACGGTTCGCTGCGGTGCGCACCGTACGCGACCTGGCCGGGATCGAGCGCGTCGTGCTCGGAGAGCGTGGCTCGTGATGGCGGACGCCGAGCGCTTGGAGGCCTGCCTGGCGGGGGACGGCGTGGCGCTGATCCCCACCGACACGGTGTATGGCCTGGCCTGCAATCCGGACAGCGAGCGCGCGCTGAGGCGGATCTACGAGCTCAAGCGCCGGCCACCGATGAAGCCCGCGGCGGTGATGTTCTTCTCGCTGCAGGCGGCGCTGGCCAAGCTCACGGAGCTGGGCCCGCGCACGCGCATGGCGGCGGAGGAGTTGTTGCCGGGGCCGGTGACGCTGCTGCTCGCAAACCCGCGTGGTCGCTTTCCGCTCGCCTGCGTGCCTGGAGGCGAGGGGCCGGGTTTGCTTGGGTTGCGCGTGCCGGCGCTCAGCGGTCCGCTCGCGTCGCTGGCGAGCGTCGGCTTGGCCGCCGCTCAGTCAAGCGCCAACTTTGCCGGCGATGCCGATCCATGCGCGATCGCTGGGGTGCCGGCGCGGTTGCGCGAGGGCGTTGACCTGACGATCGATGGGGGGGACCTGCCTGGGACGGCGTCGACGGTGGTCGACCTCTCGGGATATGAGCGGGAGGGCTTGTGGAGCATCCTGCGCGAGGGTCCCGTCCCCGCAGGCTCACTTGCCTGCGTGCTCGGATGAGTCGCACGAGAGGCACCTGAGGACGACGGTGGGCGGGCCGCCCCGAGCTACGCCACCGCGCGTCCGTCTCGTGTCTCTATCTCGCGCGCGCCCTCCTGCGCGACAGGTCGCGCTGCGTGTCGGCCGGCCCTTGACGTTCGCCCTGGATCTCATGGTAGATCTCGGTTCGATGCACCGGGACGGCTGTGGGCGCCTCGATGCCCAACCGCACTTTCGTTCCATCATTCGAGAGCACCGTGACCTCAATGTCATCGCCGATCATGATGCTCTGACTGACCTTGCGCGTTAGAACGAGCACAAGCCTCGGCTCTTCGTCCCAATCGGGCCGTCAAACCCCCCGATCGGATCGTGTAGACGACCCATGGGGACCTGTTGCGATGTCGTCATCTCATAGAGCTTAGCGTCGAAACTCGGCCCGGAGACGCTAAAACCTACGTATGCTTAGCGAAGCGTGAACATGCCGTGATTGCGCTGCTCGAAAACCCCCTCAGGCTGTTGCCTTTCAAAGGTCGCCCAGCTCTGCGGTCGTTGGTCGTGTCGCTCGTGGTGTCTGCGGCTCTACTAGCGTTCGTCGGCCTGTCGGTTGCCTGTTCCCGGGCGCAGGCAACGGGTATGCCCGAAGGCCCCGCGGAAGCGCAGGCTGTCGAATCGGCGCCAGAAAGCGTTGCTCCTCCGGAACAGACGCTGCCCGCCCTTCAACGGGGGCCGTCGACTGTCGAACAGAGCTCGCCCACCGTGGAACAGGCTTTGTCGCCGGTTGAAGTCGGTCCGCCGGTGGAACAGGCTCCGTCGCCGCCGGTTGAAGCCAGTCCGCCGGTGGAACAGGCTCCGTCGCCGCCCGCTGAAGCCACTCCGCCGGTGGAACAGGCTCCGTCGCCGCCGGCAGGAGCAAGTCCTCCGGTCGAACAGACGCCGCCAACCGCCGAAGGGCCCCCTCCGGCAAGTGAATCTGTCCCGGGGACCAACGAAAAACAGACCGGCAAGGCGAGTGGGGAAGCAAGCTCGGAAGGTACCGGGAATTCGCAGGCAGTAGCTGGCGGCTCGGGGCCCGACCACAGAGAACTGGCGAGCGAAGTCGTGGTCGCGCCCTCGACGGCTGAGACGACTTCCAGTACGACAACGTCGGTCGTTCCGACGTACGCCGACGAAAGTCAGCCGCCGGTAACGCTGGGCGCGCCGGCGAGGACGGCGGGCCATGCCCACCTGGTAGGGAGCGAATTCGCCGCATGCTCCGTGCCGTCGATCGCGACAGGCTCAGTCGGTATCTGGCTTGGCGGTCAGGGAGTAGCTTCGGGCTCGATCATCGGCATCGTCACCATCGACGGATCGCCCGCGGGGATGATCGGGATGGGCATGCCGGCCCCCGATCGCAGCCGCGACTCCGCGATCGAGAGTCATGCCTCCACGTCTGAACGGGGGCCCGGTCCGGGACCGGCGCCGGGTGGTGTGGGCGGTGGGTCTACCGCTGCAGCCGGCTCGAGCGCTGCCTCCTCGGCCTCCTTCATCCCGGCCGACTCTCTGCTTCAAGCTACTCCCAACGTATTGCTGCAGCTGTGCGTCTACCAGCCATCGTGGCACGCGTCATTCTTCGCTCTGTTCCCCGAGCGACCGGGCTAGCTCCTTCTCGGCCTCTCATCTGCCGTACGGACCCGGATCCACCCGATCTGGGCCGATCTGGCTACCGGTACGAACATCTTTGAAAAGGAGCTTTACCCCTATGAACCATTTCCTGACATCCCCGTCGACGATAACCAGGAGCTCAGGCGACCATGACAAGGCAGCGGACCCACTCGCGGACTCAGTCGGCATCGGCGAGCGTGAGGGCCGAGCGCAGGCCGGGCAGGTGTGCTCGCATCTGAGGCTCGTGAGTCCGCCCGTCTGGAGGCACAAGCTGATCCTGACGGGCAGGCTGGACCATCGCACGGCGACCGAGCTCGAGGACGAGATCGAGTGTCTGTGCGAAGAAGGCGTGGCGATCCTCACACTCGACTTGCGCCAGCTCGACGCAATCGACTCGATCGGTGCGAGAACGATTGCCGTCGGTGGTGCGGCGGCCTGCGAGAGACGAGGATGCGACTTGACGGTGGTCGCGGGCCCGCCGGCTGTTCGCGATGCGCTTTGCGAGGTGGGCGCGGAGAGTCTGCTCATGGGCGATCGGGGCCAGACGGGCGCTGTTCGTCCTGCCGCCCGCGCCTCGGAGAGCTCGCTTCGCGAGACGTCTACCGTGATGGTCAAGGACCTGTGATTGCCGCCCGTGCGCGGCCTACGGTACGCCGAGCGACGACAGCCGCTGGGTGGCACGTCTGCCGCCCAGCGGGTGGCGCGATGGGGCTTGAACAGCTGCTGCCGTGCTAGCCTCGCAGTCGCAGCTGCGACTGGCGCGAGAAGGTGGGCCAAACCACCGGGGAGCGGCTGGCACATCGACGCCGCGCGCCTGGGCGAGAACGCGATAGAAGCTAGGAGCGCGCGATGCCCGACACCGGTTCCGCCATACCCGCCGTCCCCGTCGATCTGAAGCCCGACTACTTCAACCGCCCGCTGGCCGAGGTGGATCCCGAGATCGCGGCGGCGATCGACGGCGAGCTGCGCCGCCAGCAGCAGACGCTCGAGATGATCGCCTCGGAGAACTTCGTGCCTCAGGCCGTGCTCGAATGTCAGGGCTCGGTGCTGACCAACAAGTACGCCGAGGGGTACCCAGGGCGCCGCTACTACGGCGGCTGCGAGTGGGTCGACGTATCCGAGCAGCTGGCGATCGACCGCGCCAAGGACCTGTTCGACGCCGAGCACGCCAACGTGCAGCCGCACTCCGGCGCCCAGGCAAACACCGCCGTATACCACGCGCTGTTGCAACCAGGAGACACGATCATGGGGCTCTCGCTGGCGCACGGCGGGCACCTTTCCCACGGGATGAAAATCAACGTCTCAGGCCGGCTGTACGACATCGCCGCCTACGAGGTCGACCGCGAGACGAGCACGATCGACATGGACGAGGTGGCGCGCATCGCGCGCGAGCGCAAACCGAAGCTGCTGCTGGCCGGCTGGTCGGCCTATCCCCGCCAGCTGGATTTCGCTCGCTTCCGAGAGATCGCCGACGAGGTCGGTGCGCTGTTGATGGTGGACATGGCCCACTTCGCCGGGCTGGTCGCCGCGAGGCTTCATCCCAACCCGTTCGAGTACGACGCCGACGTGGTCACGACCACCACCCACAAGACGCTCGGCGGCCCGCGCGCCGGGATCATCCTCTGCAAGGCCGAGCTCGCCAAGAAGATCGACTCCGCGGTCTTCCCCGGCCAGCAGGGCGGCCCGCTCGAGCACGTGATCGCCGCCAAGGCGGTGGCGCTCAGAATCGCCGCCTCGGACCTGTTCGCCGAGCGCCAGAAGCGCACGATCGAAGGCGCCAAGGCGCTGGCCGAGCAGCTGCTGCAGGCCGGGCACGGCGTCAACGTGCTGACCGGCGGCACCGACGTGCACCTGGCGCTGGTGGACCTGCGCGCGTGCGAGCCGGAGCTGAGCGGCCGCGCCGCCGAGGACAGGCTGCATGAGATCGGCATCACCGTCAACCGCAACGCGGTCCCGTTCGACCCGCGCCCGCCGATGGAGGCCTCGGGCTTGCGCATCGGCACGCCGGCGCTTGCCACGCGCGGCGTGGGCGTCGAGGATTTCTCCGAGGTCGGCGAGATCGTGGCGACGGCGCTCACCCCGCAGTTCGAGGCCCGCCGCGACGAGCTGGCCGAGCGGGTGCGGTCGATCGTGGAGCGCTACCCGCTGTACGAGCAGCTGAGCGCCTAGCTCGCGAGGCGCGAAGCGCCTCCTTCCATGCGATGCTGTCGCCGAGCAGATGGCGCATCTGAAAGAGATCGACGCGCTCTACGCCTTCTTGGTCGCGGCGGGGGTGGCTGCACTGCTGACGCCGCTGACGATGCGGCTGGCCAGGGCCGTCGGCGCCGTGGACGAACCCCGGGACCGGGGTCTGTCCAGTCGCGCAACGCCGCTGCTCGGTGGGCTTGCGATCTTCGCGGGGGTCGTTGTCGCGATGCTGGCCTTCCTGCCGGCAGGCTACGGCGAAAACGATCAGCTCTGGCGCGGCGTCCTGATGGCGGCGGTCGTGATCACGGTCGTGGGCGCGCTCGACGACCGTTTCGAGCTGCCCCCGCTGGTCAAGCTCGTCGGGCAGATCGCAGCTGCGGTGATCGTCGTGCACTACGGGGTGGCGGTCAAGGCGGTGACGCTCCCGTTCGCCGGCACGCTGCACTTCCCCAACACGGGGCCGACCAACGCGGGCCCGGTCCTGACCGTGATCGGGCTGGTTGTGATGATGAACATCGTCAACCTCTCCGACGGCGTCGACGGCCTGGCGGCGGGAGTGTGCGCGATCATCGCCGGTACCCTCGCGATCATCGCCTTCGATCTGAGTCGCGCGCCCCCCGGGGTTCTCGCGGCGATCACCGCGGGCGCCGCGCTCGGCTTTCTCATCCACAATTTCCCACCGGCGTCGAGCTTCATGGGCGACTGCGGCGCCAACCTGCTCGGACTGCTGATGGGCGTGGTCGCGGTCGAGGGGGCGATCAAGGTCGCGGCGGTCGTCTCCTTCGTGCTGCCGCTGATCCTGCTCATGGTTCCGTTCCTTGACACCACCTTCGTGGTGCTCAAGCGCCTGAAGTACCGCCGCCCGATCTACGCCGCCGACAGCGAGCACTTCCACCATCGGATGGCGCGCATCGGCTTTTCCAGGCGACGCACGATCGCCTACCTGTACGCGTGGACGCTGATGCTCGCAGGCCTTGCGCTCGCGCTGCGCTTCGTTCCCTACTCCGATCACAAAGGCCACCTGCACACAGGCTGGCTGCTCGTGCTGGTCGGCCTCGCCGTCCTCGTGGTGGCGGCGAGCGTCTACCTCGTCTACGTGCTGGAGATCCTGAAGTTCCGTCGTCTTGATGCCCTGCGCGTGCGCCGGCTGCGCCCGGAGGCCTCAGCGGAGGAGATCGAGCGCAGCGTCACCGCCCACCTGCAGACGGGCGAATACGACGTGGTCGAGCCGGATGACCGAGCTCTCGAGCAGGTGACGCGGCGGGCTGAGCAGCGGGTCGGCGAGCGGAAGGTGGATCAGCAGCGCGTAGGCACAAACGGCCAGGGTGGCGGCGCGCAACCGGCGGCTGTCGCTCAGAGCGGCCAGCGGCAGCGCCCAGATCGCATACCAGGGCAGTAGCCACGCGGTGCACAGCAGCAGCGCGAGGGTGGCCCAACCGGCCATCGTGCGCCAGTCGGCGCCGCGCGCCGTCTGCCATAGCGTCGCCGCGAGCGCGGCGAGGAAGGCGAGCGTGAACAGCTCGCGCCACCATCCCGGCAGCCCACTCATCCCCAGCCAGCGCGCGGTCTCCTGCGGGATCGAGTGGGTGGCCACGAGCTGCTGCTGCTCGCTGATCGCATCGAGAAAGCCGAATGCGTGGGGCCCGAAGCCCGCGAGCGCGACGAGCGCGAGCGCCGCCAGGGCGGCGAGCGCGCTCAGGGCGAGCCGCAGTCGCGCGCGCGCGTCGCGCTCGGACAGGACAAGGAAGGGAAGCGTCAGCGCGGCAGAGGCCTTGATGGCCACGCCTGCGACCAGCGCTACGACCGCGCTGCGCGGTCGTTGGCCCGGTGCGGCGAGCGCGAGGGCCCCGGCCAGCGAAAGCAGCACGAGCGTGTCGTTGTGCGCGCCGCCGACGGCCAGCAGCAGCAGCACCGGATTGAGCCCGACGAACGCCACCGCCGCCTTGACTGAGCGTCCCATCGCATGCGCCGCCCGAGCGGTGAGCGCCACCGCCCCCAAGCTGGCCGCGACCGCCACGATCTTCAAAGCCCACAGCCCGCCACCTAGACCGAGCAGCGCCAACTGATAGGAGCCGAGCGTGAACAGCGGTCCGTAGGGCGAGTGCTGAAACGGCCAGCCGACGAACGGAAAGACCGCGTCGACGGGAGCTTCGGCGGCGACGTGCGTGTACGGGTCAAGCCCGTGCAGCGCGCCGAGGCGGCCGAACGCCAGGTACCCGAACACGTCCTGGGAGATCAGCGGCGGCCCCAGCAGCAGCACGAGGTTGGCGAGCACGATCGTGGCGGCGAGCGCCCAACCCGGGATCGCCGCTGAGCTTGCGAGCACGACGGCGTAGCCGGCGCACACCACGAGCGCCCAGGTCTGAAAGCCGCCGGAGCCGAGCGTCAGCCCCAGCCCGTGCCAGGGGCCGGCAAGCCAGTCCGACCAGCCGCCGCTGCGCGCCGGCACGAGCTGGCCGGGGGTCCCGGCGGCGCCGGCAGCGATCGCCAGCGAGCCGGCGAGCACCGCGAGCAGGCCCGCCAGACCGAACGCGCACAGGCGCCGCGACGGCGCCGGCGTGAGAAGACGCACATTCTCCTCGGCGGTCGCCGCGGCCGGTAGGCTGTGCGTGTCCTCGCGCTCTCTCAGCATCGATTTCCGCGTCCGCGACGGGCCGTGCCGTCCGCCGGACGGTCGAGGCTTGCACTCTATGGCACGCCGTAACCGCACCAACACACAACGCCGCCCAGGCCCCAAGCGGGTGCTCATCCTCTCCGCGGACGTCGGCGAGGGCCACGCCGCAGCGGCACGCGCGCTGGCAAAGCAGATCGAGAGCGCATCCGAGCCGGCCGTGGTCACCGTCATCGACGGCCTGGCCGCGATGGGGCCGCTGCTGCAGCCCGTGGTCGAGGACGGCTACCGCGTCCAGTTGCGCTTCTTCCCCTGGACCTACACGGTCGTCTATTGGCTGCTCGAGCGCGTGGCGCCGGTCCGCGTGGCGGCGCGGCGGCTGCTGTGTCTGTTTGGCTCGCGCCCGCTGGCCAGGCGGATCGCCGAATACGAGCCCGACGTCGTCGTCTCGACGTACCCGGCGGTTACCGTCGTGCTCGCGCGTCTGCGCCGAACGCACGCCGTGCGCTGTCCGACGGTCGCGACGATCACCGACCTGACCGGCCTGTTCTTCTGGGCGCAGCCGGGGATCGACACGCACCTGGTGATGTACGGCGAGTCGCTCTCCTCGGTCGAGCGGATCGCTGGCGCCGGCAGCGCGCAGCTCGTGCGCCCGCTGATCTCCGCCGAGTTCCTTGACGAACGCTCCCAGTCGGCTGCGCGACGGGAGCTGGCGCTGCCTGAGCAGGGCCGCCTCGTGGTGGTCTCCGGCGGTGGCTGGGGGGTCGGCGACATCGAGGGAGCGGTGCGCGAGATCGCGAGCATCTCGGACGTGAGCGCGATCGTCTGCCTGGCGGGTCGCAACGAGCAGCTGCAGCGGCGCCTGAGCGAGGACTTCGCCGACGAGCGTCGCGTGCACGTGTACGGCTTCACCGAGCGGATGCCGGAGATACTCGCCGCTGCCGACGCGCTCGTGCACTCGACAGGCGGCGTCACCTGCCTCGAGGCCAAGGCGACCGGCACGCCCGTCGTCTCCTACGGGCTACCGGTCGGGCACGCGCGCTTGAACACGCGCGCGATGGCCTATCTGGGCCTGCTGCGGCTGGCCAACGACACCGGCGAGCTGCGCGCCCACGTGCAGGCGTGCTTTGCCGAGCACCACGAGCGAAGCGGTCGCGCCCCCCACGCGCGCGAGGGCCTCGTCGCCGTGGCCGGAGCCGACACCCTCGCAGCCCCCGAGCTGGTCGAGCCGCTGCACCCATCCGCGCGCGCGCTGGGTGACGAGCCGGCAGTCGAGCCCCCGCAGGCGGCGCTCGATCCGACCGCGGTCGATCTCGTGCTCGGTGCCCGCCACCGCGTGAGCCCGATCCCGCTCTGGCGGCTGCGGATGGTGGCGTTCGTCACGCAACTGGTGCTGCTGCTGGCGGTGACGACGTGGCTGATGTCGACCGACGAGGTGACCGCCTTCGCGGGCCTGTTCCTGGGCGTGCACCCGCTCAAGCGCGTCGACACCAGCCAGCGCGACGTCGGCCTGGTCGTGCGCGCGCCGGCCGCAGAGGTGGTCGCGATCGCCTCGGCGTTGGACGCGCGCGGGATCCACGCCTCCTTCGCCGACAACGGCGCCGACTCGCACAGCACGATCGCGGGCCTGCGCGCCGCCGGGGACGAACTGGTGCCGGAAGTGCCGCGCTCGGGATCGTTGTTTCGCTGGATCAAGACGCGAGGCGCGCTGCGCTCCCAGGCCCACGCGCTCGGGCTTCGCCACCGCTTCTACTTCCTGCAACCGCCAGGCGGCCTGACCGTCGGCCAGCTGGTGCTCGCGCGGACGACGGGCGCGATGCCGGTCGCCGGCGAGCTGCGGATGAACGCCTGGGGACCGCTGCCTCACCGACCGATGCGCGCCGGCGACGTTCTCGTCGTCTCGGTCGATGGATCGTCGACGTCCTTGCTGGGCGTCGAGCGGGTGGTGGCCTGGCTGCGGGACTCCGGTCTGTCGGTGGAGCCACTCGGCTCGCTGACCTCGCCTTCCATCAAGGCCAGCAGCAGCGGCGAGCGCGCCAGGGCCGCGGCGCCCGCCACCAGTACCGCCAAGGCCAGCGCCAGCACCCAGCCACCGAGCGGGGAGTCGGTGAACTTTTCGCCCAGAATCAGCGGGGCCATCACGATCGGCACGACGGTCTGAGTAACGAACACGACCGGCGCGACCTGGATCGCCGGTCGCATCTGCAGCGCGCTCATCTCGCTCAGCGCGCCGAGGGCCGAGGCGCCGGCGGTCGAGATCGCCCACGCGGCGGCGATGCCGAGGTGGCCATTGTGGATGTCGTCGGAGGCGAGCTTGGTGGCGATCCCACTCCAGGCGAACGCGAGCCCGGCGCCGATCATCGTGATCGACGGTGCCGGGCGGCGTGTGATGCTGATCAGGTACGGCGTGGTGGCCAGCACGCCGAGACCGATCAGCGCGAAGGTGATCGTCTCATCGCCCGTGTGCGTGGTCGTGTATGGCGGCGCGGCGAGCGCGATGCCGAGCACCCCCAGCACGATCGCCGTCACCGCGATGTGCTCGCGGCGCCCGGCGTGCTCGCCCAGCAGACGCCGCCCGAACCACATCAGCACGATCAGCCCGGCCGCCAGCGTCGGTTGAACGACCACCAGCGGGATCAACAGCAGCGCGGCCAGCTGCAGCGGCCAGCCGACGATCGAGATGCCGGTGCCCGCCAGCCAGCGGGCGCGCCCGAGCAGGTCGCGGGCCAGGCCCAGGCGCAGGTGCTCGCGGTGGGGAACGCGCTTGGCGTCCATCGCCTGCAGCGCCACCCCTAGGCTGTAGAACGTCGAGGCGGCCACAGCGGCCGCGATACCCAGAATGAGATCGGCCATCTCCGCGCACGATGATCGCAGCCCGAGCAGTCTGCTCGGTGCTGTCGCGATGGCCGGCTACCTGACGCCGGCGCTCGCCTTCCCCTCCCGCCGCCTGCGCGCCGCGCTCGGCGTGGAGGACCGCACGGCCAGCGGACGCGGCTACGCGCTGACCTTCGACGACGGTCCACACGCGTACGCGACCCCGGCCGTGCTCGAGATCCTCGCCGAGCACGATGTGAGCGCGACCTTCTTCTTGGTGGGCGAGCAGGTCTTGCGCAACCGTACGGTCGCCGGAGAGATCGCCGCGCGCGGCCACGCGATCGGCCTGCACTGCCACCGCCACCGCAACCTGCTGCGGCTCTCGCCGCGCCAGGTGCGCGAGGACCACGCCCGGGCGGTGGCGGCGATCGAGGACGCCACCGGCGCGACGCCTCAGCTCTACAGGCCCCCTTACGGGATCCTCAACGCGGAGGCGCTGCGCAGCGCCCGCCGCGCCGGGCGGCGCACGTTCCTGTGGAGTCACTGGGGACGCGACTGGGACCGGCGCGCCACGCCCGAGGGGGTCGCCTCGCGCGTCACCGAGGGCGTTGGCGATGGCGCCGTGCTGCTGCTGCACGACGCAGACGACTACGGCTACCCAGGTTGCTGGCAGGCGACGGTGGGGGGACTGCCGCGCATACTGCACACGCTTGCCGAGCGAGGCCTGCAAGCGGTCTTTCCCTGACGATGTCGGCGCCTGTGCTGCCCCCTGTGGGGGATAACATCGCTTGCTTGTCGGCCACGGGAACATCCGAGCCCTCAACGGCGGTCGTGGAGCGCCCGCTTGCCGGCGTTGGGGTGCCGCCGCGCGCGGGTCGGCTGGGGCTGCGCACGCGTGTCGCACAGCTGGGCGAGCGCGAGCGCCCGCGCTGGTGGGGCGAGCTGCTCGTCGTCGGCTTCCTCGCGATCGTCTACGACACGATCACAAACCTGGCGCCGGCGCGCGAAGCGCTCGCGCTGCAGCACGGACGCTCGATCCTGAGCTTCGAGCGCTCGCTGGGCCTCGACCCCGAGCTGGCGCTCGATCGCTGGCTGGCATCGCACCACACGCTCGGCACCGTCGCCTCCTACTACTACGACAACGCTCACTTCGTGGTCACGCTCGGCCTGCTCGCATGGCTGTGGTGGGCGCGCGCCGACGTCTATCGCCCGCTGCGCAACACGCTCGTGGCGATCAACCTGCTCGGCTTGCTTGTGTTCTGGCTGTGCCCCGTCGCGCCGCCGCGGATGCTCGCCGGCGCTGGCTTCTCGGACGTCGTTGCCGCATCGCACACGTTCGGCTCCTGGCACACCGGCAGCCTCGCGGCCGACGCCGACCAGCTCGCGGCGATGCCCTCGTTGCACTTGGCGTGGGCGGCTTGGTGCGGGCTGGTGCTGTGGCAGGTCACGCGCCGGCGCGCCGTGCGGGCGCTCGCCTTCGCCTACCCGGCGCTGACCACGCTGATCGTGCTTTGCACGGGCAACCACTACCTGCTGGACGTGCTGGCGGGCCTTGCGACCTGCGCCGTGGCGGTGGCTGTGGTGCGCCTGTCTTCGACGCGGCACACGCGTCCGGCTTGATCGAGGCCGTATCGCATGTCACAAAGTTGTTACTAAGTCGCCGGTCCTGGTACACTGGCGCCGGCTTCTGAAGACGCACTCTGAGGGGAGCAGCGGTCCGGCGCCGGGAAGGCGTGCGGGCCCTTGCGTCTGTAGGGTGGCCGCACACGTCATGCACCGATCTGCTGCCAAAACCAGCTGCGCCCCGGCGCGCCGTTCGCGATGAGCGTGGTGCGCTATCTCGACGCGTTGCTCGTGCTCGCCACGGCCCCGTTCGTGCTGCTCGCCGGGCTGCCAGCGTTCGGCTACCTGGTGGCGGCCTGTGCGTGGTTGCTGACGCGGGTGGGCGCGGAGCTGCTGCACGCTCGGGCGCTGCGCTCAAGCGATCCGCGCGTGCGCGCGGGGCTCGCCGTCGGCGTGATGATGGGGCGCGTCTGGCTGATCGTGCTCGCGATCCTGCTGGCCCGCTACGCCGGTGGCAAGGAAGACGGCGTGATGGCCGCAGCGCTGGTGCTGGCCGCATTCACCGTGTACTTCATGATGACGCTGGTCGGTCGGGGCTGGCGCGACCTCGAACGCAAGCCGAGCATCTCGTGAGCGCTCACGCGGGATCGATCCAGGCGGCCGGCGCGATGTCTGAGTCGCCTGGGCCCGAGGGCGAGAGGGGCAGTCTGAGCCTGAGCACCAAGGTGCTGATCGGGCTTGGCGTGTGGCTGGGCGGGACGATCGCGCTCGTGGCGATCGCGGGCTTCTCGGGCACGCGCAACACGGCCTTCGAACCGCAGAACGAGTTCAAGCTCGACAGCTGGGTGAGCCTCGGCGTCTTCTCGATCAACAAGGCGGTCATGTATCTGGTGATCGCCGCGACGCTGACGAGTGTGACGATGATCTACATCGCGCGGCGGATGCGGGAGCGACCCAACCGCGTACAGACGGCCGTCGAGATCGTCTATCGGCTGATGCGCGAGAACATCGCCGGCGGGAACATGGACCAGCGCATGGCCGCGAAGTGGTTCCCGTTCATCGGCACGCTGTTCCTGTTCATCCTCTTCTCCAATCTGATCGGCTACCTGCCGCTGCCCACCAACACCGAGCACGAGCTGCACGTCGCCGGCCTGACGATTCCCTCCTTCTCGCTTTACGCGGCCACCGCCAATCTGTCGATTCCCTTGGTGTTGGCGCTGGTCGTCTTCATCGCCTACAACGTCGAAGGCGTGCGCGCCAAGGGTCCGATCGGGTATTTGAAGAGTCTCGTCCCGAGCGGCGTGCACGGGCCGATGGCCGGCTTCATCTTCGTCTTGGAGTTCATCTCCAACCTGATGCGGCTGTTGTCGCTGTCGATCAGGTTGTTCGCGAACATCCTCGCCGGCCACCTGCTGATCCTGTTCATGGCCGGGGCCCTGGCCGTGCTGCTTGGCAGCGCGTGGCTGGGCTGGTTCACGCTGCCGCTCGGCATCGCGCTGTTCGGTTTCGAGGTCGGCCTCGTCGCCGCCCTGCAGGCGTTCATCTTCGCCACTCTGACCGCTATCTACCTGGGCGGCGCCGTCGCCGACCACCACTAAAGGAGTCAATCGAAGTGCTCACAGCTCTCATCACTGTCTTCGCGGTAACCGAAGAAGTCGCCAAGGCCGGAAAGTCGATCGGGCTCGGCGTCGGCGGCGGGCTCGGTGCCGTGGGCGCCGGCGTCGGCATCGGCATCATCTTCGGCAAGGTGATCGAGGCGATCACGCGCCAGCCGGAGATGCGCGACGAGATCGCATCGATCCAGTGGCTCGGCTTCGCTTTGACCGAGGCGTGCTTCTTCTACGGCCTGGTAGCGGGTCTGCTGGCCGCCTTCATCGTCTAGGGACACGGCAGTGGCAAACTCGCTCCCAACCACCCTCGCCTCCAGCGGCAACTTCCTGGTCAAGCCCGGCATCGGGCTGATGATCTGGACGCTGATCGTGTTCGGCGTGACGATGATCCTGCTCTGGCGGTTGGCCTTCCCGCGCATCACCGAGGCGCTGGACCGTCGCCAGAAAGACATCGAAGACTCGATCGACTCGGCCCAGCGCACGCGCGAGGAGGCCGAGCAGCTGCTCACCGAATACCGTCAGCGACTCTCCGACGCCCGATCGCAGTCCGACGAGATCGTCCAGCGAGCGCGCCAGGCGGCTGAGACGCACGAGCGCGAGTCAAAGGAGCACGCACGCGAGCTGGCCAGCGAGGCCTCCGCACGCGCGGCCCGCGACATCGAGGCGGCAACGCAACGGGCGATGCAGGAACTGCGCCTCCAGGTCGCCGATCTGACGGTGATGGCGACAGAGAAGGTCACGCGCAAGGTGCTCGACCAGGCCGATCAGCGTCGGCTGGTCGATGAGGCGCTCGGCGAGCTCGACTTCTCGGGGGTCTCCTCGGGCGACGGCGGTGAGGGGTAGCCGATGAGCGCGCTCGGCGTCCAGACACCGGAAGCGATGCTCTGATGGAGGAGCTCGCTCAGGTCTACGGCCGCGCTCTGTTCGAGGTCGCCCAGGAGCAGGGCAAGCTCGATTTGCTGCGCGAGCAGCTCGGGCAGTTCGCCGACGCGCTCGGCTCCAATCGCGACCTGGAGCTGTTCTTCTTCTCGCCGTACTTCTCCACCGCCGAGAAGCAGGCGGCCCTGGGCAAACTGCTCGACGGCGCCGACGAGCGACTGCTGAGTTTCTTGAACCTGTTGATCGAGAACCACCGCATGCCCGTCATCTTCCGCGTCCGGCGCGAGTACGAGCGGTTGTGGGAGGACGAGAAAAAGCTGCTTCCCGTCGTGCTCACCAGCGCGGTCGAGCTCGATGAGCAGACGATCGCCGACCTGTCCGCTCGCATCGGCGAGCGCACCGGGCGCACAGTCGATCTGACCACCGAGGTGCAGCCGGACATCCTCGGTGGGATCGTCGTGCGCATCGGCAACTCGATACTCGACGCATCGATTCGAAACCGGCTCGAGCAGCTGCGCGCGCATGTCGCGAGTGGCGTCGCTTAGCCAATGGACACTTCACGCACCGCACCCGCACTGCCAACGAACGCTTAGGAAAGACATGCAGATCAACCCAGACGAGATCACAAGCATCCTCAAGAGCCGCATCGAGGGGCTGGGCGCCGGCCGCGCCGAGCTGACCGAGGTGGGGTCGGTCCTGTCGGTCGCCGACGGCATCGCGCGCCTGCACGGTCTCGAGAACTGCATGTCCTTCGAGATGCTCGAGCTGCCTCACGGAGTCACCGGCCTGGCGCTGAACCTCGAGTCCGACAACGTCGGCGCCGTGCTGTTCGGCGAGTGGGAGCACATCTCCGAGGGCGACACCGTCAAGCGCACCGGCCGGCTGCTCGAGATCCCGGTCGGCGAGGCGCTGCTCGGCAGGATCGTGGACCCGCTCGGACGGCCGCTGGATGGCAAGGGCGACGTCAACACCACCGAGCTGCGCCCGGCCGAGTTCAAGGCCCCGGGGGTCGTCCAGCGCCAGCCGGTCACCGAACCGATGCAGACCGGCCTGAAGGCGATCGACGCGATGATCCCGATCGGACGGGGACAGCGAGAGCTGATCATCGGCGACCGCCAGACCGGCAAGACGGCGATCGCGATCGACACGATCATCAACAACAAGGACACCGGCGTGATCTCGGTGTACGTGGCGGTCGGGCAGCGGATGTCGACCGTTGTGGCTTTGGCCCAGACGCTCGACGAAGCCGGCGCCCTTGACAACACGATCATCGTCGCCGCCTCCGCCGACGAGGCAGCGCCGATCAAGTTCATGGCGCCCTACGCGGGGTGCGCGATGGGCGAGCACTTCCTCTACAACGGCAGGCACGCGCTGTGCGTGTACGACGACCTGACCAAGCACGCCTACGCCTACCGCCAGATGTCGCTGCTGCTGCGCCGCCCGCCCGGCCGCGAGGCCTACCCGGGCGACGTCTTCTACTTGCACTCGCGCCTGCTCGAGCGCGCGGTCAAGCTGAACGACGAGCTCGGCGGCGGATCGCTCACCGCGCTGCCGGTGATCGAGACGCAGGCCGGTGACGTCTCCGCCTACATCCCGACCAACGTCATCTCGATCACCGACGGCCAGATCTTCCTCGAGCCAAAGCTGTTCTACTCGGGCGTGCGGCCGGCGATCAACGTCGGCATCTCGGTCTCCCGCGTCTGCGGCAACGCTCAGATCTCGCCGATGAAGAAGGTCGCCGGACGGATCAAGCTCGAGCTCTCCCAGTACCGCGACCTGGAGGCCTTCGCACAGTTCGGCTCCGACCTCGACGCGGACACGCAGCGCACGCTCGCGCGTGGCCAGCGGCTGGTCAAGACGCTCAACCAGGGCGAGCGCCAGCCGCTGCCGGTGCAGGACCAGGTGATCCAGATCTACGCAGCCACGAACGGGTTCCTGGATCGCGTCGAAGCCGACCGCGTGCCCGAGTTCCTGACCGAGCTGGTCGAACGCTGCCACGCCCAGCACGCGGACCTGCGCGAGAAGATCGCCGGCGGCGATTGGTCGGATGAGACCCAGAAGGGCCTGCACGCAGCCGTCGAGGCCTTCGCCGGGGACTTTGGCTTCGAACTCGACGAGGAGGGCCAGCCGCTCGAGCAGGCCGCCCCGTTGCAGCCAGGCGAGGGCGCGCCTGCTCGGCAGGAGGCCGTCGCGGCTTAGCCGGCAGCAGGCCAGCCGACCGCCACCCGACAGGACACCATGGCTTCACAGCGCGACGTCAAGAACCGGATCGCCTCGGTCAAGAACATCCAGAAGATCACCCGCGCGATGGAGATGGTCGCGGCTGCCCGCCTGCGTCGCGCCGAGCAGCGGATCGCCAAGCTGCGCCCCTACGCGGACGCGATCCGCCGGATGACCTTCCAGGCCGCCCGGGCCGCCGGCGCCGAGGCCAGCTCGTTTCCGCTCCTGCGCGAGCACGAGCGCGTGCAGAACGTCGGACTGCTGTTGGTCACCGGCGATCGTGGGTTGGCGGGTGCGTTCAACTCGCAGATCATCCGCGCCGGAGTGCGCGCCGGCTCCGGCCTGGCCGAAGAGGGGCTTCAGACGGCGTGGTACGCGACCGGCCGGCGCGGGGTCTCTTCGCTGACCTTCCGCGGGCGCGAGCTGAGCGGCAGCTACACGGGCTTCACCGACAAGCCCGCCTACGCCGACGCGCGCGCGATCGCCGACGACCTGATGAGCGGCTACGTCGACGGCAAGCTCGATCGCGTCGAGATTCTCTACAACGCCTACGTCTCGCCACTGACCCAGCACGTCACCCGCGAGACGCTGCTGCCGCTGTCGGAGTCTGTGCTCGCGGGCGAGGAGCCCGAGACCGCCGATTCGGGTTCCACTCGTCCGCAGCCGCTGGTCGAGTACGAGCCCGGACCGGCGGAGATACTCCAGCGGCTGGTGCCCGACTACGTTGAGATATCGATCTACCGAGCGCTGATCGAGTCGACCGCGGGCTTCTTCGGCGCCCAGATGACGGCGATGCGCAACGCGTCGGAGAACGCCGGGACGCTGATCGAGGACTACACGCTGCAGATGAACCGCGCCCGCCAGGCGGAGATCACCCAGGAGATCATGGAGGTCGTCGCCGGCGCCGAGGGTCTCAGCTAGCGACACCCGTACCCAGACAGGCCGATCGACCCACGACAAGCTTGATAGACCACTAGGAGAACGACACAGAAATGGACGCCAGCATCGCAACCGAGCCGACAACCGAAGTGAGCACCGCCTCAGAGCGCGGTACGCGCAACGTCGGGCGCATCGAGGAGATCCAGGGCGTCGTGCTCGACGTCGTCTTCCCCGACAAGCTCCCGGAGATCAACCACGCGATCACGATCGCGCGCCCGAAGGCAGCCGAGGCCGAGGAGGCCGAGGGCATCTCGACCGAGACCGGCGGCGAGGTGCTCGTCTGCGAGGTCCAGCAGCACCTCGGCGATGACCGCGTGCGCGTGGTCGCGATGGACACCACCGATGGACTGGCGCGTGGCGCCGAGGCGATCGACACAGGTGGTCCGATCACCGTTCCCGTGGGCGAGGCGACGCTTGGACGCATCTTCAACTTGCTCGGCGAACCGATCGATCTGGGTGAGGAGCTTCCCAAGGACACCCCGCGCCGGCAGATCCACCAGACCGCGCCGAAGGTCGAGGACCTGACCCCGACGACCGAGATGTTCGAGACCGGAATCAAGGTGATCGACCTGCTTGCCCCTTACGCCAAGGGCGGCAAGGTCGGCCTGTTCGGCGGCGCCGGCGTCGGCAAGACGGTCTTGATCCAGGAGCTGATCCACAACCTCGCCAAGGAGCACGGCGGGCTGTCGGCCTTCTGTGGCGTGGGCGAGCGCTCGCGCGAGGGCAACGACCTGTGGCTTGAGATGAAGGAGTCCGGCGTCATCGACAAGACGATGCTCGTGTTCGGGCAGATGAACGAGCCGCCGGGTGCCCGCATGCGCGTCGCGCTCTCAGGGCTGACGATGGCCGAGTACTTCCGCGACCAGGGGCAGGACGTGCTGCTGTTCGTGGACAACATCTTCCGCTTCGTCCAGGCCGGCTCCGAGGTCTCAGCGCTGCTCGGGCGGATGCCCTCGCAGGTCGGCTACCAGCCGACGCTCGAGACCGAGATGGGGCAGCTTCAGGAGCGGATCTCCTCCACCAGCAAGGGCT
>DATASE010000044.1:0-46283 GCA_036269375.1 Solirubrobacteraceae bacterium
GGTCGGAGACGTTGGAGTTGACGCTCGAGCGGCTGAGCCGATAGGCGGCTACCGGTTGCGTATCCTGCGGCGATGGCCAATCACAAGCGCAGGCGACCCAAGCAGCGCCTGGCGGGTTGCCTGCTCTGCAAGCCCCACAAGCTCTCATCGGTAAAGAAGGCCGAGCGGCGGCGGGGTCGCCGCTCGGCGTTGCTGCACGAGCTGCGCGCTACTCGGTCGCCGGCTGCATTATGGTGAACGAGGCCCCTTGTGGGTCGATCATGCCTGCGAAGCGGCCGATCGGCATGGTGAGCGGCTCGTTGGTGACGGTGGCTCCAAGCTCGCGGGCCTTGGCGACCGTGGTGTCGCAGTCGGCGACCGCGAAGCACACTCCCCAGTGCGGCGGGACCTCGGCCGGGAAGAACTCGTCGGACATTTGCATCATGCCGCCGACGTTTTTCCCCTCGAGCTGCCAAACCGTGTAGCTCTCCGGGGCCCCCTCGAATTCGGGACGCCCCGGGTGCCAACCGAACACGGCGGAATAGAAGGCCTTGTCGATCTCGGCGTCGCGGGTCATCAGCTCGTTCCAGCACAACGAGCCCGGTTCGTTGACCATGTCGGCCCCGGCGAAGCTCTTGGGCTGCCAGACGCCGAACACGGCGCCGGTGGGATCGGAGAAGAAGGCCATTCGGCCGATGTCCATCACGTCCATCGGCTCGACCATCACTCCTCCGCCGGCCGCCTTCACCTTCTCGGCGATCTCGTCGGCGTCGGCGACGCTGACGTAGGTCGACCATGCGGTCGGCTGCTCGGGCTGCATCTTTCCCATCAGGCCGGCGACGTTCTTGTCACCGTGCTGGAACATCCGGTAGCCGCCCGTCTCGGCCGGACCGGGATCGGTCGCCGTCCAGCCCATCAGCTGGCCGTAGAAGGCAACCGACGCGTCGGTGTCGTCCGAGGACAGTTCGACCCACGAGGGTGTTCCGGGGGCGTACTCAGGCATGGTTCTCCTCTCGCAGAAGCAGATCGAAGGTCGGTGGTGCGGGCGTCGGGCTGGTTTCGCGGCGCCGTTGACGGCGAGCGTAGCAGCGGCCGCTGGCCGAGTTGTGACCAACCGTGCGGGCGGTGGAGCGCAGCTGGTCGTGTTCTCTTCTGAGGTCAACTCAGCGTCACGAAAAGCTTCGCGTAGCGGTCCAGGTGCCGGTCGCCGAGGAACTCGCTCAGGGCGCGCGTGTGAGCTGCTGCTCCGAGCCGATCGGCCAGCGACTGATCGCGCAGCAGGCGCTCGACCGCTGCGCCGAACGCCGGCAGGTCGGTGGGATCGGAGAGCAGCAGCCCCCGCTCTCCGTCGGTTATCTGATCGTTTATCCCGCCAACCGCCGCGGCGACGATCGGTCGCGACTTCCACATCGCCTCGGTCACCGTCAGGCCAAATCCCTCGGCGAGGCTCTTCTGGGACGATCACGCTCGCGTGGCGCTGCAGCGCGTTGGTGATCGCCGCCATCTCGTCCGGGTCGGCGGTCGGCACACATTGTCGCCTTTGATCACCAGCCAACGCCCGTCCACGCCGGCGCCGCGCACGTACGCGAGCAGCGTCTGCAACATCTCGGCGACGCCACCCCCGGCTGCCGTCGAGTTGACGTTGAGCACGGAGTGGCCGGCCAGCACCCGCTGTGCCTGCTCGGCGATCTGCTCGTAGTGGGCCATCCGCTCGGCGCCGATCAGCGATTCCAGTCGCGCTGCGTCGAGCGCCTGGATCGCGACTTCAGTCAGGCTGTCCGCTGCGGTGCTCGCCATCTGCTCGCTTGAGTACCCGAAATCGCCTCGTAGGAATTTGCCTCGGCACAGGCTAGTGTGCGCTGGACGATGAGCTACACGGCAGCGGAGGGCAGGCAGCAGATTCTCGACGCGCTCGCGAGCGCCGCCGACGCTGCAGGCCAGGCGCTCGCCGAGCTGAGCGAGGCCTACGAGCACCTCGACGAGCGCACGGCCGAGCGCTTGGAGGAGGCTTTGTTCGGCCCCGCACAGGCGGCCTACGGCCGTGCCAAGCGCACCCATGCCGCCTTCGCCGAACGCTACGACATGCCACAGCGCGCCTTCGAGTCCGCCGCCCAGGTCGCGCCGTCGACCGCTGCCGCCGAGTTGATCCAGCGCGCGGTGGCGGCGGCCGACCGTGCCGACGCCGAGCTCGCCGAGCTACAGGACTCGATGCTCCCGGTGGAGGTCGGCGACGCCGAGCTGCGAGCGGGAATCGCCGAGGTGCGCGAGCTGGTCGGCAGGCTGCGCCCGGCGGCGCGCCAGCTGCAGCGCACGCTCGGACGCTGAGACCCCGCTCGCGCGGCGGTCGGCGTCCAGCTACCGCGGCGGCTTCGAGCTACCGCGCGGCTGTAGTTTTCTTCGCGCGCGGCGGTCGCTTGGAGCTACCGCGGCGGTCCTTCCCGAGCTACCGTGTGGCGGCGGTCTGCTCTGCGCCCGCGACGGCGATCGCGTGCGGGGCCATGCGCTCGTGCCAGCGCTCGACTCGCTCCAGTTGCGCGGCAAGCGAGATCAGCAGCTCCTCGGAGTTGGCTGGACCGAGCAGTTGCACCCCCACGGGCAGCCCCTCGCTCGTGAACCCGGCCGGCACCGAGATGGCGGGCCAGCCGAGCACGTTCCAAGGCCAAGCAAATGGGCACGCCCCCGCGATCAGTCGTTGCGTTGCCCTGCTACTAAGCCCATCGGAGGCGCCAATCGGCAACGGCGGTGAGGCCGTCGTCGGCACGACGAGCACGTCGGCATCCGCAAAGACGGCGCCGATTCGTCGCCGCAACCGGGGCTCCAGGCGGCGTGCGAGCGGCAGCACGGTGGCGGCCAGCGCGCCGCCGAGCGCGGCCGTTTCGCGTGTGCGGCGGTCCAGTCGCGAGCGATCGCGCACGCGCTCGGAGACCCACTCGTGCACGCCGGACTCGCCGCGGACGAGCAAGTTCAGCCCCATCAGCCCGTAGCGCGGGGAGACCTCGACGCGCTCGTGCCCGAGCCCTTCGAGCACCTGTGCGATCCGCAGAGTCGCCGCTCTTACATCCGGGTGCAGGTGGACGGGCGCGGCGCTGTAGCCGTGGCGAAGCGAGACGGCGATCCGCAGTCGCCGCGGCTCGCTGGCCGCAGCTTGGACGTAGGGCCGACTGGGTGGGGTGGGGCGATAGCGGTCCTCTGGGTTGTTGCCGCTCAGCACGTCGAGCATCAAAGCGGCGTCGGCGACCGTGCGCGTGAGTGGCCCGAGACAGGTGAGCCCGTTGAAGGAGTCCCGCTGCGGCCACGTTGAGATACGCCCTCGCTGGGGCTTTACACCGATCAGGTTCGACCAAGCCGCGGGGATCCGCACCGAGCCGGCGCCGTCGGAGCCGACTGCGCCCGCGACGATTCCGCCCGCGACCGCCGCGGCCGATCCGCCACTCGATCCACCGGGTGTGTGCTCGAGGCTCCAAGGATTGCGCGTTGCGCCGAAGGCGGCCCCCTCGGTGAAGGGATACAGCCCGACCTCCGGCGAGTTGGTCTTGCCGAGGATCACCGCGCCGGCGGCGCGAAGTCGTTGCACGACTTCGCAGTCCTCGCGCTCGAGGCGAAACTCGCCGCCGCAGCCGAACCCGGTTGGGTGCCCGGCAAGGTCGACGTCGTCCTTGATCGCCACGGGCACGCCAAGCAGCTCCGCGCGCTCGCCGCGGGCGAGCCGCTCGTCGGCGCTGGCAGCCTCGGCGAGCGCCTGCTCGGCGCAGACGACACGAAAGGCGTTGAGCGTCCGCTGGGTCGCCGCGATCCCTTCGAAAGCGCGTTGAACCAGCTCCACTGAGCTGACGCTGCCGGCGCGCAGCGCCTGGACCTGCTCGGTCAGCGTGGGCGGGCTGTCGAGTTGCAAGGCCATCGCGTTCGAGCAAACCGTACTCGATCGAATCGCCTCGACATTTGGCTCGCCCGCTGATTGCCGGGATGGGACATTAGACTGCGGCCGTGGCATCGACGCTCGACGAGGCCGCCGTCGTGCGGCGCTTTCACGCTGCGCGACGCGATGGCGAGCGGGTGGTGCTGCAGGGCTTTCACGCGCTCAAGCACGCGCTGCGCTTCGGAGCCGAGATCGAGTTGGTCGCGTGCGCCGATGCGGCCCAGCTAGAGGGCCTAACGGCCGGCTTGGCGCCCGACCTCGGCGCCTCGATCCAGCATCTCGCCGTGGTCCTGCCGGAGGAGGCCTTCAAGCGTCTGGGCCCCTACGTGCCGCACACGGGCGTGGTCAGCATCGCCCGTCGGGAGCACACCGAGCCGGAGACGGTGTTGGCGCTGAAGGGCCCGGAGCCAGTAGTGCTGCTCGAGGATCCGCGTCACTTCGGCAACCTCGGCGCCGTGATCCGCGTGGCGGCCGCGGCGCAGGCGGCGGCCGTCCTGAGCACCGGACGCCAGGACCCATGGGACCCGGTGGCGGTGCGCGGCTCCGCCGGCCTGCACTACGCGCTGCCCGTCGCGCGGGTCGGCGAGCTGCCGCAAAGCGACCGTCCGCTGCTGGCGCTCGACCCCCGCGGGGAGGAGCTGTGCCCGGAGCGGGTGCCGCCGCGCGCGCTGCTGGCGTTCGGCACCGAGCGCGCCGGTCTCAGCGACGAGCTGCTGGCGCGCGCCGATGCGTGCCTGCGACTGCCGATGCGCGAGGGCGTCTCGAGCCTCAACCTGGCCACCTCGGTTGCCGCAGTGCTCTATACATTGAGATTTGCGGAACATCAGTAATGATGATTTATCGCAGAAAAGGGATACAAAACATCAACTTCGATTGATCTTGAGCAATTAGTGTGCTAGGATGAGCATCGATATTGATGATTTATGTCCTAAAACACGCTTAACGAATCAGATCTAATGGATTTCGATCGGTTGATGACCGAGCGCGCGGTGCTCGCAGAGCTTGGCCGGCGGCTGGCTCGCCACCGACGCGAGCGCAACTGGACGCAAGCAGAAGCCGCGGCGCAGGCGGGGATCGGTCAGGCGACACTGCAGCGGATCGAGCGCGGCGAGTCGGTCCAGATGACGTCGATGGTCAAGCTACTACGTGCTCTCGACTTGCTAGCAGCCATCGACGCGGCTGTCCCCGAGTCGATCGAGCTACCGATCGCGCGACTGGAACGGGAGCGGCGTGCCCCCCAGCGCCGCCGCGTTCGCCACGGCCGGCACGCCCGCTCAGATCGGGAGGAGGCAGATGCCTCCTTCGGTCGTTCAGATCGGGCGGCGACAGACGTGCCCGCGGATCGCGCGGTCGCAGATGCGACGGCAGGTCGTTCGGGTCGCGCGGCGGCAGACGAGCCGCTCCACCGTAAATCCCAGGCGCAGCCTGCAAGAAGCGAGCCAGGGCAACGCCGCCCGTGGCGCTGGGGCGACGAACCCGGTGAGACGTGACCGTCGCGGCGGTGACATTGTGGGGCACACGCATAGCCGCCGTCTCGATCGAGCCCGGTGCGCGCTACGCGACGTTCCAGTACGACCCGGCGTTCGCTCGCGGCGGCGTGCAGGTCGCCCCGATCCAGATGCCTTTGCGGACCGAGCCGTATCGCTTCCCGGGCCTTCCCGCCGACGCTTTCGCCGGCCTGCCCGGCCTGCTGTCCGACTCGCTGCCCGATCGGTGGGGCTCGGCGCTGATCGACGCGTGGCTGGCTGCGCAGGGTCGCGAGCGCGCGAGCTTCGACGTGGTCGAGCGCCTGTGCTACATCGGAACGAGGGCGGTAGGAGCGCTCGAGTTCGAGCCGGCGCGCGGCCCAAGCGTCTCGCCGACAGTGGACCTGCAGGTTGGGGCGCTGGTGCGACTGGCCGGGGAGGTGCTCGCGCAACGCGAGCGTTTCGTGACCGAGCTGAGCGAGAACCCCGACGAGGAGGCGATGAAGGCGATTCTCGCGGTCGGCAGCTCCGCCGGCGGCGCCCGCCCGAAGGCGTTCATCGCTTTCAACGAGACGACCGGCCAGGTGCGCTCGGGCCAGCTCGATCCGGGTGAGGACTTTCGTCACTGGTTGCTCAAGTTCGACGGGGTGGCTGGCGCGGGCGATCACGGCCTGCGTGACCCAGAAGGATGGGGAGTCGTCGAGTACGCCTATTGGAAGATGGCGCGGGCGGCAGGTATCGAGATGAGCGAGTGTCGACTGCTCGAGGAGAACGGTCGCCGACATTTCATGACGCGGCGTTTCGATCGCCCGGATAACGGCGGCAAGCTGCACATGCAGACCGTCGCGGCGCTCGAGCACGTCAGCTACAACGAACCCGGTGCCTACAGCTACGAGCAGGCGATGCTGCTGGTCCGCCGCCTCGGCCTCGGCACCCCCGTCGTGGAGCAGCAATTCCGGCGCATGGTCTTCAACGTCGTCGCTCGCAACCAGGACGATCACGTCAAGAACATCGCTTTTCTAATGGCCCGCGATGGGAGCTGGTCACTCGCCCCGGCCTACGATGTCGTGTGGGCCTGGAGCCCAGGCAACCCGTGGCTCGACAGCCACCAGATGACGATCGACGGCAAGCGCGACGGCTTCACGCTCGCCGACCTGAACGCGGTCGCCGAAGTCGCCGGCCTGCCTAGGGGTCGCGCCGCGCGCATCCTGGTCGAGGTCGTGGAGTCCGTCGCTGGCTGGCGGGGGATAGCCGAGCAGGCCGGCGTGGCAGAGCAGACGGCCGAGCAGATCGCCCGCTCGCACCGGCTACGGTTGAGAGGTGGCTGACTCGGGTCCGTCCTGCGCAGATCCCCGCGGCCGAGCTTAGGGTCAGCAAGCCGCTCGCCGCGAAGGTGCTGTGGGCTCGGGCCTTCGCCGCCGAGCGCTGGCTCCAGCAAGCGCCGGCTCGCAGCGACGCGCCGTGCCTCAGGCATCAGCCGCCGAGACGTAGGGCGCCAGCTCGCGGCGGGCAATCGAGAGCTTGTGGACCTCGTCGGGCCCGTCGGCAAGGCGCAGCGTGCGCAGATGCGCGTAGGCCCACGCCAGTGGAAAGTCGTCGGAGACGCCGCCGCCGCCGTGAACTTGGATCGCGCGGTCCAGGACCTTCAGGGCGACGTTCGGGGCCGCGACCTTGATCGCGGCGATCTCGGTGCGGGCGTGACGGTTGCCGACGGTGTCCATCAGCCAGGCCGCCTTCAGCGTCAGTAGCCGCGCCATCTCGATCTCGATCCGCGCCTCGGCGATCCAGTCCTGGACGTTGGCGCGCGTCGCGACCGGCTGGCCGAAGGTGGTGCGCGCCACCGCGCGCCTGCACATCGCCTCGAGCGCCCGCTCGGCGGTGCCGAGCGAGCGCATGCAGTGGTGGATGCGCCCCGGTCCGAGCCGCGCCTGGGCGATCATGAAGCCGTCGCCCTCGCCGGCGATCAGGTTCTCGGCCGGCACGCGCACGTCCTCGAAGAGGATTTCTGCGTGTCCCTCCTGGTCCTGGTAGCCGAACACGGGCAGCCCGCGTACGATCCGCACCCCATGGGTGTCGATCGGCACGAGGATCTGGGACTGCTGACGGTGCCTCGGCCCCGACGGATCGGTCTTGCCCATCACGATCATGATCCGGCAGTGCGGATGTAGCGCCCCCGAGATCCACCACTTGCGCCCGTTGAGCACGTAGTCGCCGCCGTCGCGCTCGATTCGCAGCGCGATGTTGGTGGCATCCGAGGAGGCGACCTCGGGCTCGGTCATAGCAAAAGAAGAGCGAATCTCACCCTCCAGTAGAGGGTTAAGCCAGGCCTGCTTCTGGGCATCGCTGCCGAACTGGTGCAGCACCTCCATGTTGCCCGTGTCCGGCGCCGAGCAGTTGCAGGCCTCCGAAGCGATGTGCGAGCGCCCGAGGATCTCGGCCAGGGGCGCGTAGTCGCCGTTGGAGAGCCCGGCCCCGTGCTCGGCGTCGGGCAGGAACATGTTCCAGAGCCCCGCCTGCTTGGCGCGCGCCTTGAGCTCCTCCATCACCGCGGGCTGGTGGTGCGGATCCCCGCTCTCGGCGAGCTGGCGCTCATAGACGCTCTCAGCCGGATAGACGTGCTCGTCCATGAACGCCGTCAGGCGCTCCTGGAACTCGGTGCAGCGCTCGCTGGCCTTGAAGTCCATCGTCGTCCTTTCGCTCATCGGCGGGATCGGCAGGCATCGGCGGGATCGGGTGGTCCCGCGCGCCGGGGAGAGATCATCGCCGATCGGCGATGCGAGGGCGTCGCGCAAGCCTCTCTGGAGAACGTCGTGCCCGCCTCCTCCCCGAGACTGTCGTGCAGCCCTCCTCCCCGAGACTGTGGTGCAGCCCCTCTCCAGACCGCTGCGCAGGCCCCTTTCGAAGGCCCTGGAACGCCACCTAGTTGAACCTGTCTGTCCAGACAGCTAACCTTGCAGGCAAATCGCCGATGTTCCCCCTGGCGACTGAGAGCCAGGGAAACACGATGTCGCCGGAGGGTCAACCGCCGGAGCTACCCGGATCGAGGCGACCCGTCCATCAACAGAGGAGAGAGAGACTGATGCGAAGAGCATCCACCCGTCTGGCCGTGCTGGCCCTTGCGTTGCTTGGCCTGGTCCTGCCTGCGACAGCCATGGCTGCCCCGAGCGTGACCCTGAAGGTCAAAGCGATTCCGATCAAAAAGAACCCAAGCTCCAAGGGCGGCCCGAACTGGCCGGGCACCGGCAACATCCTCGGCGCCGCCACCGCGGTCGAAGCCGAATTCAAGATCACCGGCAACGAATACTTCGGCGCCCCGTCGCCGCTGCGCGAAGTGATCGCGACCTTCCCGACCGGCTCTAAGGTCACGACCAAAGGCTTCGCGACGTGCTCGACGGCGACGATCGAAAGCCACGAAGTTCAGAAGTGCCCGAAGAAGTCGGTCGCCGGTCCGGTCGGCGAAGCGGGCGGCGTGGTCAGCTTCGGCTCGACCCGTGTGCACGAGAAACTGACCGTGCAGCCATTCTTCGCCGAAGGCGGCGGTCTGGCCTTCTACGCCGAAGGCCGCGAACCGGCCCTGATCGAACTCGTCTCCAAGGGCGCGTTCACGACGCTCGCACCGACGCCGACGCTGGCGACCGAAGTGCCGCTGGTGGTCACCGTGCCGGAAGCCCCGTACGGCTCGGCCGAATACATCAAGGTCGAGGTCGGCGCGGCGTTCATGAAGGGCAAAAAACTGGTCTCCTACGGGACGCTGCCGAAGAAATGCCCGAAGGGCGGCTTCCCGGTCAAGGCCACGCTGAAATTCCTCAGCGGCGAATCGGTGACGGTCACGGCCAAGCCGCCGTGCCCGAAGAAATAAGAAGGTAGGGGGGTAGCAATAGGACCCGCCCGGCGACCGCGGCAGTAGCAGCGGCGGTCGCCGGGCAGGACTGGCAAGGAGCGACGGAAACACACAACCGGCGGCGGGCGCGTGAGCGTCCTCGTCAGCAGCAGCGCAGGGGCCCGGCCGTGTGGATCGGCCGTGCCCTTGCGTCATCGAGACAGAGGTAGAGGTGAGCAAGCGCAAGGAGGGATTCAGGAGGGGTGCGGCCGGGGCCTTGGCTGGCGCCTGCCTTGTGGCGGTCGTGGCGATCGTCGCGCTGGCGACCGCGGCGGGCGGATCGGGCGGCGAATACCAGATCCGCGCGATCTTCAACGACGCCGGCAACCTCACCGTGGGCGAGCAGGTCAAGGTCGGCGGCGTCGGCGTCGGCACGGTGCAGTCGGTCGAAGCGACGCCCAGGGCGCAAGCCGCCGTCGTGATGAAGATCGACAACGCGGGCTTCCAGGACTTCCGCGAAGACGCCTCCTGCACGATCCGCCCGCAGGCGCTGATCGGCGAGAAGTACATCGACTGCCTGCCCACGCAGCCGCGCGTCGAAGGCACGGCGCTGCCGCCGTCACTGCAGAAGATCCGCTCCGGACGGGAAGGATCCGGGCAATACCTGCTTCCCGCGGCCCGCACGCACAGCCCGGTCGACCCCGATCTGCTCGGCGACATCACGCGCCTGCCCGAGCGCCAGCGCCTGACGATCCTGATCAACGAGCTTGGGACCGGCTTCGCCGGCCGCGGCGAAGACCTCAACGTCGTGATCCGCCGCGCCAACCCGGCGCTAGAAGGGCTGGAACGCGTGCTGGCGATCCTCGCCAAAGAGAACAAGGTGCTAGACGACCTGGCGGCCGAAGGCGATCGGGCGGTGGCGCCGCTGGCGGCCGACCGTCAGCGGCTGGTGGGCTTCATCAACCAGAGCAAGACGGTGGCGCAGGCAAGCGCCAACCACCGCGGCCAGATCGCCGAAAACTTCGCGGCCTTCCCGGCTTTCCTCGAACAGCTCGGCCCGGCGATGGAACGCCTGGGGAAGTTCGCCGAACAGACGACGCCGACGCTGACCGATCTCGGCATCGCCGCGCCCGGGATCGACAAGACCTTCGAAAGCCTCGGTCCGTTCTCGAAATCCGCGGAGGGCTTCTTCAAGTCGTTCGGCGCCAACGCGCGCCGCTCCAGCGCCGCGCTGCGAGCGATCGAACCGCTGCTGCCGCTGGTCAAGGGCCTTGGCAAGCAGGCCAACCCGTTTTCTCACAACTTCAGCAATCTGTTCACAAGCCTGCGCTCGACCGGCGGCCTGGAGCGCCTGCTCGACTTCATCTACCTGGGCTCGGGCAGCGTAAACGGCTACGACGCACTCGGGCACTTCCTGCGCGGCGAGATCGTTGCAAGCACCAACTGCCTCAGTTACGTCGTCAAGCCGGGCAACGGCTGCAACGGGAAATTCATCGGCGGGACCGCCGCCGGCGCCAAGGCATCCGCGGCGTCGACCAGCTTCGTGATGCAGCGAACGCTGGCGGTGCTGAAAGGCATGACGCCTGCCCAGGCGATCGCCAAGTACCCGGCGGCCGCAGGCGCGGCCGGGACGAGTGGCACGGTGCCGACGTCCGGCCCGGGCGCCGCCCAGCCGGTAGGTGGCGCCGCGGCCGGCACCACCTACTACACCCCCGAAGAAGCCTCGCAGGCCAGCGGCCTGCTGCTCAACTACCTGCTCGGCAACTGAATGAGACTCCAAACGCCCATCGCCCTGGTCCCGGCCCTGCTGGCCGCGTCGCTGGCGCTGCCAGCGGCTGCGACCGCCACCGAAGCGACCCAGACTGCGACCACCCAGAGCGCAGAAGCGCCGCCGGCGAGCACGGGAACGACGACGGTGCCGGCCCCGCCGACCCCCGAACCGCCGCCGCCCAGCGCGACGCAAGCCGAACCGCCGCCGGCGACCACCACGACAACGGAAGCTGAACCGCCGCCCGCGCCGACCGCCGTCAAACAGCGCCCTCAGCCCGCCGCCAGCGAGCGCCACCACGCCGGCACGTCGACCACGACCGCCCGCAAGCCGCACGCCAAACCAGGCGCCGCGCAAGCGGCGCCCCCTCCAGTCCCATCGTCGGCAAGGACGCCGCCGCTGCCGGCGACGCTCGGCCTGGTCAGCGGCCCGGGAGTGCCGAGCTTCTTCATCGACAGCTTCGCGATCCCGCCGTTCCTGCTGCCGATCTACCAGGCCGCCGGCGCCGCGTACGGCATCCCGTGGCAGGTGCTGGCGGCGATCAACGAAGTCGAGACCGACTACGGTCGCGACCTGAGCGTCTCGAGCGCCGGCGCCGAGGGCTGGATGCAGTTCCTGCCCGGGACCTGGGCCCAGTACGGGGTCGACGTCAACCGCAGCGGCTTCGAGGACCCGTACAACCCGGCCGACGCGATCTTCGCCGCCGCGCGCTACCTCGCCGCGGCCGGCGGCGCCAAGAACGTCCGCGCCGCGATCTTCGCCTACAACCACTCGCAGGCGTACGTCAGCTCGGTGCTGCTGCGAGCGCGCCTGCTCGGGGGCACGCCGCCGGCCTTGCTCGGAGCGATCACCGGTCTGAGCGAAGCGCGCTTCCCCGTGTACGCGGCCGCGCACTACAGCGACGGCTTCCCGCTCAGCGAGGGCGCCTCGCCGCACCAGATCGCCGCGACCACCATCTACACGACGCCCGACGCGCCGGTGATCGCGGTGCAGGACGCGCGCGTGGTGCGGATCGCCTCCGCGGGCCCACTCGGCGAGAGCATCTCGCTGCGGGACGCCTACGGCAACACCTACACATACGGCGAGCTCGGCTCGGTGACGCACGTGTACCCGGTGCTAGAAGCCCCAGGGGGAGCAGCCAAGACAAGGACAAGCGCGACCGCGCTGTCGAGCGTGCCGACGTCGCTGGCGGCCGCCAGCCCGGCGGCCGCGGGCGCGACGCAGGTGTTCCGAGCCGGATCGGAGAACGTCTACCTGCACCCGCTGCGCCTCGGCGCCCAGGTGATCGCCGGCACGGTGCTCGGCCACGTCGCCTCCTCGGCCGAACCGCACATGATCTTCCAACTCAGCCCGGCCGGCGCGAGCCCGATCGACCCCAAGCCGATCCTCGACGGCTGGGTCAAGCTGCAGAGCTCGGCGGCGATCAGGCCGCGGGGCCGCGATCCGTTCGCGAGGATCGCGGCGACACCGGGCCAGGCGCTGCTCGAGTCAAAGACCCAGCTCGAGCAGCAGCTGCCGCGCGATCGCTCGGTGCGCCTGCCGCTTTGCGAGCGCAGGCTGATCGCCGAGGGTCGCCTCGACCGCCGCGCGATGGCGGCGCTCGAGTTCATATCGGCCTCCGGCCTGCGCCCGACGGTCGCCGCACGCAGCTGCCGCCAGCCAACGGCCGTGGGCAGCGAAGCGCTGCGCGGCGCCTCGCCCGGTGTGGCAGCGGTGCTGATCGCGGCAGTGAACGGCCAGCCGGTGGCGGGCAAGAGAGGCCCGAGCACGATCGCGACGGTGCTCGTGCACCGCCTGGCGCAGCTGCAGGGCGCGACGCGCCCGCTGCAAATCGCGGCGGCCAGCCGCTTTGCCGGCGCTCCCAACTCCGTCGCGCTGGCCGGCTACCGCGACTTCGTTGCGATCTCCTACGTGCCGCTCGGTCCCGCGGGCGCGCGGGTGGCCTCCGCGGGTTTCGGCGCGTCGCTCTCGCCCGTCCAGTGGCTGCGCTTGATCGCGCGCCTCGGCGAGGTCCCCGACCCGGCGGTGTCGGCCAAGCCCTCGCCGGCGGCGATCCCCGACCCGAGCGCGGCACCGCGACAGGGAGCGGGGGGCTAGCGATGGCAACGACAGTCCCACCGAGCGGCCTGCCCGCGCCGTTGCAGTCGCCGGGCCCGCCACCCCCCCGCCCGCGCGTGACGCCGGCGAGCGCCGCGGCGCTCGGCGCCCTGGCGCTGCTGGTCGTGATCGTGTTGCTGCTCGCGTTCGGCGGCAGCGGCGGAGCGACTTACTACCTCACGCTCAACAACGCAAGCTCGCTGGTGCGCGGCGACCAGGTCCAGGTCGGCGGCGTCCCGGTCGGGTCGGTAAAGGACTTCACGCTGCTACCCAACTACAAGGTCAAGGTCAAGATCCACCTCGAACCCTCGCTGGTGCCGCTGCACCGCGGCACAACGGCGGAAGTGCGGGTGCCCTCGCTGTCGACCGTGGCCAACCGCTACGTGGCGCTGACGCCCGGCCCCAACAACGCACCGAAGCTGCCGGCCGGCTCGACGCTGCCCGGCGTCGCACGCGAAACGGTCGACCTGGACAAGCTGTTCGGCGTCTTCACGCCTGCGACGCGCAAGGGTCTGCAGGACCTCTTCCAGGGCAGCGCCGAATCGTATTCCGGCGCCGAACGCCAGCTGCAGTACGACGCCAAGTTCTTCCCGCCCTCGATCGCAGCGGTCGACCACGTGCTGGCCGAGTTCGGCCGCGACGGCCCGCTGTTCGCGAGCTTCCTGGTCGAAAGCGCCAAGGCGACGACCGTGCTCGCGGGTCGCAGCCACCAGTTGACAGAACTGGTCTCGCACGCAGACACCGCGCTGGCGGCGGTCGGGTCGCAATCGGAAAACCTGACCGCGGGCCTGCGTCAGCTGCCGACGACGCTGCACGCCGGCAACCGTCTGTTCGAAGAACTGCCCGCGACGCTCGGCGACCTGCAGCGCCTGATCGAAGTCTCAAAGACAGACACCAAGGGCCTGCCGAAGTTCTTCTCGCGCCTGGCCGCGATGCTGCCGGCGACCACGCCGGTCGTCAGCGACTTCGCCAAGGCGTTCAGCAGTCCCGGATCGACCAACGACCTGACCGAAGCCGCGCTGGCGCTGCCCGCGGTGGCCAAAGCGCTCGTCACCGCCTCGCCGGACAACGTCAAGTCGCTGGAAGAATCGGTGCCGATCACCGCGCTGTTCGGCCCCTACTCCCCCGACCTGGAGGGTTTCATCCGCGCCTTCGGCTCCACCGCGGGCTACTACGACGCCAATGGTCACTACACCCGCGCGGGCGCCCTGTTCCCCGACTTCCTGGCGGGTTCCGGAGGGGTGCTCAAACCGGCCGAACCCGCGCAGGTGATCCAGGGCCTGAAGACGAGCCAGCTGCGACGCTGCCCCGGCGCGGCCACCCAGCCCGCCTCCGATGGCTCCTCGCCCTTCTCCGGCAACGCCCAGCTGGGCTGCGACCCCACCCAGACGCCATGAACCGCCGCCGCTCCAACTCGCTGGCCGGAAGCCCGCTGCTGATCGGCGCGGTGACCACCTTGATCGTCGCGGTGGCGGTGTTCATCACCTACAACGCCAACAACGGCCTGCCGTTCACCCCCACCTACAACATCAAGGTGCAGCTGCCGCAGGGCTCGGGCCTGCTGAAGGGAAACCAGGTGCGGATCGGCGGCACGCGCGTGGGCACCGTCAGCTCGCTGGCTCCCTACGAGGACCAGAAGACCGGCCGGGTGACCGCGATCGCGTCGCTGAAGATCGAAAAGAGCGCGGCCCCGCTGCCGGTGGACACGAAGGCGATCGTCCAGCTCGTCTCGACGATCGGCCTCAAGTACCTGGCGCTGGAACGCGGCCACACCCAGCGGATGCTCAAGGAAGGCCAGACGATCCCCGTGTCGCAGACCAGCGAACCGGTGGACATCGACCAGTTCTTCAACATGTTCGACAAGAAGACACGGACGGCCAACCAGATCAACCTCACCACCTTCGGCAACGGCCTTGCCGGTCGGGGCGTGGGCCTCAACGAAACGCTGGCGACGCTGCGCCCGCTCGTGACCAACGCGATCCCGGTGCTGCGCAACCTGGCCTCGCCCCAGACGGGCTTCGGCGAGTTGTTCGTTGCGCTCGACCGGGCCGCAAAAGAAGTCGCGCCGGTGGGAGAGCAGCAGGCGGCGCTGTACAGCGACCTAGACACGTTCTTCACGGCGTGGGCGACCGTCGCGCCGGCGCTCGAAAAGTCGATCGAAGGCGGCCCGCCGGCCCTGCGCCAGGCGACCTACTCGTTCCCCTTCGAGGCCGAATTCATCAACAAGAGCGCCGAGTTCATGCGCCTGCTGCGCCCCAGCGCCTCGATCCTGCGTACGGTGGCGCCGCCACTGGCGCACGCCTTCTCGGTCGGCGCCGTCAACGTCGCCGCCGCCACGGCGCTGGCCCCCGAGGTGCGCGAATCCTCACAGGCAATCGCCGAATACGCGAAAAACCCGATCGTCACCGGCGGCATCGAACAGCTCACGCGCACACTCGGCTACGGCAATCCGCTGTTCGCCGGTCTGGCGCCGGCGCAGACCAAATGCAACTACGTGACGCTGGCGTTCCGCAACCTGGCGAGCCTGCTGTCGGAGAGCGTCGGCGTGGGCACGGTCGGTCGCGCCGCCGCAGTGCTCGCTCCCGACGGTCCCAACAACGAGGGCATCGCCGCCTCAGCCCCCGCCAACGGTCCGTCGGTCGATCGTGCCGGCGGAAACGTCCAAGGTGAAGTCGGGAAAACGGTGGACAACAACCACCTCCACTACAACCCCTACCCGAACGTGGGCGGTCCCGGCCAGCCGAACGTCTGCGAAGCCGGCAACGAAACATACGAAGAAGGAAAGGCGGTCATTGGGCCTCAGTCCGGCGCCGTGGGGACAAAAAGCGAATTCACCAAGCGCGAAGAAAACCTGTTCGGCGAAAAGTACTCCCAGGCAACGCGCGCAGCGCTCGGCGAAGCGAAGGGAGCGAAGAAATGAGCGGGGTGCGCTGGTGGCGGCGCTACCAGGAGCTGTCGGTGCCCGAGCTGCAGCGCTCCAACCCGGTGCGCTTCGGCCTGGTGACGATCGTGCTGCTGGCGATCGTCCTGTACTTCGGCTTCACCAAGCACATCCCGGGCAGGCACGGCTTTCGACTGAAGGCGCAGTTCGCCACCGCGGTGAACATCGCGCCGAAATCGCCAGTGCGAATCGCCGGCGTCAACGTCGGCCAGGTGACGGGGATCCAGCGCAACGGCAACACGGGCGTGGTGAGCATGGAAATCTCGAGCGGCGGCCTGCCGATCCACCGCGACGCGACGGCCAAGATCCGCGCGCGGATACTGCTCGAAGGCAACTGGTTCGTCGACCTGCAGCCGGGCACGCCGTCCTCGCCGACGGTCTCCTCCGGCTACACGATCCCGAGCACCCAGACCGCCGACCCGGTGCAGCTCGACCAGATCCTCGACGCGCTCAACAGCGACACGCGCGCCAACCTGCAGACGTTCCTGATCGAATACGGCGCTGCGCTGACGCGCAAGCCGACCGCCGCGCAGAACGCAGCACAGAATCCAGCGGTGCGCGGCCTGAACGCTGCGCAGGCGCTGAACAAGACCTATCGCGACAGCCCCCAGGCGCTGGAAGGTGGAGCGATCGTCAACCAGGCGTTCGGCGGGGTCGAAGAGCACGACCTCTCGCACCTGATCTCCGGGGTGGAGGGCTTCACCGCGAAGCTGAACGTGCACGAGCAGCAACTGGGCGAATGGGTGTCGAACTTCAACACCTTCCTCGGCACGCTCGCATCCCAGTCCTCGGCGCTGGCCACCACGGTGGCCGAGCTGCCCGGGACGCTCAGCGAGGCGGGCAGCGCGTTCGCCAACTTCACCGCCGCGGCGCCGACGATCCGGAAATTCTCGCTGGCGCTGATACCGGGCGTCGAACAGACGCCGGCGACGATCGCGGCGGCCTACCCGTGGATCGAACAGGTGCAGGCCTCGAGCCCCCCCAACGAGCTCGGCGGCGTCGCCAAGGGCCTGCGCGAAGCTGCGCCATCGATCGCTCAGCTGTTCGTCCCGCAGCCGGCCTTCTTCAAACAGACCGATCTGTTCGCCAAGTGCCTGAGCAACGTCTTCTACCCGGCAGGGAACACCAAGCTGCAGGACGGCTCGAGCACCTCGGGCGTGGAAGCGTACCGGGAATTCTGGTACGCGACGGTGGGTGTGGCTGGCTTCAGTCAGAACTTCGACGGCAACGGCCCGTTCGACCGCTTCATGATCAACACTGGCAGCAATACCCTGGTATCGGCGCCTGCGAGCGTCGTCGGCTCCTCGGCGACAGGAAAGAAACTGCAACTGCTGGCGCACACCTCGCAGCCGCCGCTCGGCACCAGCCCGGCCTTCCCGGCCAGCGAGCCTCCGTACCAGCCGCTCGTGCCGTGCTACACGCAGGCGCCACAGAATCTCAACGGTTCGGCGGCGCACGGACCAGCTGACGGGAGCGGGGGATGAGCGTGGACCCGGAGCGCGAGCCGGTGGGTGAGGCGGCCGCGGCCCAGCAGGGCGAGCGCAGCCTGCGCGACCAGATCGAGCGTTACCGAACGGCGTTCGTCTCGCTGCTGGGAATGATCGTGGTGGCGCTGCTGATCGGCGGTTTCATCCTCTCGCACCAGCGCCTGTCGCTGCCGTCGTGGTTCCCCGGGCTGGGCAAGGAATACGTGACGCTCAAGGCGGACTTCCGCACGGCCCAGGCGGTCACCCCCGGCCAGGGCCAGGCGGTGACGATCGCCGGCGCGAAGGTGGGCGAAATCGCAAGCGTGCAGGTACACGAAGGCGACGCGCTGGTGAGCATGAACGTCGAACCGAAGTACGCGAAATACATCTACCGCAACGCGACGATGCTGCTGCGCCCGAAGACGAGCCTCGACGACATGACGGTCGAGGTGGATCCGGGAACGTCGCGCGCGGGCCGGATCTCGAGCGGCTACACGGTGCCGCTGTCGCAGACCGCGCCGGACGTCAACTTCGAGGAGTTCCTGTCCGTCTTCGACGCCGAAACGCGCGCTTACCTGCAGGAGCTGCTGGCGGGCGCCGCTGGGGGCCTGAAGGGCAACTCGGCCAACCTGTCGGCAGCCTTCAAGCGCTTCGACCCGATCGCGCTGTACACGCGCAAGATCACGGCTCAGCTGAAGCTGCGCCACCGCAACATCGAACGCGGCATCCACAACTTCCAGTTGATCCTCAGCGCGCTCGGCAACAAGGACACCGAACTGTCCCAGGCGATCGACGCCTCCAACGCCGTGTTCCAGGCCTTCGCCGAACAGCAGCACAGCTTCGAACGGACGATCGCCCTGCTGCCCGGCGCGCTGTCCAAGACGCGCACAGGTCTGGGCAAGCTAGCCACGGCGACCGCGGTGGTCGGGCCGACCCTGACGAAGCTGGAACCGTTCGCCAAGTACCTCGCCCCGGCCCAGGAAGCGTCGCGCTCGCTGTTCAAGCAGAGCACGCCGATCTTCAAGAACCAGCTGCGCCCGTTCGCGCGTGAAGTGGTGCCGGTGATAAACCAGCTCCAGCCCTCGCTGAAGGAACTGGGCGAAGCGTTCCCGGGTCTGGAAGCGGGCTTCTCGGTGTTCAACGAACTGTTCAACGAGCTCGCGTACAACCCCGGCAAGGAAAGGGGAGGCTTCCTGTTCTTCCTGCTGTGGGGCGGCCACGACCTCAACAGCGTGCTCTCGACCGCCGACGCGCACGGGCCGGTCGGGCGGACCGTGGCTTACCTGAATTGCGAAGTACTGAAACTGCTCAGGCCGGTTGGGAAAGTCAATGCGTCAGTTCGCCTGCTAGTTGCACTCTTCAATCCGCCGAGCAAGGCGGAATGCGTAGCGCATGGTTTGAGCGCCCCGCCAACCGCAGAAGAAAAGAAGGCAGAAGAAAAGGAAGAACAGGAAGAAAGGGAAGCGGGGTCCCACTGAGATGCAGAAGCGCGCTCCCACCCTCACCAACATCATCGTGATCGTCCTGTTCGCGCTGAGCTGCTTCGGTCTGTTCCTGTTCCTGTGGGAGTCGTTCGGTGGCCCGGTGCCGCTCAAGGCCAAGGGCTACCGCTTCACCGCGGTGTTCCCGCGTACGCTGGCGCTGGCCGAACAGTCCGACGTGCGGATCAGCGGCGTCGACGTCGGCCACGTGATCACCCTCAAGCACGACAGGGACGGATACACGCACGCGACGATCGAAATCGCCGAAAAATACGCCCCGGTCCCCGCCAACATGCACGCGTTGCTACGCCAGAAGACGCTGCTCGGCGAGACCTACGTCGAACTCAGCCCCGAGCGTGGCACGACCCGCAAGCTCGCGGACAACGGCCAGCTGCCGCTCGGGCAGGTCGAACCGTCGGTGACGCTCGACAACATCCTCGCGACGCTCGACGCGAAAACGCGCGCCAACTTCCAGATCTGGATGCAGTCGCTCGCCGAAGGCCTCGGTGGACGCGGCGAACAGGTCAACGCCGGCTTCGCCGCGCTCCAACCGCTGATCGAAGACGCAAACAAACTCGTAACGGTCGCCAACTCGCAGGAGGGTGCGTTGCGCGCCTCGATCCACAACACGGGTGTGGTGTTCGACGCTCTGACCGCACGCGAGGGCCAGTTCCGCGGCTTCATCGAAAACGGCGAGCGGACCTCCCACGCGCTGGCGCAGGCAAGCCAGCAGTTCGCGCAGGCGTGGACCGAACTGCCGGCGTTCGAGCGCGGCTCGCAGACCGCGCTGCGCAGCGTGGACCGCCTGTCGGTCATCGCCGTCCCGTTCCTGGACCAGTTCCGTCCCGCCGAGGAACAGCTGACCGTGCTGTTGCGGGCCGTCAAGCCGTTCACGCCTCAGTTCGACTCGTTCCTGACCGCGCTCGGCCCGTTTGCCAAGGCCGCCAAAGCGGGCCTGCCGACCATCAGGCAGCAGCTGGCCCTGACGGCCCCGGTCCTGGCGGCGTTGCCGCCGGTGCTGCACAACTTCAACCCGTTCTTCGAGTACCTGAGCCAGTACCTCCCCGAGCTGCAGTCGCTGTTCGCGAACGGAACGGCGGCGACGCAGGCGCATGAACAAAACAGCGACGTACCGAAGGGATCGCCGTATCAGCACCTGATCAAGGTGTTGAACGAGCTTTCTCCCGAAGGTCTTTCCGTGTACGAGCAACGAGTTGGAACCAACCGGGGCAACGCCTACCCGCAGCCGGGGACGTTCAGCACCCTGGCGAGTGGGCTGCCGGTGTTCTCGAGCGCCAGCTGTGCAGAATCCGCACCGGCCGGCAGCGGACCGCCGTTCGGGACGATCACCAAGGAAGTGATCGAACAGCTGATCGGCAAGCCGACGAAAACCGGCAACGTCGGCGCGACGGTCGAAGATCACGTCCTCAACGATCCGGAAGTTGCGAGGAACCAGGTTGCTGCGCCGGTGTGCAAGCAGCAGGGCCCGTTCACGTTCAACGGAGTCACGAGCCAGTTCCCGCACGTGACGCCGTTCTAGCCACGCCCGGCTTCGCTGCAGGGTCTCGCGCGGTGGTGGTGGGATATCCCCGGGCTGGGCCGTCGAGCCGGCTCTAACCCGCGGCGATAGCCGCGGCGCGCTCGTGCTCCAGGTACGGCAGCAATGCGAAGTACAGGAGATCCTCGTGCAACGTCGGCAGCTGCGCCAGTTCGCCCTGCAGAGCGCGGCGGTGCAGGATCGCAAGGACACCGCCAACCACCGCCTCGGAGGTCTGCGACGGCAGCTGAGCGGCGCCCTCGGACTCGTTGCGTCCCTGCTCCATCAGCTCGGTGAGCACGGCTGTCGCAGCGCGGCGGCGCTCGTACAGCTCGGGTCCTGCGGCGAGCATCTCGACGAGCAGGACGCGCGCCGCGGCGGGGTCCTCGGCCAGCGCGTGCAGCAGGCGCGCAAGACCGGCGCGCACGCGCTCGGCCCACGGCCGCTCGGCGTCCTCGATCAGCGTGTGCGTGGCGCTTTCGCCGCTGTCGAGCAGAGCGTCGATCGCCTCGGCGAAGCAATCGCGCTTGTCGCGGAAATGCTCGCTGAAGACAGCCTCTTCGAGCCCGGTCAGCGAGAGCACGCGACTAGTGGTCGTGCGGTCATAGCCGCGTAGGGCGACGGTCTCGACGATCGCCTGCAGTAGCAGCTTGCGGGGGTCGCGCCCGAGCTGGATCGGCGAGGGCGGTGCGGCAGCAGGCATCGCTCCTGCGAGCGCCGAGTGCCCCCGCTGGCCGAGACCGTCCTGCACTGCTCGCGCAGGCTCCTCGCCTGCGTCCCAATCGCGAAACATAGGTCCTACCTCCCAAGCCCAAGCAGCGTAAACCCGATGGCCTTGTTTTGTCAAGGGATGTGTATGAGGGGGTTTTCTAGGGTGGCTTTAGGGCAGAGGCGTGCGATGCGCGTGGCCTCGAGTTGCGGAAGAAGGGCTGCTCGAATTGCGGAAGACAGCAGTCTCGAATTGCGGAAGAAAAATACCTCGGATTGCGGAACTTAGGCTAGTCTGTGGTGATGTTGACCGGACTGGTGGAGCGGCGCGTAACCGAGACGGTGCGCGGTCGGATGGGGGTTGAGCCCGTGATCGTGCTCGAAGGTCCGCGGGCGGTCGGAAAGTCGACCTTGCTACGGGCGCTTGCCGACTCGCTGGGGCGAGAGATCATCGATCTGGACGATCTCGACACGCGCGAGGCGGTCCGCGCCGACCCAGCAAGATTCGTGGAGGGAGACGCGCCGGTGCTGATCGACGAGTTCCAGCACGTCCCCGAGTTGCTCGACGCAATCAAGGCGGAGCTCAATCGCGACGGTTCGGCAGGTCGCTACGTGATCACCGGCTCGACCCGCTATACGACGCTGCCAATCGCAGCTCAAGCACTCACAGGCCGCGCCCACCGCATCCAAATTTTGCCCCTCTCCCAGGGGGAGATCGCGGGAATCAGGGAGAGCTTCGCCCAACGGCTGATCGAGGAACCCGCCGACCTGCTCGCGGGGTCTCGTGGTGCGGAACATCGAGACGAGTACACACGTCGCATCCTCGCCGGAGGGTTCCCGCCGGCTCTGCGGCGCTCCGCCGGGGCAGACCGTGCTCGCTGGTTTGACGACTACGTCGAGCTCGTCATCGATCGGGATGCGCTTGAGATATCGCGCGTTCGCCAGCGGCGCGCGCTGCCCGAGCTCCTACGCCGGTTGGCAAGTCAGACGGGACAGGTGCTCAACATCGCCACGGCGGCACAGGCCCTCGGAATGGAGAAGTCGACCGCGGAGAGCTACACAAAGCTGCTGGAAGCGGTGTTCTTGATTCAAAGGCTGCCGGCCTGGGGGCGGACGCTGGGATCGCGGGTGGGCGTAGCGCCGAAGGTCCACATCGTCGATAGCGGCCTCGCGGCGCGGCTGCTGCGTCTGACTGAGGCAAAGCTCGCTGAGAAGTCGGCGTCCGCGTTCACAGAGCTTGGGCATTTGCTCGAGACCTTCGTCGTCGGCGAGATCTGCCGACAGCTCGACTGGTCGGACGAGCCCACGCACATCGGGCATTGGCGAACCCACGACGGCCAGGAGGTCGACCTGGTCGTCGAGCGCGAAGATGGTCGCGTCGTCGCCGTCGAGGTCAAGGCTGGGACTAGACTCGCTCCGGAGGACTCGAGCGGCCTTCGCGCTCTTCGCCGCAAGCTCGGCGATCAACTGCTGGTGGGTGTTGTGCTGTATGGGGGTAGTCGTGCATACGCGCATCCCGACGGCCACCTCGTGCTGCCCATCTGTCGCCTGTGGGGTGGGTAGCGACTCGGCGCGATCGCAGTCGCCGCCTGAACCATCAGAGCAGGAGCGCAAAACGGTGGGCGGACGTGCGACCGACCCCGACCGGTCGTTTAGTATTCATCCCGTGGAGAGCGAGGGGATCCGCGGCGAGGGGGCTTACGAGGACGAGCCGGCAGCGGCCGGGCCCGCTGTCGATGAGGGCGCCGAGCACTTCCAGTACCACTCGTCCGAGGGGTTGGATCTGGCCGGCGAGGCGACCGACCGCGAGTGGTCGATTCGCTGCACCGACGTGGTCAAGCGGCTCGCAGGGGTCCCCGTGCTCGACGGCCTGAACGTGGCCATCCCGGACGACATGATCACCGTCGTGCTCGGACCGTCTGGCACCGGCAAGAGCGTGCTGATCAAGCACCTGATCGGGTTGATGTTCCCCGACTCCGGCGACGTCGAAGTGCTGGGCCAGTCGGTCCCGAGCCTGACGATGCCGCAGTTGTTGCAGCTGCGCAGGAGGATTGGCGTGCTGTTCCAGGACGGCGCACTGTTCGGCTCGATGTCGGTATTCGACAACGTCGCGTTCCCGCTGCGCCAGCACACCGGCATGTCCGAGGGGCAGATCGGCGAGCGCGTGCGCAAACGTCTGGCCGACGTGGGCCTGGCCGAAGCGGTCGACTTCGCTCCCTCGCAGCTCTCGGGCGGGATGCGCAAGCGCGCCGGCTTCGCGCGGGCACTCGTGACCGAGCCCGACGTGGTTATCTTCGACGAGCCCGATTCGGGTCTGGATCCCGTCCGCACGGCGCTGCTGTGCGACCTGATCCAGGAGATGCACGAGCTCTACGGCGGCACCTACATCGTCGTTACGCACAACATCGCCTCGGCGCGGCAGATCGGCCAGTACATCGCGCTCTTGTGGCGCGGGCGGATCGTCGAGGCCGGCGACGCCGACCGGATGTTCTCCTCGGAGAACCCGTTCGTAAGGCAGTTCCTGAGCGGTGCGGCGGCGGGGCCGCTGGGAATGGACTGAGGCTGCAAGGCGCGTTTCGCCGCCAGCGGATTGTTATACTTCTGAAGTATGATTAGCCGAATCGGGGCGAAGGGGCAGATTGTGATCCCCAAGGCGTTGCGGGATCGCGCTCGGTTGCAGCCGGGCGATGAGGTCGACTTCCAGATTCGAGACGGAGACGAGGAGATCGTTCTCCACGCGCGACGATCGCATGTGCGGCTGGGGGGTCGATTCGCCGGGACCGGGATGGCGGCACGCCTGCTCGAGGACCGGGCTCGCGAGCCTCGGTGAGCGTATGCCTCGATTCCTGGGCGATCCTGGCCTGGCTTGACGGCGAGCAACCGGCGCTCGCCAGGATCGAGGAGTTGATCGCCGAGCGGCCCACCGTGAGCTGGGTGAACCTCATAGAGGTCTATTACCGCGTAGCGCGCGATCAGGGTCGTGTCGCGGCCGACGAGACGCTCGGAGACCTGCGGTCCTGCCTATCGCCGGACCTGCCCGGGACGGCGCGGATGGTGGAGGTCGGTCGCCTCAAGGCCAGGGCGCCGATCACGCTTGGTGATTGCTTCGCGGTCACGACCGCCGCCGCTCACGGCCTCCCTTTGCTCACCGGTGATCCGGAGATCGTCGACTTGGACGATTGCCCTTGCGAGGTCGAGGATCTCAGGTTTGGGGGTGGAGGCTGACTCCTCGGGCTATCAGCTCGGCTCGACCGCGTCCCGGAGCGTGCCCACAGCTGTCTGTTCCCCCGCGCCTGACCCTATATGCGAACATACGTTCGCCTATGGTCGTGTGCGTCCACATCCCGCGTTTTGCCCTGACCGTCGCCGCCGGTAGCGCCGAGGCGCTTGCCGGCAGGGCGCTTGCGCTCGCTCCGATGGCTGGCGGCGAGCTGCGCGTCGGCGAGGTCTCGGGGGCCGCCGAGGCGCATGGCGTGCAGGCTGGGATGGCGCTCGGCGAGGTGCTCGCACGCTGTCCGCAGCTGGAGCTGATCGCGGCCGACCCGCTGGCCGTCGGCGATGCCTGGGAGGCTGTTCTGCGGGCGCTCGAGTCGATCGGCGCTGGCGTCGAGCCCGGTGAGGCGGAGGGGAGCGGCTACTTCGAGGCCGACGGGCTGCGCGGGCTCTACGGATCGGACGCCGGCACGATCGGCGCGGCGCGGCGAGCGCTCGGCAGACCGGCGCGGATCGGCGCGGGGCCTACCCGCTTCTGCGCTCTGGCGGCGGCGCTTGCGACCAGCGGCCGTCGCGCGAAGATCCTCGATGCCGGTGGCGCCCACACGGCGCTTGCGCAGATGCCGATCGACCTGCTCGGCCGGCGTCGGCAGACGGCGGCTCTGGTGGCGCCGCTGCAACGCCTGGGGGTGCTCACGCTCGGTGAGCTGCGCGCGCTCGGCGCCTGCGCGCTGGCCGACCGCTTCGGCGATCCGGGGCTGCTGGCCTACGGCCTTGCCACCGGCACCGACACGCCGCTCCGACCGCGCCTGATCGAGGAGACGCTGCTCGAGTCGTTGCCAGTCGGCGACGCGGGCAGCGGACTGGCGCTCGAGCGCGTGTTGGCGGTGCTCGTCGACCGGCTGCTTGCGCACCCGCGCCGGCGCGGCAGGTCGCTGCGCGTGGTCGTGCTCTCGGCGAACCTCGCCGAGAGCGGCACCTGGCGCGAGCGGGTGGTTCTGCGCGAAGCGATCGGCGAGCGCGAGCGACTCCTCCTAGCGCTGCGTCCGCGCCTGGAGTCGCTGCCGGCCCCGGCCGAGCGATTGAGCCTTCGGGTCGAGTGCTTCGGGCCTGCGACGGGCGAGCAGCACTCGCTGCTGGAGCAGAACACGCCGGTCAGGCGCGAGCGGCTTCGCCAGGCAGTCGCCCAGGTGCGCTCGCTCGCCGGTCACGACGCCGCCCTGCGCGCCGTCTGCATCGACCCCGACTCGCGCGTGCCCGAGCGTCGGGTCGTGCTGACGCCGCTGCCGTGAGCGTGGGTCCACCGCTGGCAGGGCAGGCCCCAAGGTCCCGGCAGGCCCCGCGCTCGGTGCAGGCCCCGCTGGCGGGTCGGGCGCTAGGCCTGCCGCGCGCGGCAGGCGTACGAGCGCGAGCCGGGGAGCCCTACGAGGTCGATGGGCTGAGGGTCGAGGCGGTGCGGGAGTCGTGGTTGGTCGAGGATCGCTGGTGGACGGAGCAGTCGCTGCGCCGACGCTACTGGGAGCTGCTCTGCGCAGGCGGTCGCAACCTGGTTGTCTTTCACGACCTGGCCGGCGGCGGCTGGTTCACCCAGCGAGTGTGAGAGATGGCCCAAACGCCGCCCTACGTCGAGCTGCACTGCCACTCTGCCTACTCGTTCCTGGACGGGGTCTCGCTGCCGGACGAGCTCGCCTACCGCGCCGCCGCGCTCGGGCACGGCGCCCTGGCGCTGACCGACCACAACTCGGTCTCGGGCTCGATGGAGCTGGCCCAGATCGCCAAGGACGCGATGGTGCGGACGATCCACGGGGCCGAGGTCGACCTCAGCGACGGTCGTCACCTGACGCTGCTCGTGGAAGACGCCCGCGGCTGGCGCAACCTGTGCCGGATCCTCACCCGTGCGCACGCGCACACTCGTGACGGTCAAGCGCTCGGCGAGCCGGCGATCGAACTGCCGGCGCTGCTCGAGCACGCGCAGGGGCTAGTCTGCCTGACCGGCTGCGCCGAGCGCGGCGTGCGCGACGAGCCAACCGTGCGGCGGCTGCTCGACGCGTTCGGGCCCGAGCGGCTGCGAGTCGAGCTGCAGCGGCCTTACGCCCGTCACGACCGTGCGCGCAACCGGGCCCTGGAAGGGCTCGCGCGTCGGGTCGGGATCCGCTGCGTTGCCACTGGGGACGTGCACGCCCACGCAGCCTGCCGCGCCGAGTTGCAGGACGCCTTCGTGGCGCTGCGCCACCGCACCACCCTTGATGCCTCCGAGCCGCTGCGGCGCGGCAATCGCAGCCACGTGCTGAGCGCCCCGCGGGCGATGGCGGCGCGCTTTGCCGACCACCCGCACGCGGTGCGCGAGACGCTCGTCCTGGCAGAGCGGCTGCGCTTTGAGCTCACCCGTGACCTCGGCTACAGCTACCCCGGGGCCGAGGACGCGGATGCCTGGCGGCGCCTGGCCGAGCTGTGCCGCTCGCGCCTGGACGAGCGCTACGGCTCCCACGCGGAGCGACCCGGGGCGGCAGAGGGGCGTCGCTGCGCGCGCGCCGCGCTCGCCCAGGCCGAGGCGCGTCTGGCAGAGGAGCTTGCAGTGATCGCGCGGCTCGGGCTGGCGGGCTTCTTTCTGCTTCACCACGAGATGCTCGAGCTGGCCCGCGAGGTGGCCTGCCGGGTGCGCGACCGCGACTCGGCGCGCACGCTGCTTGCCCCCGGGCGCGGGCGAGGCTCATCGGTGTCCTCGATCGTGTGCTATCTGACGGGCCTCTCGCACATCGACCCGATCGCCAACGACCTGCTGCTCGGACGCTTCCTGCACGAGGACCTGCGCGGGCTGCCCGACATCGACCTGGACTTCCCGCGCGAGATCCGCGAGGCGCTCATCCCACGCGTGCACGAGCGCTTCGGGGGCGAACGGGCGGCGCTTGTGGCGGCCTTCCCGACCTTCCGTGCGCGCGGCGCGATCCGCGAGCTGGGCAAGGCGCTCGGACTGCCGCCAGCCGAGCTCGAGCGCGCGGCGCGCACCGCAGACGGCTGGGAGCGCCCCGGAGAGCACGACCTTCCCGAGGGCTCGCCGCGCTGGCGCTGGCTCGTGCGCCTGGTGGCGCAGGCCTACGGGCTGCCCCGTCACCTCTCCCAGCACCCGGGCGGGATGATCGTCTCGACGCGACCGCTGATCGACTGCTGCCCGACGGTGCCGAGCGCGATGGCGGGCAGGCAGATGGTGCAATGGGACAAGGACTCCTGCGCCGACGCCGGCTTCTTGAAGATCGACCTGCTCGGCCTGGGGATGCTCTCGGCGGTCGAACGCTGCGTGGATGAGATCGAGCGGGTCCGTGGCGAGCGGATCGACCTGTCGCGCATTCCCTTCGACGACGCGGAGACGTTCGCGGCGATCCAGCGGGCCGACACGGTCGGCGTCTTTCAGATCGAGAGCCGCGCCCAGATGCAGTCGCTGAAGCGAACCCGTCCGCGCAACCTGAAGGACCTGACCGTGCAGGTGGCGATCGTGCGGCCGGGCCCGATCCAGGGCGGCGCCGTCAACCCGTACGTGCAGCGGCGAGCACGGGTGCTGGCAGAGGGGGTGGGTGGGATCCAGTACGAGCCGCCCTACGAGCATCCCGCGCTGCGGGAGGTGTTGGCCGAGACGCTCGGCACGGTCATCTTCCAGGACCAGGTGATGCAGGTCTCAGAAGCGTTTGCCGGCTTCACGCCGGGCGAGGCCGACGGGCTGCGCCGGGCGATGAGTCGCAAGCGCTCGCAGGAGGCGATGGCATCCCACCGCGAGCGCTTCCTCGCCGGCGCGGCCCGCCACAGCGGCGCCGAGCCGCAGACCGCCCAGCGTGTCTGGGAGATGGTCTCGGGCTTTGCCGGCTTTGGCTTTCCCAAGGCGCACGCCACCGCCTTCGGCCTGCTCGCCTACCAGTCGACCTGGCTACGCGTTCACTACGGTCCGGAGTTCCTGTGTGCGCTGCTAAACGAGCAGCCGATGGGCTTCTATGCCCCGGACAGCCTCGTGCACGAGGCGCAGCGGAGGGGCATCCCGGTGCTCGGGCTGGACGTGAACGCCTCGGGGGTGCAGTGCAGTGTGGAGCTGTTCCACGAAGACGCTCGGCGGGGGAGTGTTAGCCCTTCAGAGGGCGGTGTTCGTGCTGCAGAGGGCGGTGTTCGTGCTGCAGAGGGGGGTGTTCGTGTTGCAAAGGGGGGTGTTCACACTCCAGGGGGAAGCGTTGGTGCGCAGAACGCAACGCTCGGCGTGCGGCTTGGTCTCGGCTACGTCAAGGGCGCCGCGGTCCAGGAGGTGCGAGCGCTGGTGACCGAGCGCGAACGCGCCGGGGCGTTTCGCGACGTGGCCGATCTCGCCGCGCGCACCGCCACGAGCCGCCCGACGCTCGAACGGCTGGCCTGGTCTGGCGCCTGCGATGCGATCGCGGGTAGCCGCCGCGAGGCGCTGTGGCAGTTGGGTATGGCCGCGCCGGCGGCCGACCTCGAGGACGGCGTGCAGATGGCGCTGCCGATCGAGCTGCCTGCCACCCCGCGTCTGCGAGCGCTCGACCGCTGGCAGCGGCTGCTAGCCGACTACGCCACAAGCGGCGTGACCGCAAGCGACCACGCGATGGCGATCCTGCGCCCGCGCCTGAGCGCCCCGCTGCCATCGACCAGCGCTCAGCTGGCACGGATGCCCGACGGCTGTTCGGTGACGGTGGCAGGGCTGGTGATCGCCCGCCAGCGGCCAGGCACCGCCAAGGGGACGATGTTCCTGCTGTTCGAGGACGAGTGGGGGGCGATCAACCTGATCGTGCCGAAGGGGATTTACGAGTCCCGGCGCGCGCTCGCCCGCGCCGAGCCGCTGCTGCTCGCGCGCGGGCGCCTGGAGCGCCGTGAAGGCGTCACCAACGTGCTCGTCCGCGAGCTGGAGCCGCTGGAGCGCCACGTGGTCGCCGAGCAGGACGGCGAGCGCCAGACCGCAAGTGTCGGCCGGCTGCCGCGCCGAGACCCGGGCGGGGTCGGCAAGGACGGCCAGCCGGCGTCGGCGGATGAGGAGCACGAGGCCGAGGCGAGCGAGGGCGCCCGCATGGCTGCCAACATGCGCGCGGTCGCCCCGCCGGTGCAGAGCTTCGCGTCCGGGCGGCGGAGGTAGGGCGCGCCGAGAACGAAGGAGGTCGGACCCAGCAGTTGACTCCCTGACCGCTTGGTCGTCGTCTATCCGGGTACTCTCCACCCCATGCGCTATCGCAAGCTCGGCTCCAGCGGCATCGAGGTCTCTGAGGTCAGCCTCGGCTCGTGGCTGACCTACTCCGGCGGAGTCGGCGCCGAGCAGGCACGCGCCTGTGTCGACGCCGCCTTCGAGGAGGGGATCAACTTCATCGACACCGCCAACGTCTACGGGCGCGGCGCTGCCGAGGAAGTGCTCGGCGAGGCGCTGGCCGGGCGCGAGCGCTCCTCCTACGTGCTCGCCACCAAGGTCTACTTCCCGATGTCCGACACCGACCGCGGGCTCTCGGCGGAGCAGATCCACAAGCAGATCGACGCTTCGCTGGCGCGCCTGCGCACCGATTACGTCGACCTGTACCAGTGTCACCGCTACGACGAGGAGACTCCTCTGGAGGAGACGATGGAGGCCCTCAGCGAGGTTGTGAGGGCCGGCAAGGCCAGGCACATCGGCTTCAGCGAGTGGCCGGTCGAGAAGATCGAGGCCTCGCTTGCGCTGCCTGGCGTGGAGCGCTGGGTCTCGAGCCAACCGCAGTACTCGATGCTCTGGCGCTCGCCGGAGGTCGAGGTGATACCGCTGTGCGAACGCGAGCAGATCTCACAGATCGTCTGGTCGCCGCTGGCCCAGGGTGTGCTGACGGGCAAGTATCGGCCTGGGCAGGCGCCACCGGCCGATTCGCGCGCGAGCAGCGAGAGCATGAGCGGTTTCATGGACAGGCTGATGCAGGACCCCGTGCTCGAGGCGGTGCAGCGGCTGCAGCCGATCGCCGAGGACGCCGGGATGACGATGCCCCAGCTCGCACTCGCCTGGGTGCTGCGCCAGGACAACGTCGCCTCGGCGATCGTCGGAGCCAGCCGGCCCGAGCAAGTGCGGGCCAACGCGTCGGCGTCGGGACTGACCCTGGACGCCGACACGCTGGCGGCCATCGATCAAGCGCTGGCCGGCGTCTTCGTCCGCTGAATCGACCGGCCGGCCCCCACACAGCTCCAGCCAGCATTGCTCGGGTAGGAGCCCGCAGGCCCGGCGGCTACGTCGCCCGGTGCGCTTCCTCGCCGGGCCTGCGGGCTGTCGAATCGCTGTTAGGACTGCCGGATCGCCGAGACCTCGACGAGGATCTTGACCTTGTCGCTGACGACGAGGTTGCCCGATCCAAGCGCGGCGTTGAACTTCATGCCGAAGTCGCTGCGATCGATCTGCGCCGTGGCGGACACGCCGACGCGCTCGTTGCCCTGCGGGTCTGTCTCGGTGCCCTCGACGGTCGCCTTCAGGGTCACCGGGCGGGTGACGCCGTGGATCGTCAGGTCGGCATCGATCTCGAAGTCCTCATCGTCCACGGGTCGAATCGCCGTGGAGGCGAACTCGATCAGCGGGAAGCGCTCCACCTCGAAGAAGTCAGCCGAGCGTAGGTGCTCGTCGCGCTGGGGCTCGCGCGTGTCGACGCTTGCCACCTGCACGCTGCCGCTCGCGTGAACACCGTCGGCGTCGACCTCGAGCGTCCCCTCGAAGTCTTTGAACTGGCCCTTGACGGTCGCGATCCCCAGGTGCTTGACGTGGAACTCGACGCTCGAGTGCACCGGGTCGACCTTCCAGGTGCCACTGGGAATCGGAAGGTCCGTCGCAAGGGGGGTGTTGGTGGGGTTAGCCGCAGTCTGGGTGAGTGTCATCGAGATCGCTCCTTCGGTCGGTGAGGTAGGAGTAGTTGCGCGAGCAACCATAACAGATGATTGTGCAGGCAATCATCTGGGGGAAAAAAGGCTCCATATTGGGGGATGGCCATGGGAGGAGCTTTGGAGGAGCCTTTGAGAGGTGGCTGGTCACTCGTAGGGATGGCGGTCCACCACTCGCGAGCCTCGGTCTGCTGCACTCCTTGCCTTTAGCTACCCGCGCAGCTCGCCCAAAACCGCGACAATCGCACCGATGGCCGAGGCGAAGCTGATCCTGTTCGACGTCGACGGGACCTTGATCGACACCGGCGGCGCCGGTGCGCGCAGCTGGGCTTGGGCTTTCGAGCGCGTGTTCGACACGAAGGTCGACATCGCCGAACACTCGACCGCGGGCATGACCGACCCGGCGATCGGACGGGTGACGTTTGGCGAGGTGATGGGGCGCTCGCCGACCCCCGAGGAGCTGACCCGCCTGATGGGCGCCTACCAGGCCGTGCTGCCTGACTTCGTCGCTTCCTCACCGGACTATCGCGTGCTCGACGGGGTGCGCGAGCTGCTCGATCGGCTGAGCCAGGCCGGCGTCGCGCTCGGGCTGACCACCGGCGGGCTGGAAGCGGTCGCGCATGTCAAGCTTGGGCGGGCCGGACTCAACCGCTACTTCCTGGTGGGCGGCTATGGGTCTGACTCCGAGGATCGCGTCGCGCTCACGCGCGCGGCGATCGAGCGCGGCGAGCGGCTGCTCGGCTCGCCGCTTGCCAGGGAGCGGGTGTACGTCGTCGGCGACACGCCGCTCGACGTCGCCGCCGCCGAGGGCGCTGGGGCCGTGTCGGTGGGGGTCGCAAGCGGGCGCTACGACGTGGCCGAACTGCGCGCCGCCGACCCCGATTACGTGCTCGCCTCGCTGGCTGAGCCGTTCCCGGGCGAGTAGCTCGCGGGCGCTCCTGGGGGTGCGCCCGCGGACGCCGGCGTCCCAGTGGTTCACGCCGCTGCGCCCTCTAGCGTTAGCGGGCCATGCAGCAGCTTGCCGAGACGCAGACCGCGACGGCCCTGTCTGTCGCGCAGCTGGCGGCGCGCGTCGGCTCGGCGCTGCGCGCCCTCGGCGACGGTTGGGTCGAGGGGGAGGTCACGCAGATCAGCCTGCACCGCGGCTCCGGTCACGTCTACTTGACGCTCGCCGACGAGTCGGCAAGCGTCGACGCCTGCATCTGGAAGGGACGGGTGTCGCGGTGTCATCCGCTGCCGGCTCAGGGCGACCTGGTCCAGGCGCATTTCGAGCGCGTCGACTTCTACGCGCCGCGCGGCTCCACCAAGCTGATCGTCGACCGGATCAACCCCACCGGGGAGGGCGAGCTGCTGCGTCGGCGCGCGCAGACCCTGCAGCGCCTGCGGGCCGACGGCCTGTGCGATCCGGACCGGCGCAAGCCGCTGCCCGCGTTCCCGCGCCGCGTAGGGGTGATCGCGGCCCGCAACGACGCCAACGTCGACGTGATCCAGGCGCTGCGCAAGCGCTTTCCGCCACAGGACGTCGTCTTCTGCGCGGCCTCGGTGCAGGGGGTCCACGCCGTCGGCTCGGTCATCGACGCGCTCGGCCGGCTGCAGGCGCTCGACGGCGTCGACGTGATCGTGCTCGCGCGCGGCGGCGGCTCCACGGCCGACCTGGTCGCCTTCGACGACGAGCGGCTGTGCCGGGCGATCTTCGCCTGCGCCAAGCCGGTGATCACGAGCATCGGGCACACCAAGGACCGGCCGAATTGCGACCACGTGGCGGCCGCGTTCGCGCCCGTGCCCGCCAAGGCGCCGGAGCTCGCGATTCGCCACTCCGCCGACGAGCTGTTGGGGGAGATGGCGCGCGCCACCGCCACGCTCGCTCGCGTCCGCGAACGCGTCGTTGCGCTGCGCGAGGGCACCGAGCAGCTGTGGGCCGCCGTCCGTCCCGCTCGGGCGCTTGACGGCGTCGCGCGAGAGCTCTCGCGGCACGGCCAGCTCGCCCACACGGCGGTCGAGCGCGAGGTCCTGCGTCGCGGTGCCGAGGTCGTGCGGGCGGGACAGATGCTCGACGCGACGCGGCGGGCTCCGATGCAGTCGATCGAGCTAGCCTCGGCCCAGCTGCACGCGACCCGTCGCCGGGCGCAAGGAGAGCTTGCCGACCTGCTCGCCGCGATCGCTCGACGCACGCTCGAGATCGAAACAAGGCTGCGCCCGGAGCTGAGCAGGCGGGCCGAGCGGATGGCGGCCGAAGCGGCGCGGTTGGCGCCGGCCGCGGACAGGATCTTGTCGCGCGACCGCGAGCGGCTACACGGGCTGCTCGCGGTGCTTCGCGCCCGCGACTTTCGTCGCAACGGCTGGACGGTCGCCACCGACGACGCGGGTCAGGCGGTTGGCAGCGTCGCACAACTGGCGGCCGGCAGCGAGCTGACCCTGCATCTTGTGGACGGAACCGCCACGGTGACCACCAAACAGATCGAGAAGGAGGCCTTGGATGGCTGATGCGGTAGAGCCCGAGCGGGTGACGTTCGAGCAGGGCTATGAGGAGCTGAAGACGATCGTCGCCGAGCTCGATCGCCCCGACGTCTCGGTCCACGAGATGTTCGAGGGGTTTCGACGCGGCAAGGGTCTGGAGACGGCTCTACGCGGATACCTCGAGCGGCGCGAAGGCGAGCTGACCGAAATCGCCGGCGGCAAGAACGTGCCGGAGTTCGAGATCGTTGCCCCTTCTGGCCCCGACGCCAGCGGCGGCGCGGGCGAGCGCGACATCCGCCTCGCGCGTGGCCTCCCGGCCGACGAGGAAATCCCGTTCTGAGCCGTCGCGGGGCTTAGCTCGAGCGCGGCTGCACGACCAGCGCCTGGCGCGCCCGGCCGAACGCGCCGCGCTCGTCGTGCAGGATGCTCTCGGCCCAGCCGATGCCCCCGGGGTGAAGCAGCGTCCGCGCGTCGAGCGCGATCCACTCGCCCTGCGGGGCACGGTCGAGCTCGATCGTCAGGTCGGCGTTGATGAACAGGTAACGGTCGAAGGGGACGGCCGCGGCCACCCCGTTGCCGAAGTCGGCGCTGGCCGCGACGCGCGCCAGGGGGGTCAGCGGCTCCCCGACGAGCAGCGGGTGGCGCAGTCTCATCCACACGGTCGCCGCCCCGCTCGGGGTGTGGCGCGAGCCGTTCTCGCCCGGCAGCTCGCCGACGAGTGGCCGGCCGCTGAGGAATCGCATCTGCATCGCGCTGGCGGCGAAGCTCTCGCCTGAGACGCCGTCGAGCGCGAAACGGACGTCCTCGCCGCTCTGCGGCGGCGCGATCGGCTCGGGCTCGGCGGAGCGCAGCAGGGCGCCGACCGGATCGTCGGGCAGCTCCTCGGGCGCAGGCAGGATCCGCAGCGCGCTTGCCCGGCAGACGACCTGCTCGTTGGCACGTAGCTCGGCGGCGAGCCCCTGCACCCTCCGGCCCGGACGGGTGATGCTCGTTCTCAGTTGCAGAGGGGCCATCGGGATCGGGCGCAGGAACTCGTAGTGCAGCCGCGCGATCGGCAGATCCTCGCCCGGCTGCACACGCTCGAAGACAGCGGCGATCAGCGCTGCTGGGGCGCCGCCGTGCAGTGCGCGTGGATCCCACGGGCCGCGCGCGTGCTCGGTCGGCACGAAGGCGTCGCCCTCGACGCGGAAGATGCTGTCGCTCATCCCGTATTTGCCAGTTAGGCAGGTAGGGCGCCGACGAACCGTGCCAGCCGGTCGGGGTCGCGCAGCGGGGCGCCGTGGCCGAAGCAGGCAAGCGCCGGTCGCAACGCGGCCAGGCGGCGTGCGGAGGCGCGGTTCTGGGCCGGGTCTGCGGCGAACATGTGCGGTGGCTCGTGCAGGCCCGGCATACCCGTCATCAGGTTCATGTCGTTGAGCACGTCGCCGAGGATCAGCACGCGGTCGCGCTCGCGCCAGAACGCCACGTGGCCGCGCGTGTGTCCCGGCGTTTCGAGCACTGTGAACCCGGCGACCTCGTCTCCCTCGTGCAGCGCTCGCGCGACCGGGTGCGGTGGGCCCACCCAGAAGCGCTCCTGGAGACGTTTCATCGCCGCGGGCGCCTTGGCGCCGGTCACTTTGCCGGGGCTCTCCATCGCCGGCACGTCGGCCTGGCCGCACCACAGCGGCACGCCGTAGCGCTCGCAGACGGCGTGGCTACAGCCCTGGTGGTCGGGGTGCACGTGGGTGAGCGCGTGCGCCGAGAGCTCGCGTGTGCCGATCTGCTTGAAGATGCGTTTTTCGGCCTGGCGGGTGGCGGCGTCGATCAGCACGCAACCGGGTTGGCCCCGCTCGCCGACGAGGTAGACGTTGATCGCGTTCGGGGGCCAGCCGCTGAGCAGATGGACGTCCTCGGCTATTTCCTTCATCGCGTTCCTCCTCGCCGGATCCGCGGCGTCCTGCGCCGCGCGGTGGCGACACGATAGTTGCTCTCGCCCGGGACGCGCTGCCTTGCTCACCGGGCCGCCCCGAGGCGCCGAGGCGCGGGGCTCAACCGTGTTGGGGGCTCACGCGCGCCGCTGCTCCCAGGAGAAGCCGCGCACCGCAAAGACGATCCCAAACGTGCCCCACAGCACGATCACGACCAGCGCCGAGACGTGCGAGCCGATCCCGCTGCCGGTCACCATCGCCGCGTACAGGCCGTCGATCAGCGGCTTGAGCGGCAGGGCTTCGGCGACGTTGCGCAGGAACGCGGGGGCGCTTTTCGAATCGAACACGTAAAAGGAGACGAACACGACGGGCAGGAAGACAGCGTTGACATAAGCCGCGGTCGACTCGAAGTTGGGGATCGTGTGCGCGAACGCCACGCCGAGCGCGGCGAAGCAGACGACGCCGGCGAGCACGAAGACGACGAGCTCGAGCCAGTCCTGGGGCCAGCCGACGCCGAAGAACAGGCGACCGGCGATCGTGATGATCGCGATCTGCAGAGCGGTGTTGGTGACCGCGTTGGCGGCGACGCCGCCGAAGTACGCGCCGCTCGGCAAGGGCGTGCCGTGGATTCGCTTGAGCACGCCGCGCTCGCGCAGGAAGACGACGTTGTAGGCAAGTGCGGTGAAGGTGGTCGACATGACCGCCATCCCGGCGATCGCCGGGACCAGCAGGTGCAGGTCGTGCGACCGTCCGCTGAGGATCGCCCCGCCGGCGATCAGGAACAACAAGGGCAGCGCGAAGTTGAAGAAGGCGGCGCTCGGGTTGCGCCAGAACATCCGCCGCTCCAGCCGATATTGCCGCCAGGTGAGGGCAACCGGGTTTGCTCCGCCGACTGCGTCAGGCATCGGCGGTCAGCTCCAGATAGACGTCCTCGAGCGACGGGCGCCCGACGCTCAGCTCCTCCAGTCGCTCGCCGCGCGCCAGCGCCGCCTGGGTCAGCTCGTGCAGGGTGCGCGTCGGGTCCTCGGTCTGCAGCTCGACCAGCGCTCCATCGGCGTCGCGGTAGGCGACGCGGTAGTGAGCGGCCCCGGATCCGAGCTCGCGCGGCGGGCCGATCGCCAGCACCCGCCCCTCCTTGACGATCGCCACCCGGTCGGCCAAAGCCTGCGCCTCGTCCAGGTAATGGGTGGTGAGCAGGATCGTCTTGCCGAGCGCCTTCAGCGAGCGGACCGTCTCCCACGCCGCACGGCGGGCCTCGGGGTCAAAGCCGGTGGTCGGCTCGTCGAGGAAGATCAGCTCGGGGTCGCCGACTAGGGCGAGCGCGAAGTCCAGCCGGCGCAGCTGGCCGCCAGAGAGCTTTCTTGCTCGTATGTCGCCGCGCTCCTGCAGCCCGACAAGGCTCAGGACCTCCTCGGGGTCGCGCGGGTGTGGGTAGAAGGCCGCCCAGTGCGCCAGCGCCTCGCGCGCCGTCAGGTGGCCGTAGATTCCGGCGCTCTGCAGCACGATCCCGATTCTCCGTCGCAGCGCAAGCTCGCGCCGTGCCGGGTCGTGGCCGAGCACCGACGCCTCGCCCTCGTCGCGTGCTCGATAGCCCTCTAGAATCTCGACGGTGGTGGTCTTGCCGGCGCCGTTGGGGCCGAGCAGCCCGAACACTTCGCCGGCTTGCACCGTCAGGTCGATGCCCCGCAGCGCCTCGTGCTCGCCGTAGCGCTTGCGCAGGGCGCTGACCTCGATTGCGGCTGTCACGGTCAGATCCTATTTGCGATCGGCTCGCCGCAGGCGCCGCAGCACCGCCGTCCCGGCGCACGCCGCCGCGGTTCCTGCCGGCTCCTACCAGTGCACGCCGCGCATCAGGTTCGCAAGCGCGCGCTGCTCCAGCGAGGTTCGCTCGTCCGGAGCGGCGGTCTCCCCGCGCGAGGCGGCCGAGTCGGGGAAGACGCGGTAGGCGAGATGCAGGATGCGGTCCACGACGTCGGGGGCGAGCGCGTAGGCGACCTCGCCGGCGGTGCCGAGTGGGGTGCCCATGTGCTTGGGGCGGGTGCGCAGCGCCTCGCAGATCATTTCCGCGGCCTCCTCCGGGGCGATCGCCGGGAAGGCGTCGTAGAGCTTGGTCGGGGCGATCATCGGCGTGCGCACGAGCGGCATGTGGATGGTGGTGAAGGTGACGCCGTCGCCGATCGCCTCGGAGGAGGCCACGCGCGTGAAGGCGTCCAGCGCCGCCTTCGAGGCCACGTAGGCGGAGAAGCGCGGCGGGTTTGTCTGCACGCCGATCGAGGAGACGTTGACGATGTGTCCGCTGCCCCGCGCGCGCATCCGCGGCAACAGGCCGACGATCAGCTTCACCGCGCCGAAGTAGTTGATCTGCATCGTCCGTTCGAAGTCGTGGAAGCGCTCGTAGCTAAGCGCGATCGAGCGGCGGATCGAGCGGCCGGCGTTGTTGACCAGCATGTCGACGTGGCGGTGGTCCTCGCCGACGCGCTCGAGCAGGCGGTCGATCTCCTCCATGTCGGATATGTCGGCCGCGTACACGTAGGCCAGACCGCCGGCGGCGACGATCTCCGCGCGGACCTCCTCGAGCTTCTCGACGTTGCGCGCCACGAGCAGCGGGACCGCACCGGCCGCCGCGACCTTGATCGCCGCGGCGCGCCCAATCCCCGAGGAGGCGCCGGTGATCAGCACGCGCTTACCGGCGATCGCCTGCGCGAGCGTGCGGCCGCGGCTGACCTGTGGGTCCATCTCACGCTCCCAGTAGTCCCACAGGTGCACCGCGTACTCGCGCAGCGCCGGCACGTGCTCGTAGGGTGAGCCGGCCAGCGCTCGCGCGGTCTCGCGCGTGTCAAAGCTCGGCACCAGGTCGACGTGTTCGAGCACCTGCTCGGGTATCCCCAGCTCGCGCAGGGTCAGCCGCCTGGCCTGGGCGAGCGGCGGCAGTTTCAAGAGCGCCGAGAGCGGACGCGTCGGGATCGCGTCGAGCACGCGCTTGTCGACGCTGAGGGCAAAGCGCGGCGCGTGCGCGGCGGCGGCGAAATCGTTGACGACCGAGTCCACACGCTGGGAGCGCGGATAGGTCAGATGAAAGGCCCGTCCGTCGAGGCCGGGGCGGTGGGCGATGTGGTCGAGCGCGCCGGCGACCCAGTCGACCGGCACGACGTTGGTCTTGCCGAGGTCCAGCCCGAGCAGCGGCAGCCACTGTGGCACCAGCTGGCGCGTGCGCTGGATCGCCTTGAAGAAGTAGTACGGGCCGTCGATCTTGTCCATCTCGCCCGTGCGCGAGTCGCCGACGACGATCCCGGGTCGGTACACGCGCCAGGGGACGTGCGGCTGCTCGCGCACCAGGTGCTCGGCCTCGAACTTGGTCGCGTGGTAGGGGGAGGGCAGGCGTTGGCCCTCGTCGAACTGGTCCTCGCCGAACACGCCTTTGTAGGTCCCGGCGACCGCGACCGAGGAGACGTGGTGCAGGTGGGAGGCGCGCAGCGCGCCGGCCAGCTCGATCGCGTGGCCGGTGCCGCCGACGTTGACCGCCATGTCGAGCTCCATCGGGGCGGTCATGTCGTACACGGCGGCGAGGTGGAAGAAGTGCTCGATCGCGCCTTCGAGCGCGCCGATCTGCTCCTGCTCGACTCCGAGCAGCGGCTGGCGCAGGTCGCCGATCACCGGCTGGATGCGACGCGCCACGCTCCCGTCGGTGCTCGCCTGCCAGTCGTCGAGCAGGTCGTCCAAGCGCGCGAGCGAGTCTTCGCGCACGAGGATGTGGATCTTGCCCTTGCGCTCCAGCAGTCGCTCCACGAGCCGCCGCCCGATGAAGCCGGTGGCGCCGGTTACGAAGTAGGCCATCTGTTCTCCCGCTCGTCGATCAGGCGAGGATAGCCCTCGGCGTGACTCAGGCGCCTGCGCCCTGCCCGCCGCGACCCGCGCCGGCGGCGAAACGGGCGGCGCCCTGCACCGCGTCGCGGTAGGTGTCCGGGCCGGCCCGCGACTCGAGCTCGAGGCCCTGCGCGAGCGTCATCCCGAGACCCTCGATCGCCGCACGGCGGTCGGCGAGCATCGTCGGCTGGGGGAAACGCGCGAGGGCGTTTGCAAGCTCGACGGCGCGGGTGAGGTGCTGACCCTCGGCGACGACTTCGGTCAGCATCCCGATCGCGTGCGCCTCGCGCGCGTCGATGATCCTGCCCGTCAGGATCAGGTCGAGCGCGCGGCCGAGACCGACGATCCGCGGCAGGCGCTGCGTGCCGCCGTCGATCAGCGGCACGCCCCAGCGGCGCTCGGGGTAGCCCAGGTGCGAGGTCTCGGTCGCGATCCGCAGGTCGCACCACAGCGCGAGCTCGAGGCCCCCCGCCAGCGCATAGCCGGAGATCGCGGCGATCGTCGGCTTGGCAGGCGTCAGCCGCGTGAAGCCCATCGGTCCCTCGGGGCACGTCAGCCGCGGGCCGAGCGTCTCGATCGCCTTGAGGTCCGCACCGGCGCAGAAGGCGATCCCGCCGGCGCCGGTCAGCACCATCACACGGGCGTCGTCTTCGGATTCGAAGCGGACCAGCGCCGTGTGCAGCGCCTGCGCGGTCGGACCGTCGACCGCGTTGCGCCGCTCGGGACGGTCGATCGTGACGATCGCCGCGGCGCCGTCGCGCTCGTAGCGGACCTGCTCTGTCTCTACCACCCGCCGCGCCAGCGGGGGTCGCCGGCGTGTGCTTTCTCGGCAGCTTTGCGCGCAGCTTTGCGCTTGTCCAGGCGCCACTGGATGAGGCTCATCGTGAGCACGAACAGCGGGAAGAAGAGGATCAAGATGAAGCCCGCGTTGGTGACGACCTTGTCGTTGGTGGCGCCGTAGAAGCCGCGGCCGTCGTTGTAGGCCAGCGCGTTCGGCGCGAGCATGAGCAGGAGCAGCACGGTGACCGCGATCGTTAGGGGCAGGCGGCGCATCGCCGTGATCCTATCTGAGCGCGTCTCCGACGGGCGCGGCGACGCGGCCCTCGCTCCCTACCATCTCGACCGTGGCACTCCTCACCGCCTCGGACCTGCGCAAGGACGTCGCCGGCAAGCCGTTGCTCGGCGGCGTCTCGTTCAAGCTCGAGCGCGGCGAACGGCTTACGATCGCAGGGCGCAATGGCGCCGGCAAGACGACGCTGCTGCGGATGATCGCCGGCGAGGAGTCGATCGACCGCGGCGAGCTGGCGGTCGCCAAGGGCACTCGCATCGCCCTGCACGACCAGCGCCCGCCGCGGGATCGCGACGCGACGTTGCGCGACTACGTCCTCTCCGGCTGTGCCGAGGAGCTGCAGATCGAGTGCGAGCTATCCCAGATGGAGGCGAAGATGGCCGCCGGCGAGGACGACCAAGCGCTGTTCGATCGCTACGCCCGCGCCCAGGCTCGTTTGGAGACGCGCGGCGGCTACCTGTGGCGCGACCGAGCCACCGTGATGACGCGCGGCCTCGGCTTCTCCGAGGCCGACCTGGACCGCGGCCTTGACACCTTCTCCGGTGGGCAGCTGACGCGCGCATCGCTGGCGCGCGCGCTTGCCACCGGCGCCGAGGTGCTGCTGCTCGACGAGCCCACCAACCATCTGGACATCGAGTCGTTGGAGTGGCTCGAGCAGACGCTCACCGACCTCGACGCGGCGGTGATGCTGGTCGCGCACGACCGCTGGTTCCTGGAGGCGGTCGGCACTGCCGTGCTCGAGCTCTACGGACCGACCCCCACCCGCTCGCGCTTCTTCGCCGGCAGCTGGCACGCCTGGCGGCGCGAGCAGGCCGCGCGCGAAATGGCGCTCGGCAAGGCGATCGACAAGCAGCAGGCGGAGATCGCGCGGATGGAGCGCTTCGTTGAGCGCTTCCGCGCCAAGGCCACCAAGGCCCGCCAGGCGCAGTCGCGGGTCAAGCAGCTGGCGAAGATCGAGCGGATCGAGCGCGACCCGCGCGAATCGGCGTCCCTGGAGTTCTCCTTCAAGGTGCCCGAGCGCGCGGGACGAGTGATCTTCGAGCTGCTCGATGCGCGCATACAGATCGGGGGAGAGGAGGATGGCTCCGCGGCCAAGAGCCGCTCCGCCGATGGGCGTGCCAAGCCCGTCGAAGCGGCTGGGGCCGGTGCCGCCGCGCCCGTGGTACTGCTGGAGGGGGCGGAGTTGTGGTTGGAACGCTCAGAGCACGTCTCGCTGGTCGGCCCCAACGGCGCGGGCAAGACCACGCTGATCGAGACGATCGCGGGACGGCGCGAGCTCGCCGCCGGGCGGCTCAGCGTCGGGCACAACGTGACCGTCGGCTATCTCTCCCAGCACGCCGAGGAGCTCGGCGCCGGCGGCCCGCCTTCCCAGAGCGTCGTCGAGGTGGCACAGCGCGCGACAAAGCTGGCGCCGAACAAGGCACGCGCTCTGCTCGGGCGCTTCCTGTTCTCCGGCGAGGACGCGGAGAAGCCGCTGGAGGGCCTCTCAGGCGGCGAGCGGCGGCGACTGAGCCTGGCGATCCTGATGAACGGCACCCCGAAGCCACCGAACGTGCTGATCCTCGACGAGCCCACCAACCACCTCGACATCGAGAGCCGCGAGGCGCTCGAGGACGCGCTGCTGTCGTTCGAGGGCGCGGTCCTGCTCGTCTCCCACGACCGCGCGCTGCTCGACGCCGTCGGCACCCGGACGGTGGCGATCGAGGACCGCACGTTGCGCTCGTTCGTCGGCGGCTGGCCGGAGTACGTGCGCCACCGCGAAGAACGGCGCGCGGCAGGCACAGACACGCTCTCGCCGACCGTGCAGGCAGTCAAAAACACGCCAACGCCAGAGCAGTCGCAAACCGAGCGGGCGCCGCGCAAGCGCGAGGGGCCTTCGAAGAACCGCGTGCGCGAGCAGGGCAAGGCCGAGCGCGCGGTCGAACAGGCCGAGGCCGAGCTGCGCGGACTGGAAGACGAGCTCGCGGATCCGGCCGCGTGGGCAACCAAGTACGAGGCGGCGAAGTCCGAGGCGCGCCACACCGCTGCAAAGCGTGCCGTCGAAGCCGCTTACGAGCGCCTGGGCGCGCTCATCGACTGACCGGCTGCCGAGCGGCGCCCCGAGTCGCGCCCAAAGGTCCAGGCCGATAACGGGGACGGGGTGAAACGGGATCCCGTGGCCTGTGCCCCGCCGGGCGGAGTTAAAAAACAGGCGCCGGGGCTCTCTGACCTGAAGACGAGTACCCCGGCGCCTGCCAACCAACCCTCGTTTCGGTCGGGTTAGGACCGAATGGGCACCATCCAGTATAGCGAAAAACCCATGCACGTGTCCAACCTGTGAACGGTTTTCTTCACCTTTCCCGCAGTTTGGTGGTTTTTGTCCTCGCCGGTCGGCGAATCGGCCGCGAAGGTCAGCGCCAGAGCGGCCCGCCGGCTTCGGCTAGCGCGCTGAGCGGCCCATCGCCGTGCGCGCTGAGCAGCCCCATCGCGACACTAGACTGGGTCCATGGACCGCCTGCGGACGCTGCGCAACGTCGCGATCGTCGCCCTGATCGCTGTGGCCGTGCAGTTCCTGCCGGGCGGCGGCCAGGTCGCCGAAGCGTTTGCCGCCACGCTGTGGGTCATCTTTGCCGCCGGGCTCGGTTACCTCGGCTACCGCCTGTACCGCGAACGGCGCGTCGACCTGTACGGCCTCGGCCGCTACCGCGGGCTGCTGTACGGCTCGCTCGCGGTCGGCTACGTCGCGCTTGCGGCGCGGGTGCGGATGTGGGAGACGAACGTGGGTGAGTTCGCCTGGTTCGTGCTGATCGGCCTGTGCGTGTGGGCGCTGATCGCCGTATATCGCTACTCGCGCACATATTGAGCGCTCCGCCTTCGAGCGCATGAGCGTCGCGTCTTCGAGCGCACTGGTGCGGCAGCGGCGTACGCTGCCGGACCGGCCCGGCGTCTACCTGTTCCGCGACGCGCGCGGACGCGTGATCTACGTCGGCAAGGCCAAGTCGATCCGCAAGCGCGTGGCCTCGCACTTCGCAAAGGCGCAGGGGGGTGGGCGGGGAACGTTTTCTTCCGGCCACGCCGAGATGCTCGCCGCCGTCGAGTCGATCGAATGTCTGGTCGTCGCCAGCGAGGCCGAGGCGCTGCTGGCCGAGCAAAGCTTCATCAAGCAGTACCGGCCGCGCTTCAACATCCGCCTGCGGGACGACAAGTCCTACCCCTACATCGCCATCTCGCTCGACGAGGAGTACCCGCGCGTCTACTTCACCCGCGAGCGCCACCGAGCGGGCCGCCTCTACTTCGGCCCGTACTCCTCGGCCAAGCGCGTGCGCGCGACGCTCGAGGTGCTGGCAAAGGTCTTCATGTACCGCTCCTGCACCGGTCCGGAGCCGGGCAGGCGCAGCGGCAGCCCGTGCCTTGACTACTACATCAAGCGCTGCCAGGCGCCCTGCGTCGGCTACGTCTCAAGGCGCGACTACCGTCGCAACGTCGACGGCGTGGTGGACTTCCTCTCCGGTCGCTTCAAGACGATCGAACGCGAGATCGAGGAGCGGATGCGGGCCGCCTCGGCGGCGCAGGAGTACGAGCAGGCCACGCTCGAGCGCAACCGGCTGCGCGCCGTGCGCTCGCTGATGGAGCGCCAGCGCGTCGCGCGCGAGTCGATCGGCACGCTCGACGCGGTCGCGGTGGCGGTCAGCGGGCGCGACGCCAACGCGCAGGTCTTCCAGGTGCGCGACGGCGTGCTCTCGGACCGCCACTCCTTCTATCTGGCAAACGAGGCCGAGCGGGGGGTCGGGGAGGTCGCCGAAGAGTTCATGCTCCAGTACTACGGCGGCCCGACCTCGATGCCGGCCCTGATCGTCGTCCAGCCGGAGCTGCTCGAGCGCGACGACGGCGTTCTGGAACAGGCGCTCGCCCAGCGCCGCGGCGGCCCGGTGCGCCTGCGCGCCGCCGCCCGCGGCGACAAGCACCGCATCCTCGAGCTCGCGCAACGCAACGCGCAGCTGGCGCTGGAGACCGAGCGGCTGCGCGACGAGCGCCGCCATCAGCGCCGCGCCGAGGCGCTCGAGGGGCTGCAGCAGGCGCTCGGGCTCGAGACGGTGCCGGTGCGGATCGAGTGCTTTGACGTCTCCAATCTGGGCGGGACGCACACGGTCGCCTCGATGGTGGTGTTCGAGGCGGGCGCAGCCAAGAAGTCCGACTACCGGCGCTTCAAGATCCGGGCGGTCGAAGATCTCGGCGGTCCCGACGACTACGCCTCGATGGCAGAGGTGCTCTCCCGCCGCTACGCACAGTGGGAGCGCCAGCAGGACACCTCGCCGCACGACCCCGCCTTCGACGCGAGCTTCGCGGCGTTGCCGAACCTTGTGGTGATCGACGGTGGCAAGGGCCAGCTGGCCGCCGGGATCGAGCCGCTGGCCGGGTTTCGCGAGCGCGGAGCGGCGGTCGTCTCGCTGGCCAAGCGGATCGAGGAGGTGTTCCGGCCCGGCGACCCGCAGCCGCTCGTGCTCGACCACTCGACCCCCGAGCTGCAGCTGTTGCAGCGCGTCCGCGACGAGGCGCACCGCTTCGCGATCGCCCACCATCGCAGCCGTCGCGACCGCGCGATGACCGGCTCGCTGCTGGACGGCCTGCCGGGGATCGGCCCCGCGCGCAAGCGCGCGCTGCTGACGCACTTCGGCTCGCCCGAGGCGATCCTCGCCGCCTCGCGCGAGGAGCTGCAGTCGGTGCCAGGCGTGCCCGCCAAGACTGCACGCGACATCCACGCGCTGCTGCACCGCGCGGGGTAGACGCATTTCCTAGCGCGGGCGTCCGTGCAAGTGGGCACAATGGGCGCAGATGGCCATCACCAGGCCCGTGCCCCCGCGCGAGGACAACGACTCGGGACGCGAGCAGTCGCCGCCGACGGTCCCCTCGCGCCTGCGCGATCTCGTCGTCATCACGGGCTACTCGGGCGCTGGCAAGTCCACTGCGATGAACGTGTTCGAGGACGCCGGCTACTTCTGCGTCGACAACCTGCCGCCGGAGATGATCAGAAGCCTCGTCGAGCTGTTCGTGCACGAGGGCTCCAAGGTCGAGCGCGCCGCGGTGGTCTCCGACGTGCGCGGCGGCGTCTACTTCGAGGCGCTGACAGCGGTGGTCGACGACCTGCAGGCGCTCGGGGTCGAGCACCGCGTGCTGTTCCTGGAGGCGGTCGAGCAGACGCTCTCGACTCGCTACAAGGAGACCCGTCGGCGCCACCCGCTCGCCCCGCACGGCTCGATCTCCGAGGGCATCGCGGCCGAGCGGGCACTGCTGGAGCCGCTGCGCTCGCGCGCCGACCTGGTGATCGACACGACCGGGCTCTCGGCGGCGATGCTGCGCTCACGGATCAGCGAGGAACTGCTGCCGCGCCAGGCCAGCGGACAGCTCTCGCTGACCTTCACGAGCTTTGGCTTCAAGCACGGCCCGCCGCGCGGCGAGGACCTCGCCTTCGACGTGCGCTTCCTGCCCAACCCCCACTACGAGCTCGAGCTGCGCGAGCTGACAGGTCACGACGAGCGCGTAGTCCAGTACATCGCCCGCGACGGCCGCCTGGAGGAGTTCTACGAGCGGCTGCACGCGCTGCTCGACTTCCTGCTGCCCGAGTACATCGCCGAGGGAAAGGCACACCTGGTGATCGCGATCGGCTGCACCGGCGGGCGCCACCGCTCCGTGGCGATCGCCGAGCACCTCGCCGAGCGCTACGGCCGCCGCGACGACGTCCTCGTCGCGGTCACG
>DATASE010000045.1:0-15143 GCA_036269375.1 Solirubrobacteraceae bacterium
CCTCGGCAGTCGCCGATCGCGTCACCGCTGCGATCCATGCGCTGCTGAGCGCAACCAGCCACAGCGGACGCGCGTCCGCTTTGCTCCCCGGTTAGCTACCGCGCTTGCTTGGCCGCGATGTGGGTCGCGGGCTTGTGTGCCGTTGCCGGCGTAGTCGAGCCGCTGAGCCCTACTGAGGACACTCCGGTAGCGAGCACGAACAGGGTGGCGGTGGTGAGGCGCATCCGCTTCGGCGTGAGCCAGGTCGCGTGGTGCGCCTGAAGCCAGGATCGGGCGCCCGAGGCACCGGCCATAGCCGTGATCGCGCAACCTGCGCACATGCCGGCAAGTTTACTCTGCTCAGCCTAGCGCCGCTGGCCCCTCGCCATAGGAACAAGACTGATTCCTATTCATGTGTTATTGTCCTCGCCGTCTTGACCCACAAACGATCACCCGGAGGCTTTTGATGAGGAGATGGCGGCTTGGTTGGCTGGCGGCGATGCTGTTCGGTGTTGCTGTCCTGATAGCTGGCTGTGGGGGGTCGGGACCGTCCGCAACGGGCTCCTCCTCGGGGAAGCTCCAGGTGGCGGCGGCGGAGAACTTCTGGGGCAGCATCGCGGCTCAGCTCGGCGGCGAGAAGGTCGCGGTGAGCAGCATCATCGTCAACCCGAACACGGACCCCCACTCCTACGAACCAACCGCCGCCGATGGCGTGACGATCGCGCAGTCGCAGATGGCGATCGTCAACGGGATCGGCTATGACACGTGGGCCTCGAAGCTGCTCGCGGCAAACCCTTCGAGCGGCCGAGTAGTGCTCGACGTGGGCAACCTGCTTGGGCTCAGGGAGGGCGATAACCCCCATCAGTGGTACTCGCCAACGAGCGTGCAGCGAGTGATCGAGCAGATCGTCGCCGACTACAAGCGGCTGGACCCCAAGGACTCGGCCTACTTCGACCAGCAGCGCAGCACCTTCGAGAGCACGGACCTCGCCGAATACGAGCGGCTGCAAAGCGTTATCCGCTCCCGCTACGGGGGTGTGCCGGTCGGCTACTCGGAGAGCATCTTCCAGCCGTTGGGTCAGAGCCTGGGTCTGAAGCTGATGACCCCTTATAGCTTTGCCAAGGCGATCGCGGAGGGAACGGACGTGAGCGCGCAGGACAAGCAGATGGTCGATCGTCAGGCCGAAACGGGGGCGATCAAGGTTTGGGTCTACAACAGCCAGAACGCGACGCCGGACGTGCAGCGAGTCAACCAGCTCGCCCGCGAAGCCCACATACCGATCACCACGATCACCGAGACGCTTTCACCCGCCTCGGCTACCTTCGAGCAGTGGCAGAGCGCGCAGCTAAAGAGCCTGATGGCAGCGCTGCACACGGCCATCGGCAGATGAGCGCGACCCCCTCGACAGGACCGGCCTCGACGGCCACGAGCCCGCACCCCACCCCTGGTGCTCCCGCGGTGCGCGTAACGGACGGTCAGGCGCGGCTCGGCGGGCGAGTGGTGTGGAGCGACGTGGACGTGGAGATCGGCCGAGGGGAGTTCGCGGCGATCCTGGGACCGAACGGATCGGGCAAGACGACGCTGCTGCGGGTGCTGCTCGGCGAGCTCCAGCTGACCCGCGGCAGCGCATCGGTGCTGTCTCGTCCTGCGGGCGCGTCCAAGGGGCAGATCGGGTACCTGCCGCAGCGCCGGCATTTCGACGCGGGCACGCGGGTCCGTGGTATCGACCTCGTGCGGCTCGGGCTCGATGGAGCACGGTGGGGTTTGCCGCTGCGCCGCTCCGGGGGTGAGCGGGTCAAGGAGGCGATCGAGCTTGTCGGCGCCAGCGAGTATGCGAAGCGGCCGATCGGCGCGCTGTCGGGTGGGGAGCAGCAGCGCCTGCTGATCGCCCAAGCTCTTGTTAGCGAACCGCGCCTGTTGATCCTCGATGAGCCATTGGACAGCCTTGACCTGCCCAATCAGCGCGCGGTGGCGGCGCTGCTTGAGCGCATCTGCCGCGAGCGCGGGGTAACGATCCTGCTGGTCGCGCACGACGTGAACCCGTTGCTCTCCTACCTCGATCGCGTTGTCTACTTCGGCGGTGGGCACGCGGTCGTCGGGGAGCCGCGTGAGGTCATCACGGCACCGACACTCAGCAGCCTCTACGGCGTCCCTGTGGAAGTGCTGCAAACAGCCGACGGACGGCTCGTTGTGGTCGGACTGCCCGAAGCGCCAGCCCATCACAGCGACCGCCATGCTCACTAGCGCGCTTCTCGCCGCGAGCGCCCCGTCGCTGAATCCGGTCTCCGACCTGGAACAGTTGACGGCCTACCCGTTCATGGTCAACGCATTGGAGGCCGGCACGATCGTCGCTGTGATGGCTGGCGTCGTCGGTTGGTTCATGGTCTTGCGTCGTCAGACGTTCGCTGGACACACCCTCTCGGTGATGGCGTTTCCCGGCGCCACGGCCGCCTTGCTGGTCGGCCTGTCGGCCGCGGCCGGCTTCTTCGCGTTCTCGGGCCTGGCCGCGCTCACCATCGGCTTGACCTACGGGGCACAGCGCGGCAATCGCGGACAGGAGTCCGCGATCACAGGCACCGTGCAGGCGTTCGGGCTCGCGTGCGGGTTCCTATTCCTTACCCTCTACCAGGGCGTGCTCGCCAACTATGAGAGTCTGCTGTTTGGCAGCTTCCTCGGCATCACCGCGGGGCAGGTGCTGACGCTCCTGCTCGTCGCCGTCGCGGCACTCGCCCTGCTTGCGCTCGCGGGACGGCCGCTGCTGTTCGCCTCGCTCGATGAAGGCGTGGCTCGCGCACGCGGCGTACCGACCCGCGCGCTCGGCCTCGCCTACCTGCTGCTGTTGGGAATGGCGGTCGCCGAGACCGCGCAGATCACGGGGGCGCTGCTCGTGTTCGCGCTGCTCGTCGCGCCCCCAGCGACCGCACAACTCATAACCACATGCATCGGCGCGAGCCTTGCGCTCAGCGTGGTCCTTGGCGTGCTGATTGCCTGGGCCGGGCTGGCGCTCGCCTACTTCTACGACTACCCGGTCGGCTTCTACATCACCACCGTCGCCTTCGCGTTCTACCTGACCGTTCGCATCGCCCGCGCGCTCGCCGGTCATCCGCGGCTGGCGCGAGTGCGTGTGCCGCCCGTGGAGGCCGGCAGCTGATGTTCGCGCACGAGTTCTTCCGCAATGCACTACTCGCTGGCACGTTCGTCGCGCTGGCCTGCGGCGCGGTCGGCTACTTCGTCGTGCTGCGCGCGCAGGTGTTCGCGGGCGACGCGCTCAGTCACGTCGCGTTCACCGGAGCGCTCGCCGCCGCAGCAGCCGGCATCGACACACGCATCGGCCTGTTCACAGCAACGATCGCGGTCGCGCTAGTGCTCGGCGCCATCGGCCAACGCGCGAGCAGCGACGACGTGGCGATCGGGATCATCTTCGCCTGGATACTCGGACTCGGCGTGTTCTTCCTCGCGCTGTTCAGCACCGGCTCAGGCGGCGGGAACGGGCTGCTCGGCGCGCGTGCTCTGTTCGGCTCCATCTTTGGACTCAGCCCAGCCGACGCACACCTCGCGGCTCTCGTCGGCGTGCTCATCGTCATAGCCGTAGCGGTGATCGCACGGCCGCTGCTATTCGCCAGCCTCGACCCCACCGTCGCCGCCGCGCGCGGCGTGCCCGTCAGAGCGCTCGGATTCACGTTCCTCGCGCTCGTGGGCGCTACGACCGCTGAGGCGACCCAAGCCGTCGGCGCGCTGCTGCTACTCGGCCTGCTCGCCGCGCCGGCCGGCGCCGCACATCGGCTCACGCCCAACCCCTACCTGGCGCTCGCGCTCTCTATGGTCCTCGCGCTGATCGCGATGTGGCTTGGCCTCGTGCTCAGCTACGCCGTCCCAAGCCTGCCCCCGAGCACCGCGATCATCGGGGTAGCCACCGCCAACTACCTGCTCGCCTTCGCGCTCACCGTGCGCCAACCCACAAGACAACTCGTCCCCCCTCTGCGCGTATAGCCGCCGCGCACCCGAGAACTAGACTGAGACTCAATGACGAACGCGCAGACCGATAGCTGGGCCAACCATGCGCAGCAAGTGCTCGCACGCAGCGGCCACCACTCCGGTCAGGCACGCCGGGCACTCTTGGAGCTGCTCGAGTCCCAGCCATGCGCGCTATTCGCGATCGAGATCGAAGACGAGTTGCGCAAGAGCAAGCGACCCGTCGCCCGTGCCAGCATCTACCGCATCCTGGACGAGCTCGAGCGCCTGCGGCTCGTGCAGCGAGTCCAAGTCGGCCAGGACATGACCCGCTACGAGCCAATACGAACCGGCGAGGGCCACCATCATCACCTCGTCTGCGAGAGCTGCGGCACCGTCACCCCATTCTCCGACGCGGGCCTAGAGGACGCGATCCGCAAGCTCAGCCGACGCCTACCCATGAGCGTCGCCGAGCACGAGATCACCCTGCGCGGCGCCTGCCAAGACTGCACCGCATAGCCAGATCAACCTGCGACCAATTCCTAGTGCGCGTGGGAGTGAACGCCCTTGAACGCGCGCGGTGGGACGCGAGCAACCAGTACCGCCGCGAGCCCAGTGGTGACGGGCACCGCGCAGACCAAGCCAATGCACCCAACCAGGGTGGCGAAGACGGGCTCGGCGATGTCCTGGGTTGAGAGCGCGTCGGTCAGACCGACGCCAGAGTAGTGCGTGATGAGCAGTAGGGGCAGCGCAGCGCCCGCGTAGGCGAGCACGAGTGTGTGGATCGTGGCTGAGAGATGGTCGCGCCCAACGTGAAAAGCGGCTTTGTAGAGCGCTCGCGGGCCGAGATCAGGGTCGGTGCGCCGCAGCGCCATGACGGCCGACGCCTGGGTAACAGCGGTGTCAGCGAGCACCCCAAGCGCGCCGATCACCATTCCGGCGAGCACGATCCCCTGCAGCGAGATATGCGGATTGACCGTAGCGAGATAGTTCGAGAGTTCATCGGTGCGTCCGTCGAGGTGAGCGACGTGGATAGCAAGGAGCGCGAGCAGACTAGTCAACAGCAACGTCGAGCCGATCCCGAGCGCCGCCGCGAGTGTTTGCGGCCCGAACCCGCTTGTCAGGACTAGCGTTATGAACATCACCGCCAGCGCGCAAACGAGCGCGACGAGCAGAGCGGGCTCACCAGCAAGGATCGCCGGAACTAGGAACTTGACAAGCAGCAGCAGCGACAAGCCGACACCGATCGCGGCGAGCAGCCCGCGCACTCTGATAACGACCAGCGAGAGCAACAACAGTGCGACCGCTAGCCACAACAGTGAGCCAGTGCGATCGACATTCACGAATTCCCACTGCTGATGCGCGGACGGGACTGAACCAGGCGCCGCCGAGACCGGACTAACGCGAATAGGTGTCCCAGCGCCCAGCGACGGCGTAGTAGCGACAGGCCCGAGATCGACGGTTGCACTCTCACCTTTTACCGCGATCGACAGCTCGCGGCAGCGAACGCCGCTGCCCGACGCGCAAGGGGCGATGTAGGACTTTTTGACCGAAGCCCGGACAGTGTTCGTGAAGCCACGGCTCGCCGTGTGGGAAGCAGCACCAGGCCACAGCAGAGCGAGTCCGAGCAGTGTCAGCAGTGCCAGAATCACGACGGCACCGATCAGCGCCCGACCGCCGGTTGTCCCGGGGAGCGAGCCCGCCTCACCGAAGCGCGCAGGAGTACCAAGACGCTTGCGCTTTCCGTTCGATCGCCGTTCGCGTCGTGCGCGCGCTCGGCGATCGTGCTCAGCGAAATACTCGTCGGGATCGATCAGATCGAGATCGGCACTGCTCATGCCTGCTTGCTTCGGCTCGTGTGTGCCAGCTCCTGCCGCCACCGGCGATTCGGCGCGCGTGAGGCGTCGCTATTTTGTACCGATTCGCCTTCGTTCGCCTCAAGCCGACCGACTGAAGTTTTTGTCCCGTTTCGGCCCCCGAGACGACCTTTCTAGGTCGGGAGACACGAAAAAATCGGGGCGCCCGGATTTGAACCGGGGACCTCACCGACCCGAACGGTGCGCGCTACCAGGCTGCGCCACGCCCCGACGCGCTTCCAGTATCCCACAGTAGCCGCGGACACCGGCCGCATGGCCCGCCCGAGCCAGCTTGCAGACGGTGTGGATGGCCCGGCTACGATTACTCCGCGTGCCCACGCAAGGTGCCATCGGCGATCGATCTGACGTCCGAGCTTTAGAAGGTCCCCCTCCTACGCCGCCTCGGCGACAGCGGCATAAGACGCGGCTCCCAGCGGTGCTGGCAGCGACGGGCTTGGTGATCCTGCTCGCGAGCTGCGGAGCGCAGGACGGCAGGTCGGTCGCTCCTGTGCGCCCGGCGACCGTAGGCATCGTGACGCCGCAGGCGATTGCGGTGGGGAGGACCTCGACGCGTCCTGCCGGGTCCGCCGCCGCCGTCCACGCGGGTAGCAGCGCGGCCCCCGGAGTTGCTGTGGGCGAAGGTTCCGCCATCTCGGCGACCGCGGCTGTTGGCCCCTCCCAGTCGACGCCCGTCTCGTCAACGATCCACAGCCCCGGCATAGTGGCCGACCCGATCCCCTTCGGCCTTTTGCGCAAGCAGCAGATGACGGCCTACGCGGCGCGCCACTACGGCAGCTTCATGCGCCCGACCTATCGCCTAGTTGACCCACACGTGATCGTTATCCACTTCACCGAGACCCCGACCTTCCAGTCCACTTACAACACGTTCGCTCCCGACACCCCCGACCCCGAGCTGCACGAGCTGCCCAACACGTGTGCGCACTTCGTCATCGATCGTGCCGGGATCGTCCGCCAGCTCGTGCCGCTGAGCATTATGTGCCGCCATACGGTCGGTCTGAACTGGACGGCGATTGGCATCGAGCACGTCGGTTACAGCGACGCCGAAGTGCTCGATGACGCCCGTCAGATGCAGGCAAGCCTGAAGCTGGTGCGCTGGCTGCGCTGTCGCTACCGGATTCCCGTCGGCGACGTGATCGGGCACAACGAGAGCCTGTCGAGCCCGTACCACCGCGAGGACGTACCCTCGCTGCGGACGCAAACGCACTCCGACTTCGACCACGCCGATATGCAGGTCTACCGCGCTCGCCTGCGCAACCTTGGGTCATGCGGTTAGGCGCCTCGGTCGCCCTACCGCCTGCAAGGGCCGGCGCGCCGCAGCCGGTGCGCCCTACGGCCCAATGTCAGGCGGCCGCTGCGTCCCGGTGCTTGGCCCGGCCTCGTGCGCATCAGGCGGCGCCGTTCCCGCTCCGTCTGCGGGCGCGCTGGCCGCTTCGCCGTGCAACTGTCGCAGCGAGAAGTACATCACCGCCCCGACCAGCGCCGTGAACGGCGAGATGATCACGTCGAGCGCCCATTGCACAACGGCGACGCCGCCGTTGCCGAGCCCCGACGCCAGGACCGCAGCGACGATGCCGGCCAGCAGCGCGAGCAGAAAGACGGTCATGATCACCCCAAGGACCTGCCAGCCGTGTCCGCGCACCAGCTTGCGCGAACGTCCGAAGGCGGCGAATGCCCCGTGCCGCTCGATCACCAGCGCCGGCGCCGCGACGGCCCAAATCGTCAGCAGGTAGAGCCCGGGAACGATCAGCAGCACGAGCCCGATCGTGACGGCGATCCCCAGGATCAGCGAGAGCCCGATCAGCGGCAGCCAGATCGGCGTTACCGAGCGAAAGAGCTGCCCCACCGAGCTGTCGCGCCGCCCGTCCTGGACGTCGCCGACGAGCTCCACGACCATCCCTTGGTAGAAGGTCGCGAGCACCAACGCAACCAGCGAGACAAGCGCCCCTGCGCCGCCGGTGAGCGCAAGCCGAGCGATTGCGACGATCGCAAAGACGACCACCGCGGCCGGGATCAGGACCCAGACCTGCGCTCCGTAGATCTCCAGCGCCGAGCCGATCACAGCGCCGGGCTTGAGCCTGTTGGCATTCATGGATGTGCTCCCGTGTCGGGTTCGCCAGTTTGACCCTAGTCATCGTGGTGTTCGTCTCTACCCGGCGCGATCCTGCGTATCGGCGTCGGTTGCGGGCGCCGAAGTGGCGGAGAGGCGCGGCGCCCGTTTCCCGATCGCGAAGGCGCCGCTCGGGCCGGCCAGACCGACGAACCACGCAGTGGTTCGTCCACCCCTTCAAGCTCAGCGAGGTGGCAGTCGCACGATGCCGACGAAGAAGTCGTCGATCTTGTGCACGATCTGGCGGAAGCGCTCGAAGTCCACAGGCTTGGTGATGTAGGCGTTGGCGTGCGCGCGGTAGGAGCGCAGAACGTCCTCCTCGGCCTTGGAGGTCGTCAGAACGATCACGGGTATCGTCGCCAGCTCTGGATCGGACTTGATCTCGTCCAGTACCTCGGCACCGCTCTTGCGCGGCAGGTTCAGGTCGAGCAGGACGAGATCCGGTCGCTCGCGGTCGGCGAACTCGCCTTCGCCGCGCACGTATTCCATCGCCTGCACCCCGTCGCTGACGACGTCGAGCGCGTTGCCGACCTTCTGTTCGCCAAACGCCTCGCGGACCAGCAGCACGTCGCCTGGATCGTCCTCGACCAGCAGCACGGAGACAAGCTCGGCGTTCGTCAATTTTCCTCCTCGGCGATCGGCAGAGTAAAGCGAAAGCAGGCGCCATCGCGATAATTGGGGTCGAGCCAGATGCGCCCGGAGTGACACTCCACGATCTTGCGGCAGATCGCCAGCCCGATGCCGCTGCCGTCGTAGCGCTCGCGCGTGTGCAGCCGCTGGAAGATCAGGAAGATGCGCTCGCCGTACTGCGGATCGATCCCGATCCCGTTGTCGGCCACGCTGAGCTCCCACTCCCGCTCGCGCCGTACGGCCTCGATCCTCACCAGCGGCGCTTGCTCGCCACGGAACTTGACTGCGTTGCCGATCAGGTTCTGAAACAGCGACGCCAACTGCGGGCGCTCGCCGACCACGCGCGGCAACTCCCCGATCTGCACCTTCGCACCGCTGCTATCGAGTGCCGAGTCAAGCGCCGCCAGCGCGTCGTCCAGCGCGTCGCGCAGCTCCAGCGGCTTGCGCTGCTCACCCGCTCCGCCGCGTCCGACGCGCGAGAACACGAGCAGCTCGTTGATCAGCGTCTGCATCCGCTTGGCTCCGTCGACTGCAAACTCGATGTACTGGTCGGCGCGGGCGTCGAGCTGCCCGCCGTAGCGCTGCTGCAGCGCCTGGCAGAAGCTCGCGACCTTGCGCAGCGGCTCCTGCAGGTCGTGCGAGGCCACGTAGGCGAACTGCTCGAGCTCGGCGTTGGAACGCTGCAGCTCGACCGCCTGCTGCTGCAGCTGTGCGCGCGCGTCCCTGGTCGCCTCGAGCTCCGCGACGATCCGAGCGCGCATAGCGTCGAGCTCGCCACCGACCTCAGAGATCTCGCGCGCCCCGCCGATCGTGTCCAGAGGTCGTGAGAACTCGCCGCTAGCAACTCGACGAGCTTCGCGCCCGAGTCGGCCGAGCGGCTGCGTAATAGTGCTGCGAAGCAGCGCCCCAGCGGCCAGCACCCCGCCGAGGATCAGCACCGCGGCGAGAATCAGCAGCCCCCTAAGCCCGCTAGCCGCGCGGTTCAAGCGCGAGCGGGCCAGGTTGTCGCGTGCCTGCAGGTCGCTCTGGAGCGCTCGCAGTGAGACGCGGATGGAGTCGAACATCCGCTTGCCTTCCAGTTCGACCGCAAGCGGCCGGCGCGGAAAGCGCCCGGGACGCGATAGCGCTGGCGCGACATAGCGGTGCTGCCAGCTTTCCACGTGCAAGCGGGTCGCCGCGACGTCGGCGAGGATCCTCGCGCCGAGCGACGGGTCGCGCAGCTTCAGCTCGTGATAGGCGGCAGTCACCGCCTGGGCCCCACTGCGGTAGGGCTGCACGAACACGGATTGACCGGTCAGGACGAAGCCACGTACCCCCGTCTCCTCGTTGACGAGACCGTTTTCCAGCTGGAGTGCCGCGCGCAGGGAGGGTCCGACCTCGTCGAGCAGCACGGTGCGCTGACGTGTAAGTTCGTTGTTGGCGCGCAGCGCCAGCCCGATCCCGACGACGGCGAGCGCCAGCAGCACCCCGATCGTCGCCGCCAGCAGCGTGCCCACACCGGTGCCCGCGACCGCTCGGGCAAGCCGTCCCCGCAGGCCGCTCACCGAGGCGTCCCGGCGTCCGCGTCGGCGCGGGCGCCGAGCAGCAGCATCGCGACGTCGTCGTTGAGCGCCTGCCCATTCAGCCGCTCGGCCTCCTCGACCAGCCCTTCGAGCAGGTCGCGCGGCCGCTCGCGCCAGTCCGCAAGCGACGCCATCTGCTCGCCGAGCAGTCGCGCCAGCCCTCCTTCGCCCAGCCGCTCCGCCCCGCAGCCGACGCGCCCGTCGATGATCCCGTCGGTGTAGAGCAGCAGCGTCCACTCGCGTGGCAGCACGATCGGCTCGGCCCGCCAGCGTCCGCGCGCGTTGCCGATGCCGATCCCGGTGTGCCCGTTGCCGGGCTCTGAGATCACCGAGACGGCATCGGACTGCGAGATCAGCAGCGGTCGTGGATGCCCGGCGCGGATCATCCAAGCGCTCGTCGGCTGCGGCTCGATCCGCAAGGTGCAGAGCGTTGCAAACAGCCCCGGCAGGTGACGCTCGTGCTCGAGCACCTGTTGCAGGGTGCCGAGCGCCACCTCCGGTCGAGCCCCCGCGAGCGCCAGGGCGCGCCAGGCCACGCGCAGGCTGACGCCGATCGCCGCTTCGTCGGGCCCGTGCCCGCAGACGTCGCCGACCACCACGTGCACGCACCCGTCGTCCCCCTCGACCAGGTCGAAGAAGTCGCCGCCGAGCAGCGCCCGGCTGCGCCCGGCGCGATAGCAGGACTCGACCCAGACCGACGAGCGCCGCAATGAGAGCGTCGGTGCGAGCCCCCGTTCCAGACGGGTGACCTCGCTGGCCTGTGCCTGGGCCAGCAGCAGCGCGCGCTCGCTCTCCTCGGCGCGGCGGCGCCCGATCGCGTAGCGGATCGAGCGCCCGAGCTGTTGACGGTCGACGCTCCCCTTGACCAGATAGTCCTGCGCCCCCGCCTGCACGGCGGCCATTCCGGCGGCCTCGTCGTCGAGTCCCGTCAGCACGATCAGCGGCGCGACGCCGCCGACCCCGCGGCGCAGTCGCGCGACCGCGCCGATGCCGCTCGCATCGGGCAGTCCGAGATCGAGCAGCACGCAATCGATCGCGCTCGTCGGCGCAGGAGCCTCGGCGAGCGTGCCAAGCGCCTCCGCGAGCGTGCGCGCGCGCAGCAGTGCAACGCCGTCGAGCTGTTCGCGCAGCTCGTCTTCGACCAGCAGCGCGTCGCCTTCGTCGTCCTCGACAAGCAGCACGGTCAGCGCGCTCCCGTCGGTGGCCGCCCGCCTGCTGCCCCTAACGCTCATCGCGGTCCGCTCGTAAAACGCGCCGCCCGAACGGTCGACTTCCTGCTGTCATCGCCCGACCATCTTATGCGCCGGTGGATGCAGCCAGAGCGCGCCTGCGCAGGGTGGCGCGGTTGTGCGCCAGCCGCACGGCTGCGCTCAGCGTGCGCTCGTCGTAGGCGCCGTGGTGGCGCCGCCCGTTGACGAAGAAGGTGGGCGTCCCGGCGACCCCGCTGGCGTCCGCGCCGGCGACGTCCTCCTCCACGTGCGCGGCGTGCCGGCGCGTGCGGACCTCCTCCCACAGCCGCTCGACGTCGAGTCCGAGCGCTCGCGCACGCTCGCGCAGCTCGGCGGACCCGAGCCCGTCCTGGTGTGCCAGCAGGGCGTCGTGCATCTCCCAAAACGCCCCCTGCGAGCCGGCGCTCTCGGCCGCCTCGGCGGCGGTCTGCGCGTTGGGGTGCACGTCGGTAAGCGGCAGGTGGCGCCACACGTAGCGCAGCTCGGCGCCGAAGTCCTCGAGCAGCCCACGGATCGCGACCTCGGCCTGCCCGCAGTAGGGGCACTCGTAGTCGCCGTACTCGACAAGCGTCACCAGCGCCCCCGGCGCGCCGCGGATGTGGTCGCGCTCGGGATCAACGTCGTCGGCCAGGTCGAGGATGTCCCCCTCGGTGCCGAGCAGCTGGCGCGCGCGCAGCGAGCTGGGAAGCGCTGCAATGGCGCGAAACACGAGCCAGCTGGTCGCGCTGGCAAGCAGCGCGGCGGCGAGCACGCCAAGCGTGGCCACTCGCAGATCGCGCCCGTGGAAGGCAAGCCCGGCGATCAGCAGCGCGACGGTGAAACCGACCCCGGCAACCGTGCCGTCGCCGAGGATGCCCGGCCAGCTGAGGGTGCGCGGCAGCCCGCCCAGCCGCTGCGTGCTGGCAAGCCGCGAGCCGGCGAGCACGCCGAGCGGCTTGCCCAGTACGTAGCCGAGCACGATCCCGATCGCGATCGGCGAGGAAACGGCTTCGCGCAGCACGCCGCCGTCGATGTGCACGCCGGCGTTGGCGAGCGCGAACAGCGGCACGACCAGGTAGCTGCTCCAGGGATGGAAGCGGTGCTGCAGTCGCTCGTTCGGGGAGATCGCCGCCAACAGCCCGACCCGCGCGTCGCGAGCCAGCCCGGGTGTCGGTTGCTCGCGAAACGAGCGCGTCAGCTCGCTCACCTGCTCGAGCTCGCCGCGAGCCGGGGGATAGGCGGTGGTGGTCAGCCCGACCGCCAGCCCTGCGAGGATCGGATCGACCCCAGACTCGAACAGCGCGAGCCAGAGACCGACCCCCAGGAGCGGCCGCAGTCGTCGCCGCCAGGCGCGCGGTGCGCGCGTGGACACAAGCAGGGCAAGGAACAGTGCGCCTGCGCACCCCAGGGCCGCCGGCGAGACCGCGCCCGAGTAGACGATCGCGATCACCGCCAGCGCGATCAGGTCGTCGACGATCGTCATCGTCAGCAAGTAGACGCGCAGTCGCGTCCCGCCGCTATGGGCTACCAGAGCCAGCAGGCCGAGCGCAAACGCCGTGTCTGTGGACATCGCAACCCCCCAGCCGTGGCCAGCGTGCCCTCCCGCGTTGACCGCCAGGAACAGCAGCACCCCGCCACAGGCGCCGCCGAGCGCCGCTGCCGCCGGCAGCACGATCCGTCGCCGCTCGCGCAGCTGCCCCATGTCGATCTCCCGCCGCGCCTCGAGCCCCGCGACCAGGAAGAAGAAGCTCATCAGCCCGTTGTCGACCCAGTGGCGCAGGTCCTGGGAGATGGAGATCCCGCCAAGTTGGAAGGACAGTCGCGTGTGCCAAAGGGAGTCGTAAGAGCCCGACCACGGCGAGTTGGCCCAAACCCAGGCGGCCGCAATACCGGCCAGCAGGACGATGCCGCTGCCGGTCTCGGTGCTGAGGTAGTCGCGCACGGGCGCCGCCAGGTTGCGCGCCCAGGCAGTGCGCTCTTGCGGCGCCCCGCGGCGAGAGGAAGCGCCGACTGACGTCATCGCCCGAGCCTAGCTGTCACACAGCTCCCCGCGGCGCCCCCCTCCCAAGAGGCGCCGCGTCCCCACCTGGGAGCCGCAGTTTGAGTCCCCGCCTAGCGCTTCGGGCAGGGCACTTTGACCAGGTTCGTGGTCGATTCCCCGCTCAGGAACTTCAGTTCGAGCTTGCCGGTGAAGCCGCCCCGCGGGCACTTGCTCGGGACCTTCCCGTAGGAGATCAGCCGTTTGCCCTTCATGTAGGCGGCGCCGACCTTGATCTTGATCGACATCTCAGACGCGTAGGGCGCTTCCGGCACGGTCGGCACCAGCGGCACCGCCACCGAGAGCTTCTGCCCGAACGGCTTGGAGGCGGTCGAGAAGCCGCCGCTGGTGAGCACTTCGATCAGCGCCGGTTCGCGCCCTTCTGCGTAGAAGGCGAGCCTGTTGCCGGGGGCGAAGAACGCCTGCACGGTCGCCCGCTCGAACACGCGCGTGGAGCCGAAGCTGACCATCCCCGTCACTTCGCCGACCGGGCTTGCGATCGAGTGCTTCGGACACTTCTGGACTTCGTGGCTTTCGAGGATCTGCTGCGAGCAGGTGGTAAAGGCTTTCGGGCTCAGCGTCACACCGCTCGGCAGGTAGGCGGTGACGTTAATGATCGGCGACGGTCCACCGAAGTATTCGTTGCCGATGATCTTCGTTTCGGTTTCCAGCGCGGCTGGCGCGCCGAGGATGTTCCCGGTTTTCGGGAAGGTCTTTTTCGGCGAGTTCGGGTTGACTGGTATCGGCACGATCTTCGCCTTGACCGAGACCTGGGGCGCTCCTTGGCTCGAGCCGGCAAGCGCAGCGGCGCCGAGTGCCAAGCACGCGCAAAGCGACAGCGAGACGCGCCCAAGCGTCCGGCGCAACCTGAGTCGAGTCATCGTCTCCTCACCCTCCCTTTCTTTGTCACCTATGAAACAAGCATGCGGGGCACAAGTAGCGGCGCGCGCCTGATATCGGGATCAGTATGCCCGACCTTCGGAACCAGGTGCACTTTGCTAGCTCTCAGCCGACCAGCGCCGCGACGAGCGTTTCAGCCGGCTCGAGAGGGATCGTCGCTTGCAACTCGGGCTCGCTCGTGCCCGAGCAGGCGACCCGGTTCCGCCCCGCGCGCTTGGCCGCGTACAGGGCCTCGTCGGCCGCCTTGAACAGCGACTCGTACTGCACCTCGGCACCGCAGCCGGCGCTCAGCCCGAGTGAGATGGTGATGTCGATCCCGGTTGGCTTGGATTGCTCGATGCAGCTGCGAAGCCGCTCGGCGATCTGCAGGCCGACGGTCTCGGCGACCCCCGGCAGGATGATCAGGAACTCCTCGCCCCCCAGCCGATAGATCAGCTCGAAGGAGCGCAGTCGCTTGCGCAGCTCATATGCGACGTCGCGCAGCACCGCGTCGCCGCGGTCGTGACCGTAGCGGTCGTTGATCGCCTTGAAGCCGTCCACGTCGCAAAGCAGCATGCAGACCGGATGCTCGGCGACCCGCGCCTGGTGGGAGAGCTCGACGAAGCGCGGCAATAGAGCGTGCCGGTTGAGCAGTCCCGTCAGGGGGTCGAGGATCGCCTCGTCGCGGTGGTGAAGCTCGGCTGCCTGCAGCGCCCAGACGATCGAGACGACGCCTGCGAGCAGCGCGAGCGTCGCGATCACCTCGACCGGATCGGCAACCGTCGCGGCGGGGTGCGCAACAATCGTCGCCGCCAGGATCGCGGCGACGGTGAGCGCCAGCGCGGCGATCACGACCTGGGGCCGAAAGCGGGCCGCAGCGATGCAGGCGGGTAGCACCATCCAGGGCAGCGC
>DATASE010000046.1:0-15110 GCA_036269375.1 Solirubrobacteraceae bacterium
ATCGGCGCACCGAAGACCCTGGCCGTCCAGCCGCCGTGCAGGTTGACTGCGGCGCTCTGTCCTCCTGCACGCGGAGTACCGCTCGCGAACGGCAGCGACGTCGATGCTGTGCGGTACCTGAGCCGCAATGCCTGGTCGGGGTAGCCGCGCAGCGACTGCTGGAGCATCAGCTGCGGCAACAGCACCTCGCGCAGCCAGCCGACGAACGCCGCGCGGCGCCCAACCAGGCTGACGGGCGTCGCGTTGCCGCGGTATACCGGCGTATCGAACACCAGCGCCGGCGCACCGCCGACCGCGCTCGTGCGATAGCGGGTGCGCCCGGAGTCGCGGGTGATGAGCAGCGTCGGCGTGAGAACGCAGTCGCGGTTCGCGCCCGAGTTGCGGCCGGGGCCCGTTTCGCCGACTGTGTAGCAGTAGTAGGAGCCACCTCCGATCGAGACCAGCCGAGCCCCCGCGCCGACGCCGGCGGGCGGGCGCACCGCCGTCGAGCTCTGGGAGGCCAGCGGCGCATTCGGTGCTGTGGCGCTTGACGAGGCCGAGCCGGTCGCGCTCTGAGCGCTCGATGCCTGAGTGCCCGACGTTTGGGCGGCAAACGGGCGCCGCGCGGCAACTCCGGTCGGCTGCGCCGGGGCCAGACCCACCAGCGCGAGACGGTCGAGCTCTGGAAAGCTCCTGCCGGCCGCCGCCCACGTGGACCAACGCCGGAATTCGTGCCGCGTCGCGTACGGGTTGGCGGCAAAGAAGGTACTCGCGCCGGCTGCCAGGTCGCCGTCGCGCTGGAGCGTCAGCCGCAATTCGGAGGCGATCCCGTTCGCGCTTGCGCGAAACGCTTCTCGCTGCCGATCGCCGTCCCGGTGCGCAACCGCGTGCGCTCCCAGCAGCGACGCCACCACTCCCGCGATCACGCAAAGCAGGGCCGCCCCGGCCCACACCACTCGGCGGCCACCGAGGAGCCGTCTCACGAACTGCACCGATGCGAGCAAACCAGACATGGCGAGCTGTTCGGACAGGTTCGATGAACACCCGGCAAAACCTTCATTGCGGCATCGACGGCGCAGCCCACCGCAAATAAATCTCCCGGACCTGTCGATTCGCCGCCCGGCCGTTTGTAGAGAGGTTGAAGAGCCCCGGCGCCAGCCACCTAGACTGGCGCCGGGACCGTTAAGACCAACGAAAACGAGGAGAAAGCCATGAGCCAGTACCTGTTGTCGGTCCACGGCGTCGAGGGTCAGGAGCCCCCGAGCGATGAGCAGATGCAGGCGATGTACGCCGCGGTCAACGCGGTGAACAAGGAGATGCAGGACGCGGGCGCATGGGTGTTCGCAGGTGGCCTTGAGCCGCCCCAAACGGCGACCGTGGTGCGAATCGAGGGGGGCGAGACGGTGCTCACCGATGGGCCGTTCGCCGAGACCAAGGAGCACATCGGCGGATTTTGGGTGATCGAGGCGGCCGACCTGGACGCCGCGCTCGCATGGGCCGACAAGGGGGCGCGCGCCTGCGAGAACCCGGTCGAGGTGCGTCCCTTCCAGGCGGAGCCCGAAAGCTGAGGGCGATGCGCGAGGGCGAGGTCGATGCGATCTTCCGGCGCGAGGCCGGGGGCGTGGTAGCGACGCTGATTCGCCGCTACGGGAGCATCGACCTCGCCGAGGAAGCGGTGCAGGACGCCTTTGAGATCGCGCTGCGGCGCTGGCCGGTCGACGGACCGCCGCCTAACCCAGGCGGCTGGATCGTGACCACGGCCCGCAACCGCGCCGTCAACGTCCTGCGTCGCGAGTCCTCGCGCGAGCACCGTCAGGCCGAAGCCATGAACCTGAACCCAGGCAGCGAGCCACGCCACGCCGGAGCGATCGAAGACGATCGCCTGCGGCTGGTCTTCACCTGTTGCCACCCCGCGCTCGCGCCGGCGGCGCGGATCGCGCTCACCCTGCGGCTGCTGGGAGGTCTGCAGACCGGGCAAATCGCGCGCGCGTTCCTGGTCGGCGAGGCGACGATGGCGCAGCGGTTGGTGCGCGCGAAGCGCAAGATCGCCGCGGCGAACATCCCCTACCGCGTGCCCGAGTCGGCCGAGTTGCCGGAGCGGCTGCGCTCTGTGCTGAGCGTCCTGTATCTGATCTTCAACGAGGGGTACGCCGCGAGCGAGGGCGAGCAGCTGATCCGCGCCGAGCTGTGCGACGAGGCGATTCGCCTGGCCCGCGTGCTGTGCCAGCTGATGCCCGACGAGGCGGAGGCGCAGGGGCTGCTCGCCCTGTTGCTGCTGACCGACGCGCGCCGACCCGCACGAACCGGCGCCGACGGCTCGCTGGTGCTGCTGGCAGACCAGGACCGCTCGCTGTGGCGACGGGAGGAGATCGACGAGGGCCAGGCGCTCGTGCGACGCCTGCTCCTGCGCCGCCAGCCGGGGCCGTTTCAGATCCAAGCGGCGATAGCCGCTGTGCATGGCGACGCGGCCGAGGCGAGCCAGACCGACTGGCGCCAGATCCTTACCCTCTACGACCAGCTGATGGTGCTCGCGCCGACCCCGGTGGTCGCGCTGAACCGGGCAGTAGCAGTCGCAGAGACAGCGGGGCCCCAGGCAGGGCTGGACGCGCTCGAGCAGCTCCCGCTCGACAGCTACCAGCCATTCCACTCCACACGCGCGGAGCTGCTGCGCCGGCTCGGGCGCGTGGACGAGGCGCAGCTGGCCTACGACGCAGCGCTCGCGCTCACGACCAACGCCCAGGAACGACGGTTCCTGCTGGCGGCACGCGAGCGCTAAGGTCGCCCGATGTCAGCGGCCCTCGCCGACCTGCTCGCCGAGCTCGACGCGCTGCTCGAGCCCCAGCGCTTCGCCGACTACTGCCCGAACGGGCTGCAGGTGCCAGGCGCACGCGAGGTATCGCTCGTCGCGACTGGGGTCAGCGCGAGCGTCGAGCTGTTCGAGCGGGCGATCGCCAAGCGCGCACAGCTGATCCTCGTCCACCACGGGCTGTTTTGGGGCTCGGGAACAGGCGCGATCGACGCGGCCATGCATCGGCGGCTGAAGCTGCTGTTCGACGCCGACGTGGCGCTGGCCGCCTACCACCTGCCGCTCGACGCCCACCCTCAAGTCGGCAACAACGCGCTGATCGCACAGGGGCTCGGGGCGAGCGAGCGCGAGCCGTTCGCGCAGCACGAGGGCGAGCCGATCGGCGTGCTCGCCCGCTTCGCAGGCGCGGGTGTTTCCTTCGCGGAGCTGCGCGAGCGCGTGACTGCGCTCACCGACCGTGTGCCGCTCGTGTTCGACGCCGGGCCCGAGCGGGTGCGTGCGCTCGCAATCGTCTCAGGCGTCGGCGCCTCCTACCTGCAGGAGGCGATCGACCTCGGAGCCGACGCGCTGCTGACCGGCGAGCCGGCCGAGCGGGCGATGAGCCACGCGCGCGAGGCAGACGTGCACTTCCTCGCGGCAGGCCATTACGCGACCGAGACGTTTGGCGTCAGGCGGCTCGGCGAGCTGCTGCGCGAGCGCTTCGATATCGAGCACGTCTTCGTCGATGTGCCGAACCCAATATGACGGGCGCGGAATATTCCGCGCCGCAAGCGGGAAAGCACCTTGCGTCGGTCCGGAAAGCACCTTGCGTCGGTCCGGCTACGGGTGTATCACGTAGTCGGAGACGTAGAAGCAGATGCAGGTCACCGCTACGGGAAGGACATATCGATGGCCAATCACCTCACCCCCACCGAGCTCGCGCGCGAAGCCGGGCTGGGGCGCAGAGAAGTCCTGTCCAAGTGTCTGGAGAACGGCGTGCCGATCTTCCACGGCAAGATCGACAAGAGCCTGTTTCTGGCGAGCGTGAGCCGTCCGTCAGGGCCGCCGGGCGTGGCGCAGGTCAAGAGCTGATCCGCAGACCGGACGACCCTCTCCAGCTCGCGCAAACCTCCTCTGGGGATAGGCCCTAAGATTGGCGGCGCAGCCAATTTCCACCGGGTGAAACAGTCGAGGAGGAGGGTCCGCCAAATGGAGGCCAGCGCAACAGAGCCGATTGCGGGCTCGCAAACCATCGCCGACCTGATCGCCCGCGCGGCCGCCGCGCACGCCGAGCATCCCGCCGTCAGGCACAAGCAAGACGGGCAGTGGCACGAGGTCAGCTACCGCGAGCTCGCCGACGTCGTCGAGGAGATCGGCCTCGGGCTGATCGACCTCGGCATCCAGGCAGGCGACCGCGTCTGCATCCTGGCCAACACCCGCCCGGAGTGGTCCTACGCCGACATGGCGATCACGGCCGCCGGAGCCGTCGTGGTCCCGATCTACCAAACCAACTCGCCCGAGGAGTGCCAGTGGGTGATCTCCGACTCAGGAGCCCGCGCGATCGTCTGCGAGGACGAGAGCCAACTGGCCAAGCTTGCGGCGATTCGCGATCGGGTCCAGGCGCTTGACACCGTGATCGTTATCGACCCGCCCAGCGCAGATGCCCCCATGCCGGCGATCGCACTGTCCGAGGTGCGCGAGCGCGGTCGCGGACGCGCCGCGGCCGAGCTGGCCGCGCGCCGCGACGCGGTAAAGCCCGAGGATCCCTTCACCTTCATCTATACCTCCGGCACGACGGGACCGCCCAAGGGCTGCGTGCTCAGCCACGGCAACTACGCGGCCATGATCGACATGATCAAAGAGATCGGTCAGATCGAGGACGACGAGGTCATCTACCTGTACCTGCCGCTGGCCCACGCCTTCGCGCTGCTGATCCAGCTCGCGGCCTTTGACCTCGGTGCGACGATCGCCTACTTCGGCGGCGACACCAAGCAGATCGTCGCCGAGCTGATGGAGGTCAAACCGACCTATCTGCCTTCGGTGCCGCGCATCTTCGAGAAGATCTACACGCTCGCCAACGCCGCGCTTGCCGCCCAGCCGCCGGAGGAGCAGGAGAAGGCGCGCCAGGCGATCGAGCTCGGAGGCAAGGTGCGCGACATGCAGGTGCGCGGCGAAGAGGTGCCGGCGGAGCTGCTCGCCCCCTTCGAAGAGGCTGAGGAGAAGCTGTTCAAGAACGTGCGCGCGATCTTCGGTGGCAACGTCCGTCACGCCGTCACCGGCGCGGCGCCGATCTCCAAGGAGATCCTCGAATTCTTCTGGGCCGCCGGCGTGCCCGTGCTCGAGGGCTACGGGATGACCGAGAGCGCGACCGCAGCGACCGTCTGCACGATCGAGGACCACCGGTTCGGCACCGTCGGGCGTCCGTTCCCCGGGGTGCAGATCAAGATCGCCGAGGACGGCGAGGTCCTGATCAAGGGGCCAAACGTCTTCCAGGGCTACTACAAAAATGCAGACGCCAGCTTCGGCTCGGTCGAGGACGGTTGGCTTCACACCGGCGACCTCGGCTCGTTGGATGCCGACGGCTACCTGTCGATCACCGGGCGCAAGAAGGACATCATCATCACGGCCGGCGGCAAGAACATCACTCCCGCCAACCTGGAGAACGACCTCAAGCAGTGCCGCTGGATCTCCCAGGCGGTGATGCTCGGCGACCAGCGGCCCTACCCGATCGTGCTGGTCACGCTCGACGAGGAAGAGATCGGCGCCTTCGCGGCCGAGCACGGTCTGCCCAGCGACCCGGCAGAGATTTGCGAGGCCGAGCCGGTGCGGGCGATGGTCTCCGAGCAGATCGAGCGCGCCAACCGCCACTACGCGCCGGTCGAGCAGGTCAAGCGCTTTGCGGTCCTGCCCAAGGACCTCTCGCAGGAGACGGGCGAGCTGACGCCGACGCTGAAGGTCAAGCGTAACGTCGTCTCTGAGAAGTACGCGACGGTGATCGACTCTCTGTACGCTGGCTGACGCCGTACACAGGCTGGCTGGCGCCGTACGCAGCCTGAACGCCGTCGCTGAAGCCGCCCTACTGGGCTTGCTGGCTGGCGGCAGCGAGCGACGGCGACGGCTGGCCGAGGAGATCGGCGGCGGCGTCACCGAGCAGAGAGGCAAAGCCCGCGCATGCAAACCGCGAGAGCAGCTCGCCGAGGACCTCGGGGGTCCACTCGCCCGGGCCGCCCAACAGCGTGCGCACGCCGGCCTCGCCAATCGCCACCAGCGTCTCGCCGACGAAGCGAGCGGTCGCTTCGAGTCGATCGCTGGCAAGCTCCCCGCCTGCAAGCTCTCTGCCGGCCAGCCAGGCTCGCGCCAGCTGGGCGACGGCCGCCACCTGGTTGCTGCGACCGTGTCTGACTCGCGCCTCGATGGCGGCCTCCGTACCACCTAAGCCAAACAGGGCTATGCGATACAGCTCCGGCGTGTCCTGCACCCCGCGCAGCATCGACACGAAGCCGCTCGCCAGCATGCTCGGCACGTCCTGCGTCGCCGCGCTCGAGGCCAGCGCGGCGCCGAACTGAGCCAGCATGCGCTGCTCCTCGCGGTCCAGCAGCGCGCCGAACAGCTCTGCCTTGCTCGCAAAGCAGGCGTAGATGACGGGCTTGGAGACTCCCGCGGCGCGCGCGACCGCATCCATCGAGGTGCCGCGGTAGCCGTGCTGCAGGAACAGCTCGAAGGCGACGTCGAGCACCAGCGGGCGCCGCTTCTGCGGACCGAGCCGAGCGGCGCGACGACCTTCGATCCCTTTGGCGCTTGCGGCCATCTTCCTACTACGGTAGCTTCTTGGCGAGCGCCATGCAATTCCGCCCCAGCGATCCCCACCGGCCCGGAGCAGCTGGTCAGCTGCGAACATAGAGCGATGCGCACCGATCCCACCGATAACGGCGGGCTGTTCGTCGGGCGACGTCCCGGCACCGCGCCGATCCACTTCCGCTCGCTGCCCGAGCGCGGCAGCCAGGCGCGCCGGCGCGTCGATCGGATGCTTGCCAACCTTCTCTTCGCAGCGATGACGGTCGGGAGCCTGCTGTGCTGGGGGCCGATTCCGATCGCCTGTCTGTGGGTGGGTGCGCAGGTCACCTACCTGAGCGGCGTCTTCCTCGGAATCCTGCTTGCGATCGCCGCGCTGTTCGTGCTGCTGTTCGGGATGTTGGTGCTCCTGCGCCGCCTCGACTCAGCGTGGATCCTGGTGCGTCGCGCGGCCGGCTACGACCAGCGCACGGGCGTGCTTGGACGCATATTCGCTGCCACCGCGGCCATCTGCGCCGCCGCCTTCTCGTTCTGGTTCATCGTCATCCACGGCCCGGGGTCGAACATCACCCCCGGCGGCAGCAAGCCATAGTGAGGCCCACACGGCGGGTGGACCGGGGGCCGCGGGCGACACCGACGACCCCGCCTGGAGGCCGAGCGTGGCGGGCGACAACGGCGCCGGCGCGTGGGTCTAGGCCACATGCAGTCGGGAGTCGTGCATGCCATTGGAAGCTGCGAGACTGAGGGGCCTCGATGGGTCTGCTCGACTATTACAAGCAGTTCGAGGGACTTTCCGAGGAGGAGGTCAACGAGCAGCTGCGCGAGGAGGCCGCAGAGCGACGACGCAAAGCGCTCACCACCGTCCAGACGCTCGATCTCTCGCAGACGACCTGGCCGGAGCTGCCCCACCCGGAGATCGTCTCGGCGATCACCTTCGTCGCGCGTCGCGGCATGCAGCGCTACCCGCACACGCGCGGCACGCAGCTGCGCAGCGCGCTGGCCGATCGCCACGGAATCGACGCCGGGCGTCTGATCGTCGGCAACGGATCGGCCGAACTGCTGAGCTCGGCCACCCGCGCGTTGATCGAGCCGGGGCAGGTGCTGCTGACGGCCTGGCCCTCCTATCCACTGTTCCCGATCATGGCCCGCCGCGCCCACGGCCAGGCGGTCCCGATCACCGGCGGCGTGGATGAGCTGCTGGCCGCCGTGCCCGAGCACGACACGCGCGTGGTCGCGCTGGCGAGCCCCAACGACCCGACCGGCGAGCTGCTGGCTGCCGCCGAGCTCGAGCGGCTGCTCGAAGGCCTGCCGGAGGGGGTCGCCGTGCTGCTCGACGAGTCGCTGGTGGAGTTCGTCGACGCCCAGCCGGTCGACGCGTCGCTGCAACTGCTCGAGCGTTTCCCGCGACTGCTCGTGTTCCGCAGCTTCTCAAAGGCCTGGGGGCTTGCGGGGCTGCGCTGCGGCTACGCGATCGGCGCACCCGGATCCGAGCAGCTGCTCGCCGAGCTCGAGCCCGACCTCGGGGTCAGCGAGATCTCCCAGGCCGGAGCGCTCGAGTCGCTGCGCCACGGATCGGGGCTGCTGGATCGCCGCGTGCGCACCGTCGCGCGCGAGCGCGAGCGCCTGATCCGCGAGCTGCGCGAGCGTGGGCTGGAGCTGACCGACAGTCAGGCCAACTTTCTCTGGGTCGCCCACCCCACGCTGAGCGGCGGCGAGCTGGCCGGTCGCCTGCGACAGAACGGGGTGATCGTCGCCACCGGCGACGCGCTCGGCGAGCCGCGCCACGTGCGCATCGCAATCCACGACCAGGCGGCCTCCAATCGCCTGCTCGGGGCGCTGGACCGCCTGCTTGAATAGATTCAGCCCGACCCGGACTGCCGCAGCAGCGCTCCGGTCGTGCCCTCGAGGATTTTGCGCCAGGCGCCGACCTGCTCCTCCTCGGACTCGAAGTGGTTCACCACCCGGCGCACGCGCCGCTCGGAGATCTCGACCCCGTGGCGCGCCCAGATCTCGCTGTAGCGCTCGTACTGGTCGGCGAGGTGGTAGGTGACCGACTGGAAGCCGTGGCGGGCAATCTCGATCCGCGAGGCGAAGCTCATGATCGAGGTCTCGAACATCAGCTCGTCGGTTGGCTCGGGCTCGATCAGGACGATGTCGACGCCCGGATAGCGCTCCTCCCACATGCCCGCGAGCTCGTGCAGGCGGCGGTGCGCGAGCAGCTTGAAGGCCTGGTAGCCGATCTTCGAGAAGCCGCGGTCTGAGATCCGCCGCGAGGCATTGCCGTTCAGCGGTTGGCCATCGTCGTCGCGCTCGCCGATGAAGGGCACGACCGGATTGATCACGATCACCAGCTGAGCGCCCGCCTCCACGGCGATGTCGAGGTTGGTGGTCGAGACGATGCCCCCGTCGATCAGCTCGCGGTCGCCCACTTTCACCGGCGCGTAGACCATCGGCAGCGCCCCTGAGGCACGCACGGCGCGTGAGATCGGGACGTCGTCGAAGCCATCGGCACCGAAGACGATCCGCTCGCAGCTGTCCAGGTCGGTGGCGACCAGGTAGAGCTCTGAGGCCAGCGCACGGAAGTCGTCGCTGCGACCGTCCTGGGCCAGCACCTTGCGCAGGTAGCGCTCGATGCCGCGACCGGTGTAGGCGCCGCTTGGCAGCACTTCGGCCACGCCGAGCACGAAGTCGATGATCGAGACCTGACCGAGCTGGGGCAGCAGCTGGCGCGCCAGGCCCGCCATCCGCAGCGGCAACCGCGCGCCGGTGCGAGCAAAGCCCGCTAGGTTCAGCTGCAGCAGGTCGCCGAGGTCGATGTCGCGAAAGGCCTGCGGGCCTTGGCGGGTGACGACCCGCATCATCTCCTCTGGCGTGACGCCATTGGCGCACAGCGAGGCGACGAACGCGCCGGCCGAGGTGCCGACGTAGACGTCGAACTGGTTGATCGTGCGGTTGGCGGCCAGCAGGTCCAGCGCGCGCAGGGCGCCGATCTCGTACACGCCGCCCGTGAAGCCGCCGCCGCCGAGCACCAGGGCGGTCTTGTCGCGGCTGCGCTCGCGCTTGGAGGAAGTCTTTGCCGGAGCGCTCCGACGACGCTTGTTGCGTGTTTGACCGCCCGAGACGCCCTTTGGCGCCTTCAACTTCACAACCTCACCCATGTCTACAGATTCTACGTACTGTTAGACAATCCACGGGAAAGCTCAGCCAGCAAGATCCCTGCAAACACCGTGTTTCTCGGCCATCAAATAATCTCCAGTCATCACGCTTGGGGGTCTTTTCCCCACCCATCAGCGGGCGCGACGTGGCGAAACGCCGACATCGGCCGACCGGGCGCTCCCACCGGCCGACGGGGCGCTCACACCGGCCGGCTCGCCCTCGTGCTTGCGATCGCTCTGAGCGCCTGGCTGCTGGCAGCGAGCGCTGACCACGCCCGAGCGGCCACCCTCGCGCAGAGCGCGCTTGCGGGGCAGCTCGCTCACGAGCTCGCGATCGCAGGCCCAGGCTCGGGTGCCTATGTCTATGACCTCACCACCGGTAGCCCCCTGTTCGCCGAGCGTGCGACCGTGCCACGCCCACCGGCCTCGGTCGAGAAGCTGTACACGGCGGCGGCGGCGCTCGAGCTGATGGGCCCGCAGGCGACGCTGTCCACGACCGTGCTCGGCGTCGGGCACCTCGCAGCGGGTGGGCGTTGGGAAGGCGACCTGTACCTGCACGGCGGTGGCGACCCGACCTTCGGCAGCGCGCTGTTCGTCGGTCTTCACTACGGCGGACTCGGCGCGACGGTGTCGCGCTTGGCGCTCGAGCTCAAGCGCGCCGGCGTCCACTCGGTCAGCGGCAACGTCGACGGCGACGAGTCCTTTCTGGACTCGCTGCGTGGCGACCCCTCCAGCGGCTACGGAATCGACCCGGAACTCGAAGGACTGCTGAGCGGGGTGGAGTTCAACCGCGGCCAAACCGGGCGCTTCAACGGCCGCCATGCCCCGGCCGAATACGCCGCCTACGAGCTGCGAGGCGCGCTGCGCGCCCAGGGCATCCTCGTGCACGGCGGCAGCGCAGCGACGGCGCCCGCCGGCGCGACCGTGCTCGCGAGCGTGTCCTCGCCGGAGCTGAGACAGCTGCTCGGACTGACCCTGCCGCCGTCTGACAACTATTTTGCCGAGACCCTGATCAAGGACATCGGCGCGCGCTTTGGCGGCGCGGGCAGCACCGCTGCGGGGGCGGCGATCGTGCGCCGCACGATGGCGCGCTTTCACGTCCATCCCCATCTGGTCGACGGCTCGGGGCTCTCCCACTCCGACCGCACCTCACCGATCGAAGTCGTGACGCTACTCGCGTCCCTCGCCCACACCCCGCTTGCCACGACGTTGCGTAACGACCTCGCCGTCGCCGGCCACACCGGGACGCTCTCAGAACGGATGCGCGGGACCGCCGCGAGCGGGCACTGCCAAGCCAAGACCGGGACGCTGAACGGCGTCTCAAACCTCGCCGGCTACTGCCGCAGCACCGGCGGCGACGTCCTCGCGTTTGCATTCTTTGACGACGGAATCGAACTGGCCGAGGCGCACACGCTGCAGGACAACATGGCGATCAGCCTGGCGCGCTACTGATCGAGCAGCTCGAGCAGACCGGCCTCGTCGAGCACCGGCACGAGCAGCCGCTTTGCCTTCTCGAGCTTGGATCCGGCCGCCTCGCCGGCCAGCAGGTAGTCGGTCTTCTTCGACACCGAGCCGGTGACGCGCCCGCCGGCCGCCTGGATGCGTTCGGTCGCCTGCTCGCGGGTTAGCGTCGGCAACGTGCCGGTGATCACGACCGTCTTTCCCGCTAGCGCGCCGCTGGTCGGCGCCGGGCCGGCTTCGGCAAAGCGCAGACCGATCGCCCGCAGATCGTCGATCAGCGCGAGCATCCGCTCGTCGTGCAGCTGCGCCTCGATCGACTGGGACATCTTCTCGCCGATCCCCGGCGTCTCTGCGATCTCCTCGGCGCCGGCGGCAAGCAGAGCGTCGACGTTGCGGAAGCGCTGCGCGAGGTTTCGCCCTGTCACCTCGCCGACCTCCTCGATCCCGAGCGCGAACAGGACACGCGCGAACGGGCGCTGCCTGGAGGACTCCAGCGCCGCGAACAGGTTCTTCAGCGACAGCTCGCCGAAGCCGTCGAGCTCGAGCAGCGCCTCGCGGTGGTCGAGCAGGCGGTAGAAGTCAGCTGCGGTCTTTACCAGGCCGCGCTGCTGCAGCAGTCTCACCTGCTTCTCGCCGATCCCGTCGACGTCCATCGCCGCGCGGCCGACGAAGTGCTTGAGCAGGTGCCAGACGCGGTCGGGACAGTCGCGATTCGGGCAGATCGTGAAGACCGAGTCGGCGGGCTTGAGGGTCGGGGTCGAGCAGCTCGGGCAACGCTTCGGAGGCCGCGTGACCGGCGGCCGGTCGGCGTGCTCGACGACGTGTGGGGCGGGCGAGAGCACCTGCGGGATCACGTCGCCGGCGCGCAGGACGATCACCTCCTCACCGGCGCGGATGTCCTTGCGAACGATGTCCTCCTCGTTGTGAAGCGTAGCCAGTTTGATCGTCACGCCGCCGACCGAGACCGGATCGAGCACCGCGTAGGGACGCAGGTCGCCGAACTTGCCGACGTTCCACATCACCGCCGCCAGCCGCGTGATCGCGGTGGTCGCCGGGAACTTCCACGCGACCGCCCAGCGCGGCTCGCGCCCGACCGCGCCGAGCCGACGCTGCAACTGCAGGTCTGAGACCTTGATCACGACGCCGTCGATCTCGAAGTCGAGCTCCCCGCGACGCTGCTGCCAGCGCAGGCATTGGGCGATCACCTCGTCCTCGCTTCTCAGGCGTTGGATGTCGCCGTTGACGGGGAAACGGTGCTCGCGCAGCCACTGCAGGCCCTGCCAATGCGTCTGGAAGGCGAGCTCCGGCGCTACCCCCACCTGGTAGGCCCACATCGACAGCGGCCGCTCGGCCGCCAGCGCCGGGTCGAGCTGGCGAATCGTGCCGGCCGCGGAGTTGCGCGGGTTCATGAACGTCGACTCGCCCGCTTCGGCGCGGCGCTCGTTGAGCGCGGCGAAGTCCTTCAGCGACATGTAGACCTCGCCGCGGACCTCGAGCAGCGACGGGGCGTCTTTGACGTGCAGCGGGATCTGGCCGATCGTGCGCAGATTGTGGGTGACGTCCTCGCCGACCTCGCCGTTGCCGCGGGTGGCGCCGCGCTCGAGCACTCCGTCGCGGTAGAGCAGGCTGATCGCCAGGCCGTCCACCTTTGGCTCGACCACGTACTCGAAGCGGGTGCGGACGATGCCTTCGCGCGCCAGATGGGCCTTCATGCGCGCGACCCAGGCGCGCAGCTCCTCCTCGCCCCGGACGTTGCCGAGCGAGAGCATCGGCTCCAAGTGCTGCACCTTCTCGAGCTTGCCGACCGGCTCGCCGCCGACGCGTTGGGTCGGCGAGTCCGGCGTGCGCAGCACCGGGTGGTCGTGCTCGATCGCCCGCAGCTCGTCGAGCAGCGCGTCGTACTCGGCGTCTGTGATCTCCGGATCGTCGAGAACGTAGTAGCGGTGGGAATGGTGCTCGAGCTGCTCGCGCAGCTCGCGGGCGCGGGCCCTGACCTGCTTGGTGAGCTTGGCCGAGCTCGCCTCACCCGTGTCCGCACGGCCTTGGCTTCGATCGCCCGTGTGCCCGGCGACCGTGCTCGCGTCGAGCTTGCCTGCCTTTGTGCTCACCGGCTCGCTCACTCGCTAACAGGCGCCGCGCCGGTCTTCCTCGCCGGCTCGAGCAGCGACTGCAGGTCAAAGCTCCGCAGCGCCTCGATGCCGGCGCGATCGGTGAGGTCGAAGTGGATCGGGGTGATCGCGATGCGCCCTTCGGCCACCGCGGCGAGGTCCGTACCGGGCTCGTCGTGGAAGCCGGGGTCGGCGCCGTAGATCCAGTAGCGGCGACGCTTCTCGGTGTCCTGGTCGTGCGGGGCGAGCTTGAGCTCGTCGCGATAGATGCGCCGGCCGATGCTCGTCACCTCGACCCCGCGCGGCTCGCCGGCGGGGACGTTCACGTTCAGCAGCGTGCGCGGCGGCATCGGCACCTCCTCCAGGCGCGCCACGAGGCCCGCTACGAACCCGGCAGCGACGTCGAAGTCAAAGCCTCCGTCGAAGCGGAAATCAAGCGAGCGTCCCTTGGACTGCTGAGAGACCGCGATCGCCGGCAGGCCGAGCACGATCCCCTCGAGCGCGGCGGCCACCGTTCCCGAGTATGTGATGTCGTCGCCGAGGTTCGCGCCGTGATTGATCCCGGAGACGACCAGCTGCGCCTCGAAGGCCTCGACCAGCCCGAGCCGCGCCAAACGCACGCAGTCGACCGGAGTGCCGTCGGTGGCGTAGCCGGTCGTGCCGTCGGCGAAGGAGACCTCCTCGACCCATAGAGGTCGTCTGGTCGTGATCGAGCGCGCCATGGCCGACCGGTTACCGTCTGGCGCGATCACAGCCACGCGCACGCCGTCCAGTGCGACCAGCGCGCGGCGCAGCGCCTGCAAGCCGTCGGCCTCGATCCCGTCGTCGTTTGTCAGCAGCACTTGCAGCATCGTGACCCCCAGCATAGGCGGCGCTGCGGCCGGCGCTTTGGGACTCGGGCCGTCCCGCCACGCGATGCCATCACCGATGTGGCGCTGCACCGATCGCAGAGCTTCCCGAGCACCGCGACGGAGCGCGAGCGTCCCGTTCACGCGGGCGATACGCGACCGCCGCGAGCGCCAGACCGTGCGCCGGGGCGGTCGCACCGGCTTCTGAGCGGGGTCCGCCTTTCAGCAGCTCGGCGAACTGCTCGATGCTGCGTCTGGCCGTTGCCACCTCGAGCATCGTTCCCACGAGTACGCGGTTCATGTGGCGCATGAACGAGTCCGCCTCGATCCAGAACTCGAGGATCTCCCCGTCCGCGCGCCACTGCGCACTCAGGACCTCGCGCTCGAAGCGCACGTGGTCGGTCTCGGTCGGGGTGAAGGCGGTGAAGTCGTGCGTGCCGGGCAACAGCGCCGCGCAGGCGTCGAGCGCCTCGAGGTCGATCTGGCGCGGACACCACAGCGCCCGCCCGCGCTCGAACACGTCGCGCGCGCCGCGGAGGAGAATGCGATAGCAGTAGGTGCGGCTGAGCGCGTCGCGGCGTGCGTCGAAGCCCTCGTCGGCGGGCTCGCAGGCGAGCACGGCGACGTCGTCGGGCAACAACGCGTTCAAGCGCAGTGGGTCAAGCGCCTCGTGACGATAGCTGGCCACCTGACCCCAGGCGTGCACGCCACGGTCGGTGCGGCCGGCGACCGTAAGAGAGAGCGGCTTACCATGCTGGTCGTGCTCGCCGAGGATCGTGCGCAGCGCACGCTCCACCTCGGCTTGGACGGTCCTCAGTCCCGGCTGGGCTGCCCAACCCGCAAAGCCGGTCCCTTCGTACTGGAGGATGAGCTTGCTTACCACCGCTGCCGCGGCGCGGTCGGCTAGACCAGCTCGAGATAGACCATCTCGGTCGCATCGGAGCGACGCGGACCGAGCTTGAGGATGCGCGTGTAGCCGCCG